>JBLHWZ010000415.1:0-4466 GCA_047629415.1 Bradymonadia bacterium | reverse complement strand
AGCGTTGAAGCGCTGGCCCCCCCAAAGCTCATCGATCTCGATCGGCTGGTAGCCCTTGTCTTGATTCGAGAAGCGAAGCGTCAGGTACGTCGACGTCGGTTGAACGTTCGACTCCGGTGCCCACTCCCAGCGGAATTGGCGAGTACCGCCTTCGCGCAGGTGAACCAGGGCCGGCGTCATGTCGAAAATCCAGCGTCCCTCGCGCTGGTAGGTGGTGACGTGTCGAGCGAGCTCCACGCGGGTCTCTTCCTCGCCTTCTGCCTCGTAGAGCCACAGGTGCGCCACGTAGTTCCACTCTCCGCAGTTGTCTTCTTCGAGCGCGTTCGGGTCCGGGCATCGCTGAGTGACGTCCAACTCAAGAGTATCGAAGGTGGCCATCTCCTCTGCTGACGGGAGCTCAATGTCGATGTCTTCGAATTGTTCGATGACCTCGCCCTCCCAGAACACGACCTCGGTTGCTACGACCGAATCCAGTTCGACCTGCCGTTTGGCCTCGAAGTTGTAGTAGCGCGCTTCGTTAGAGACGTACGAGATGTTGCGCCCCCACCCGGGGAGTTCAGCGGCCTGGAGCTCGGGGTCGAAGCGAGTCACGTCTGCCAATGAGCCGACTCCGCGAATGCGCTGGAATCGATCGATCGTTATGCCGAGCTGGCCAACTTCAGTACCGAGCAAGCTGCCGATCCAGGAGTCGAGGGCGCCGGCTCGAGTGTTCACAACATGAAGGCGTTGCGACCAATGAGCGGCGTCCGCTGGAGTGAGCAGCGCGAGCGCCTCGTCAACGCGACCTTGCATTGCGGTGAGGGAGGTCGCCGCTGCGCTGTCGGTGCCTTTGACCGAAACGAAGAAGTAGTGCGCGTTGAGCGGGGACCCCGCGATCAGCTGAATCACGCCGTCTTCCCAGATCGAGGCGGCGTTGAGGTCGCTGTAGGCGATGCTGTCCGGCACGAAGAGGTACGATTCGCAGCCGCTCCACTCTTCAGAGAGCGTCCAGTCTGTGCCGTCCATAAGGCTCACGCTGAACTCGCCGCCGAGCTCATATCGGAGTTGGCCTGCTTCGCCGGGGTCGAACTCACGAACCGGTAGTTCGAGCGCCTCGCAGATGTCCGGGTCGACGATCGCGTCGGGTTCCGCGTCCGCTTCGATAGCGTCGTCCTCGATTGCGTCAGGGCTCACGCTGGTGTCCGCCCCGTCTTCAACATCACCGACCGCGCCGGTGTCTGTCGCGTCTTCATCCGTATACGTCACGCCCGTCCCGACTGACTCTTCGTCGTCGTCGCCGCAGCCTGCGGCCAGAACGAGAGACACGAGGGTAAGGTGCTTCGGAATGATTTGGTTGCGCATAGCACCTAGTGCGGAAGACGACGGCGGGATCACGAGTACAGATGTACACGAGTGCGCTAGTGCACGGTGCCTTTGGTGGCAGGGCTCCTCCCTCAGGTCAACTAATCGCGCCGATCTTCGGCGAGAAAGCGTGCGGCGTCTCACGGCGCCCGATGACGATGACTCGTCTCGCCGTCCACATCCGTATCCCCATCTCCGTCCGCATCCCCATAAAGCTCACGTGGTGGAACTGACGCCGCCAGTAAGCCACTACGGCAAGAAGCAGCGCGCGGTGTCGCTCAGTCCGCCACCAGGGAGTTCACCCGCCAGAGCAGTGCGAGCAGTGCGAGCGGGCGCGTGAGCGACGCTGCTTCTGTGTTGACCTCATAGAGGACGGCGTCCTCATCGACCGCGTAGAGGATGCCCTCGTCCAGGTAGTAGGAGCGGCCGGTCACCTCCGCCCCTAGCTCACCGACGAACTCGCCTTCCCCTGTTTCAGGGTCGGCATGAAAGAGATCTGCCCCATGCGCCCCCCAGAGGAGGCCGGCGGCCGCGTCGTAAGACAAACCCTCATAGTATTCGGGCGCGTCCGGTGTCTCCGCCACATCGCCCGTGTCGTTGTTGATGGCCATCCAATAGCGGTCGCAGTCGTCGTAGCGGTCGCAGTCGTCGTAGCGGTCGCAGTCGTTTTAGCGGACGAAGGAGTGCAGCGTCGGCCCGTATGCGAGGGAGAGTAGCTCCCGGCATGATAAGCTCGAATATGCTGTCGTTAGCAGTCCTGTCTGTGCGTCCGTGCGCCAGATGACATCTGCGGTGGCCACATGCGGAACGCCTTCGGGGTCAGCGGCGGCGGCGTACGCCGGGTTCGCGGAACCGGTCGCTGTGCGTCAGGCCGCGAACTCGAGGTCGAAGAGGAGGACGTGGTTGCTGCCGGCGCCGCGGTCCTCACCCCCCTCAAGATCTATCACATCTCGGATGAGGCGTTTCGGAGCGCGTCTTCCGATTTTGTGGACGCAACTTGTAGTGGAGCCGGTTGTTTGATCGAACGTCAGGATGAGCAATTCCCACATCGATCTCTCTTTCGAACTCCACCCCTGCGCGTCGGAGTTATCCGGTCTTGATTTGGGGGATAAGCTCCGCGATGAGCGAGCGGAGACGATGTTCGGCGCCTGGACCGCGGCGCCGAAGTCGAGTTTGCCGCAAGCAATGAAGGACTCCGCCGCGCTCCAGGGCGCGTACCGTTTCTTCAACAATCCGGCGATTGACGCCGAAGCGGTGGTTGCTCCGCATGTAGAGAGTAGCTGGGATCGCGCTGTGGGCGCGGGTTCGGCGGGTCTGTGCGTGCTCGCGATTCAAGACACAACTGAGATGCGATTCGGAGGAACGAAAGAGCGCTCGGGACTGGGCGAGCTGATGAACGAAGGGGACGGCTTCTACGCCCACACGGGCCTGCTGGCGTGTCTTGCCGAGACGTCCGAAGGCCAGAATGTTGGCGTTCGGCTCGGGCTTGGCGGCAGCGAAATCCTCGTTCGTCCGAAGGGTCGACAGAGGAAGCCGGAGGGGATGAGCAAGAACGAGTGGGCTCGAATCCGGCACTTCGCCGATGACAACGAGTTCCTGCGATGGGAGCGGTTGGCGGCTGACCTCGATGCTGCCGCAGACGCGCACGGCGTGAGCGTTGTTCATGTTGCAGACCGCGAGGCGGACGAGTTTTCTTGGATAACCGGCATCATTGCTCGTGGCGGACGATTCGTGGTCCGGCAGACGAAGGAGCGTGTCCTAGCGGACGTCGATCTCGACGACGAGGAGGCCGCAACGAAGCGTGAGGATTTGCTTGCCGCTACTCACCCGATCCACACAACGCGAATGGTCGATTTCGAAAACGCCGCCGCGTCAGGAGGACGGCGGAGGCGAAAGCAAGCGCGCAAGGGCCGCAGTACAACACTCGGGATCCACTCGTTGTCGACAACGCTACATCGACCGGGACTCAGTTGAGCGACTCAAACAAAGCTCGAGGTCAACGTCGTCATAGCCCGCGAAATCGACCCGTCGGATGGCCAAACGCCGATTGAGTGGCGCCTCCTCACCACCGAGCCCATTGAGACAGAAGAGGACGTCCTGCGCGTCGTCGACGCATACCGAGTTCGATGGCTCATCGAGGAGTATTTCAAAGCGATCAAGACAGGGTGTCACTATGAGCGACTGCAGCTGGAGACCCTGCACGGCCTCAAGACCGCGCTCTCGCTGTGTTTCGCGATGGCATGGCACATGCTCCTGCTACGAACGTTGGCGCGGGACGCGCCGAATGTGCCCGCCAGCGCGGTGTTGACGAAGACCCAGCTCGCCGTGCTCTTGTTGATTGCGGCGCTTCCGAAGAACCCCCGGTCAGTGAAGCTCGCGGACACGCCCTGCGTCACAGACATCATGTACGCGATCGCTCGCATGGGAGGGCATCTGAAGAGCAACGGACCACCGGGATGGCAGACCCTGGGCCGCGGGTTTCGTGAACTTGAGCAGTTGATTCGGACTCAGCAGCTCTTCGCCCCAGAGATGTGATAAATCTTGGGGGCCCCTCGGCCCAGAACAACGGCCCGGAGTTTTCGGGCGTCGGCCCGATCGGGGTTAGCGCGCCGGTCTCGAGATCGACGACCGTGAGCTGGGCGAGGCCATTGGCCACGCCGCACACCACGCCGGTCAGCGGATCGGACGTCATGCTGCCGACGTCCGCGTCCGACTCGTCCGCTGCGGTGAGGAGCCCCACGACCTCAGTCGCCGTCGTCGTCGGGTCGACCCGGAGCAAGACGTTATGACGGCCGTCGGCTACGTAAAGCCGGTCCGCATCCGGCACGTAGACCATCCCGTGTGCCGAGTGGAGAGTGCCTTCCAGCCCGCCGACCGTTGCGATGGTGGCGGTCTCCAAGTCGTATCGGAGCAAATCGTCGGAATTGTTGAGTCTCGTGAGGAAGATCGCTTCATACGGTGCCGCGATCGCCTTCATGCGGCGCCGCGATCGCCATCGCGATCGTGCTGAAGAGCGGCGGGTCGTCGGAGATGAGGCTGACGTCCCACGTGCCCGGGTCGAGAATGAACAGCACGCTGCCGTCGCGCGGACCGCCGGCCCGCACGTACCTCGTACCCAAGCGAGG
>JBLHWZ010000414.1:0-4476 GCA_047629415.1 Bradymonadia bacterium | reverse complement strand
CGCTGGCCCTCCGCGTAGATCGTATCGAAGGCGAGGGATGATTTTCCTGATCCACTGACACCTGTCACGACCGTCATGGCGCCGTGCGGGATAGTGCAGGAGACGGACTTGAGATTGTTTGTCGCGGCCTCTTCGACCACAATTCCGGAGTCTGAACGCATGTACAGGGTCCTAATCTCGGACATGGTGCCGTGCAAGCCGGTCGTGCGCTCGTCTTGACCACCCTAAACCGCTCCGTTAAACGCGAGCGGCCCCGCCGATAAGCGCGAGCGGCCCCGCCGACTGAGCGACCCAATGACGCAGCCAAACTTCCTACAAGTTCAGAACTCCCTCGACCGCGCAGTCGAGTTCGTAAAGGCCCACCCGGATCTTGAGAGCTCGCGCCTCTACGGAGAGGGCATCGAAGAGATGCAGGCAGTGTTCGGGGCCTGCACGACGCGCAACGACGTACTCTACACCAAGTGGCGTGTGCTCCTTGGTTTACAGGGCGGCGCGGCGCGCGACGTGAAGCTGGAGTATGACCGTGTGCTCGAGTTGGCCGATGAGCACGCATACGACGATGCTCCAAAACGACCGATCGTCTATTCCGATGAGGAGCAGTTGCTGCCGCTAGTGCGCGAGACGATCGCTTGGCTCGCAGCCAAGGGTGAGCAATGGGAGTGGACAGCGAAGAAGATCGCCTCACTCGAAGAGCTCCTCGAGGACGCGAGCCGACGCCGGAAGATCTCCGACGACGCGCGCATTGAGTTCACCGCGGACGTTAAGCGTCGCATTGGCGCCTATGACGCTTCGGTCGCGCTAATCCGAGAGTACCTGAAGGACGCCAAGCGAGAAGGGGAAGCCTACGAGTCGTTCGCCGCGCTGAAGCTCGATATTCTCTAACGAGTCAGATCCGGGTCCCATTGTCGGCTGCGCATCTCATAATGTGCCGTCGCGTAGTTTCATGTGTGAAAACCGGGGTCTACGCGGTCCCGCATCAGTCCTCGATGCATTCTTGTGCCGGAGTCTGTCGTGCCTAGTGTTCCCCGCGCACCAATCGCTTTTCGCAGAGATAGTTATGACCGAGGAAATTGAGAGCGCCGAAGCCGCCGATGGAACGACGGATCTTCCGATCCTGCCCCTCCGAAACAGCGTGCTATTCCCGCAGGTAGTGATCCCCTTGGCCGTGGGCCGAGAGAAATCGATCGCCCTGATTAAGGAAGCAGCGGCCAACGAGAGCCGTATCGCGATCGTCACCCAGCGCGAGGCCGACACCGACGACCCGACCGAAGCCGACCTCTACCGGATCGGTACATCAGCTCGGATTCTCAAGGTGGTCCGGATTTCGAGTGACAACTACAGCGTGATTATCCAGGGCCAGCAGCGGATTCGACTCCGCCGGCTTGTTCAGGATGAACCGTACCTGTCAGGGGAGTTCGAGTTCATCACGGAGCCGGAACGTGAAGAGGCCGATCTTGAGACCGATGCTCTCTTCATGAACCTGAAGCAGACCGCCAAGCAAGTCGTGAAGTACATCCCAGAGATGCCACGCGAAGCGACAGCGATGATCGATTCTGTCGATGACCCGGCGCAGCTCTGTGACTTCGTCGCGGCCAACATGGACGTCTCGACTGAGGAGAAGCAGCAGATCCTCGGCAAGGTCGACATGAAGGAGCGATTGAAGCTCGTCGTGACCTTCCTGACGCGCCAGCTTGAGGTGGCGAAGGTCTCCGATCAAATCCAGACGCAGATCAAAGAGGAGATCGACCGCAACCAGCGAGAATACTACCTCCGCCAGCAGTACAAGGCGATCAAGGAACAGCTCGGCGAGCTAGACGGCGAGACCGGCGAACTCGATGAGCTGGAAGCCAAAATTGAAGAGAAGGACCTACCCGAGCACGTCGACAAGGTCGTGCAGAAGCAGTTCCGCAGACTCCAGCAGATGCAGCCCGCGAGCTCCGAGTACGGAGTGGTGCGTACCTACGTGGACACGCTCCTCGAGATCCCGTGGACGGAGACGACCCAGGACAACCTCGACATCCCGCATGCTCGCGGTATCCTCGATGCTGACCACTACGGGTTGGACAAGGTAAAGGAGCGTCTGATCGAGTTCCTCGCAGTTCGGAAACTGCGAGCGAACATGAAGGGGCCGATCTTGTGCCTGGTTGGGCCTCCCGGCGTGGGTAAGACCTCGCTGGGCCGTTCGGTCTCGCGCGCGCTCGGCCGTGAGTTCGTCCGGATTTCTCTCGGCGGCGTTCACGACGAAGCAGAGATTCGGGGACACCGGCGAACCTACGTCGGAGCGCTGCCAGGACGGATCGTGCAGGCGCTGCGTAAGGCTAAGACGTCGAACCCGGTCATCATGCTGGACGAAATCGACAAGGTGGGGCGCGACAACCGAGGTGACCCTCAGTCAGCGCTGCTTGAGGTGCTCGACCCTGAGCAGAATAACACATTCAGCGACCACTACGTGGAGATTCCGGTAGACCTCTCGAGGGTCCTGTTCATCGCGAACGCGAACCGCTTGGACACGATTTCGGCGCCGCTCCGAGACCGGATGGAGATTATCGACATACCAGGCTACACCCCCGCCGATAAAGCCAATATCCTTCGGGACTTTCTCTGGCCAAAGCAGCTTGAGAAGCACGGGATTGAAGGAAAGGGAGTTGAACTGAAGGACGACGCGATCGACATGATCATCGACCGCTACACCCGCGAAGCTGGCGTTCGTGGTCTAGAGCGTCAGCTGGCTGACATCTGTCGGAAGCTCGCTGTGAAGGTCGCGACCGACGACCTCGAAGATGGATTTGTTGTGGATGCCGAAAGGCTCCCCGACCTGCTAGGTCCGCCGAAGTACGAGTTTGAGACCGCACTGCGCGTTAACAGCTCGGGAATCGCGACCGGCCTCGCGTGGACTCCATCTGGAGGAGATATCCTCTTCATCGAGGCGACGAAGGCGCAAGGCAAGGGTGAACTTAAGCTGACCGGTCAACTTGGCGACGTGATGAAGGAGTCGGCCCTCGCGGCGCTCTCGTTCCTCAAGATGCGTGCTACCGAGTTCGGTCTCCCCGCGTCCTTCCTGAAGGATGTGGACGTGCACATTCACTTCCCGGCAGGCGCCGTGCCCAAGGACGGACCGTCCGCAGGTATCGCGATCTTCACGACGCTGCTGAGCCTCTTCAGCGGGGTCAAGGTGCGGCACGATGTGGCGATGACCGGCGAGATCACTCTTCGCGGCAACGTGCTTCCCGTCGGCGGTATCAAGGAGAAGACCCTGGCCGCTCACCGTGCCGGCATCAAACGGATCATTCTTCCGGAGAGAAACCGTAAGGATCTCATCGATGTTGCGGCGGATGTGAAAGCGGAAGTCGAATTCTTCTTCGTGTCTACGGTCGACGAGATTCCCAAGCTCGCACTGACCGAGGAGCTCGCACCGCACCCCATCATCACGGGTGAGGGAACGTTGGAGAAGCCTACGGCCGAGGCCTAGGAATCGCCGGAATCCGAAAATCAGCCCCGCCTAGGCGGGGCTGATTTCGTTTTTGCTTGAGTCGTCGGTTCAGGCTCAGGCGCCTGCCCGGCCATCAGTTCGTCACCCGGCTAAAGCCTCTGCGCCCGGGCTATTCGCGGCGCAGTCGGGACGGGCTCACCCTCAATGCTTCGGCCAGGTCATCGGCCTGATTCCTCATTGGGACGCTCTCCGTGTCATCCCAAGCAATGTCGCGCAGCCACTCCTCCAGCGCCGGTCCTCCGATGTTGAACGCCGCCTTCAAATACTTGAGTCGAAGCTCCTCGCGCACGACATAGGTGATCGGCTGCAGCGGATGCTCGGGGTCATATTGGCGCCCCTCAAACTCGATGGTCTCGCAGGTGTCGCGGGCTTCGGAGTCGAAGAGCGAGCGCATATGCTCATAGTCGTCCACCGTCGTGGCATGCTTGAGCAACTCGGCGTAGGCGCAGCGGAGCTCGCCAGCTGACTCCTGCCAGCCGGCGAGGACAGCTTCTCGGACGTCGGTCCGCCGGGATCTTCCGATCGCCCAAAGGGCCGCGGTCTCCACCTCGGGAGTGGAGACTCCCAGCAGTCCGAGGAGGGTCGGGACGGCGTTGGTCGAGGGCATTAGGCCCAACCCAGTAATGAGCGCTTGTGAGAGTTCGGGATCCTCCTGGGTGGTGGCGAGAAGCGCGATGAGCCTGCGTTCCGCTTCGGGATCTCGAATTCGGCCTAGGGCCAGCGCGGCCTCGACTTGTTGCTCGCGGCTGCCGGTCTGGAGGACCCGAAGAAGATCTGGCGTAGCCTCTTGAACCTGCAGGTGGCCGCAGCCCCAGGCAGCCCAGGCGGAGACGTCGGGATCCGGGTCTCCAACGGCGAGTGCAAGTCTCTCCCGTACCTCCCGAGAGGTGGCTGACTCCTCATGTAGCGGGTCGACCAGTGATTTGATCGCCAGAATCCGGGCGTCTGGTTCCTCACTGCGAAAGAGGGTGAGGAAGTACCCGGTA
>JBLHWZ010000413.1:0-4487 GCA_047629415.1 Bradymonadia bacterium | reverse complement strand
CTGTCGCTTCTCGGCATCGTCCATGCGCAGAACCCAGTCCGCCTCTGACTCGGCGAAGAACCGACGGGCTACCTTGTCGACCCGGGCTTGGCGCGTCGTATTCTCAACATCGACACCCACCGCCACCTCCGAGACCAGCGCGATCGCGAAACCGTCAGTATGGGCGACGTTGAAGTGCAGCAACCTCCCCTCGGCTGGCTCAACGACGTAGGGCTTTCCGTTTGAGTTGGTCTCGAAGCGCCACGCATCCGGCGGAATGTTTGGCGATACTTCGCTGAGTAGATCGCGAACCAGTGAGCGAGCAGAGAGGAAGCACCGTGCTGCCTCGGCACTCCGCATACTCTCGTACCGACTGCGTTCCGCGTGGCTGAGTGTTTCAGCGGCGTCCTCCGGTGGCGCGCCTTCGCGCCACCGCATCCAAACATCGACGGTCATCCCTTGCGAATGCGTTCAAGCTCGACGCGGATGGTCTCCGCGGTGAATTCGAGTTGCTGTTCGGAGTGACAGGTCGAGAGGAAGAAGCGCAGGCGGGCTGAGTCGTCCGCGACGGCCGGAAAGATGATCGGCTTTGCGTTGATGCCCTTGTCGAGCAGCGCCTGAGCGAGCTGGAGCGCCTGCATCGAATCGCCGGTGACCACGGGGACAACCGGGGACTCACCCTTGGCAACACCGACGTCGAGGCCACGCTTGAGCAGCTCCTGACAGAAGAACTTCGCGTTGCTCTGCACCTTCTCCACGCGCCACGGCTCCTCGTACATCAGCTTCAGGGACGAGAGCGCTGCTTGGCCGAGTGTCGGAGCCATGCCGGCAGCGAACACAAAGCCGGGCGTTGTGTATCGCAGGTAGGTGATGAGCTCTTTGGTGCCACCAATCCAGCCACCCGTCGAGGCGAGCGACTTGGACATGGTGCCCATCCAGAGATCGACCTCTGGTCCCTCAAGGCCGTAATGGTCCTTGATGCCAAACCCGCGCGGGCCAATGGTGCCGAACGAGTGTGCCTCGTCGACCATGATCATGCAGCCGTACTTCTCCTTGAGCTTCAGGAACGCGGGGGTGTTCGAGATGTCTCCGTCCATCGAGTAGACGCCCTCGTGGAGGAGCAGCACCTTCTCGTAGTGCGGTCGCAACTCACGGAGTTGCTGCTCCGCGTGTTCGTGATCCTCGTGACGGAAGCTGCGACGAGCCGCACCTGAGAGCTTGATGCCCTGCAAACACGAGTCATGAATGAGCTCGTCGTGGAGAATCAGGTCATTAGGGCCAAACAAATGGCCGATGACCGTGACGTTCGTCGCGTGACCCGACGGGAAGATGATCGCGTCCTCTACACCGAGTGAACTCGCGAGCAACGCCTCGAGATCGCGGTGGAACGGACGCTCGCCCGATGCGATTCGGGAAGCCGAGACGCTCGTGCCGTACTGCGCCATGGCGGCGGTGACGTCCTTCTGGACCCGTTCGTCACCGGAGAGACCCAAGTAGTTATAAGACGAGAAGTTGATCACCTCTCGGCCCTCAACGATCGACGTATCGCGGGCAGTTCCCTCGTGGAGGTCGAAGTACGGGTTCTGAAGGCCCATCGCTGCGACCATCTGGAAGCGCAGCTCGAGGTCCTTGTAGCCTTGCCACTTGGCCGGATTGACCCACTCTTCGTTGAGTTCGAAGCCGTCGTTCCACTCGCCAGAGTCCCCGGTGTCGACAGCATCGACGAGGTCACGGACCTGCACGACGAGTCCGTCGCAGTGTGCGAGCAGGTTGCCGTCGCTATCCCAAATCGCAAGGTCGAGCGTCAGCCTGTCACCAACACGCTCATCCGTTCGCACCGAAACATCAGCGATAACTTCCGTCCCAGCGGGCGGCATTTCCCGGAGCTGTACGAAGCGCTCGAAGCCAACCGGTGTGCCCACTCCGCCACCATCCGAATCAACGAAGGCTGCGAGCTGCATGGCGCTGTCAAACACGAGCGGATCGATCGGCCAAACGTCGAGCTCCCCGCTGGGAATCCATTCAGTCGGGTCCGAAGTGACCACTCGGCCGGAGGCAAAGTTCTTACCGATGAATCGTAGGCCCTCGATGCCCTGGAGCATCGGACCATGAAAGGTGACCTCGTCGTAGAATTGTTTGAGCGAGAGGTGCGGCGGCTCGCCAGCCGTCAGCTGCACCAGGTCAGCGGGGGCCTCGATGAGCGGTCGCACGGTCGCGTCGTATGCGAGCGCGTTGCCGAGAGAGATAGTTGCTCGGTCTCTGTTCGCGAGAACGCTCAGGTGTTGCGGCTCGTTCGCAACGACGCCCTTCCAGAGCTTCATGTCGCGGACTTCGAAGGGCACGGAGTGGCCTGCCACATCGGCGAGTAGCGTGGTCGCCACTGCTAACGGCATGACCGGATTCCCCTCGATCGCGTGATCCAAGAGGTAGGGGTGCGAATCGGTGTTCACGTCCCATTCCGCCGCGCGGACGCGAGTGGTGGTCGGCACACGGCGGCCGCGGACGATCGAGCCGCTGCCGCTGCCTAGGTCCTCGATCAGCGCGTTGATCCCAGCTTCGTTTCCAACGAAGTCGACACCTTCAGCGCGCATGGCCTGCTGAGCTGCCTCTGGAATCGTCGAGGCCATATCCGACTCGGACCATGGTCCAAACTCGGCACAAGCTCCGCGAATTCGCGACGGCAGATGATTGACCAGCTCGGTGAGCATGGCGTTGCCAGCAGCGTAGTGTGCTTGGTGCCGGCTTCCGAAGCGTCCAGACCAACTACCGATTCCCAGCGCGACCTTCAGGGAGCCGTTGACCGCAACGAGTGTGTTGAGGAAGCCCTCGGTCTTCACAGAACGAGCGAGACGCCCCTGCGCGGCGTCTACGGTGCCGAGCGGACCGTCCGCGAGAACACCAGCGCTGTGCACGAACGCTGTCACGGGTCCGTGTACGGCGAAGGCAGCTTTCACTGCCGCCCGATCCGTCACATCGACGGCGATGTGTACGGCGCGACCATCGCACTCGCTGATAAAGGCTTCGGCTTCGTCTCCAGGTGCCGATCGACCGACGAGGAGAAGTTGCGCACCGGACGGCGCGATGCGCCGAGCGAGCTCTAGACCGATGCCGCGTGTACCGCCTGAAATGCAGACAATGTCTGCTTCACTGGGCTGCCATGGCTCCGGAATCTCAACCACACGTTTGGTACCAGCGACGAAGCGAACTTCTGCGTCGTACCGAACGTCGACCGTTGAGTCCGCGTTGCCCAACTCGTGACCGAGCGCGTCGACAACAAGCTCGGCGTTGGCCACGTCAAAGGCCAGGTTCTTTGAACCAGACTTCGACCAGTCGGCAGCAACGCTGCGAAGCGCTCCTGCCACGGAAGCGCTCCACGGCTCCAAGGTATCGCGAAGAGCAAACACGGTTGTCTCGCGGCCAAGACCGACAAGGGCAGAGATAAAGTCCTCAGCCAGATCCGGGGCCTGAGCCTCATCCGCCAGGATTGCGGAGACCGGCGGTAAGTCAACGCCGCAACAGTTCCAAACAACCACGTCGGCAGTCGCTGCGTCGGCGAGTTCTGCGCCCGCCGCGAGTAGGGCCGCGCTCAGGTCGAGGGAAC
Source organism: Bradymonadia bacterium (assembly GCA_047629415.1). Lineage (GTDB taxonomy): Bacteria > Myxococcota_A > Bradymonadia > REDH01 > REDH01 > CBDUJZ01. The sequence goes on along the minus strand of JBLHWZ010000413.1, from coordinate 907 downwards.
CCGGACCCAGTAGAGCGATTCGCCTGCCGGAGAGGCCTGTACCGTCGCTGCTAAGCGGGGTCGGACACCAGGTCGGAGCGAAGCGAAGCAGAGGCGCGTTGTCGTCGACGTCGCCCGCACCTGCGTAAGCGGCGGGATTCTCAGCGAACGCGATGAGGTCGGCGATCGTCGGGCTGTTGATCAGGATTTCCTGCGGGATACCCTGAACCCCTTCGATCACCTTTGTGAGTTCCTCAGCGAGGTCAGCGACCATCATCGAGTCAAAGCCTAGGTCCTCGCCCAGCCGCATCTCGGGCTTGAGCGCGCTTTTCGGATAGGCACTGGCCGTCGCAACAGCGGAGATCACGATGTCGGCAACGCCACTCTGCGTAGTGCTCTCGACGACCTCTTCGACGAGTGCGGCCGCGGTGCTGACTTCACGAGTGGAGCGCTGCACCGCTAGCTTGCCTGCGGACTCAGACTTCACTGGCCAGTAGACCTTGCGCGGCATGACGATCGGCGGAACCGAGGCGATCGGAGCCGCGGTGGTGACCGCTGCAACGTTTACCTTCACACCGCGGACCCAGAGTTCAGCGAGCGCGTGCAGGAACGACGCACCGCCATCGCGGTCGTCTTTGGAGGCCGCCGAGAAGATGCCCTTCACATCCGTGCCTTTGAGCGCGCCCTTCGCGAACGAGAGTACGGGGCCGCCGGCGCCGACCTGCAGGAAGATCTCTGCCCCCGCAGCAACGCACTGTTGCAGCGTCGAGGTGAAGACGACTGGCGATGTCGCATGGTTGCCAAATACGGCACGCGCCTCGGAGGCGTCGGCGTAGGGATGGTCCTGGATGCAGGACGCGACGGTGACAGCCGGGTCGTTGATTTGCAGCTTCGAGATGAACTGCTCGAAGTCGACCTTGTCGAAGAT
>JBLHWZ010000412.1:0-4495 GCA_047629415.1 Bradymonadia bacterium | reverse complement strand
TGCATTCGCGTTAGGCCCCTTCGAGCTGATCGAACTCCAGCCAGGCGAGACCGTTGAAGCCTCGATCGCATACGCGCCCCTGCGCCTAGAGTTCACAGACGAAGCGACCCTCCGGATCGTATCTGATGCCGACAACGAACCAGTCGTAGACGTTCCGCTCGTTGGCCGCGGTGTCGAGCGCGTATGTGAGGGTACTGTGACGGCGCTCTGTACGATCGAGGGACGAGATGACCTCCCGTCGGGCAATCTGCAAGTCATACCGCTCGACACTGTCAGTTGTGAGATGGTCGTAGAGGGTACGTGCCCCGCGGTTTCGTTCACTTGGAACAAGACCTCCGCACCGCTCGACTCGACCTCTCTCCCGGCGACCGACGGCGACCAGCTCTCCTTCTTCGTCGACCTCGCTGGCATCTATACGATTGAAGCGACAGCACAATTCGCCGACGGAGAATTCGCCGCGCCCGCCACTGTTACGATCGAAGCCATCCCAGATGAAGACCTGCACGTTCAGCTGGTTTGGGACAACGCGTCGGACGTGGACTTGCACATGCTCCACCCGAGTGGATGCTGGGAAGACGGCCGCTGGGATTGCCACTTCCGGAACCGAAGCCCGCAGTGGGCGGCCGCTGGCCCAGAGGACAACCCATCACTCGACATCGACGACACCAATGGGTTTGGTCCGGAGAACATCAACCTCGACTTGCCAGAGTCCGAGGTTGGCTATCGGATAGGTGTTCATTACTGGTCCGACCACGGCCAGGGACCCGCTCGAGCGACACTCCGAATCTTCGTGCGCGGCGCCCTGCTCTTCGAGGCATCTCGCGTCTTAGAGAGCTCGGGAGATTGGTGGGAGGTCGCCGAGATCCCATGGCCGCCAGCTGAGATCATCGCGATCGACCGTGTCTCCTCCTTCGCTCCCAGCTGCCCGTAGCTGCCGCTTCGAGGAGAACGTGTCATGATCCTCCTGCTGGCGCCGCGAGCGTTAGTGAGGGTAGTCGGCGACGGTCAGTGAAGACGTTCCGAAGGGTGGCGGATGGGAGGGAGCACTTGCCTCCAACACACAGGGAGACCACGCGCCTGAGCGGCATCGGACATCTCGGTACTCGAAAACTCCGGCCCCAAGAGAGCACCCTGCATGAACCCCTTGCTGGGCCTCCGTTCGTTTCCGAGTAGCTGGTGCCAAACGAAGAGTGCTGCCCCGAGCGCGCCGCCGGAATCTTCCGCCGCGGGTTGAATCCACACATTCTCGAAGGGACCTTCCCGAACGACGCGCCCATTGGCCACGCAGTTCAGCGACACTCCCCCGGCGAGGCAAAGGTTCTTCTCTCCGGTCTGCTCATGGACGTGTCGCGCAGACCGTAGCATCGCTTCTTCGACGATCGCCTGCGCTGAGGCAGCGACGTCCATGTCTCTCTGCGTGATCGGTCTCCCGACGGCGCGCGGAGGACCATCCAAGACGTCGTGAAGCAGGCGGGACGTCATCGTCAGGCCACGTGTGTACCGAAAAAACGCTGGTCGAGCCAAACTGAACCATCAGCTCGGATCCGGACGGGGCGGGCGAGCAACACGTCCACGAAGCGCGGCTCTCCGTAGGGCGCTAGCCCCATCAGTTTGTACTCTCCCGAGTTCACGAGGAATCCGGCGAATGTCGTCATCGCCGAGAAAACGTGCCCAAGCTGTGAGGAAAATTCTGTGCAGCGTCTACCCGAATTCGTGACCCGTCTCCGACTCCCATCGTGGCACATGCCCACTCTCCAACGCCGTCGACCGTCAGAATTGCGGGTCTCTCGAACGGTGATGCGAAGAACGCACTGGCGGCGTGCGACTCGTGATGCTGAACGTAGACAAATCGGCGCTCATAACCCCACAGGGCTTTCGCGAGCGACCTTGGCAGGTGGACCTTGTGGCGCAACCAGAGCGGAACAGCGCGCGCGAACGAGCTAAAAACCCACGGGGAAAACTGCGAAGTAGGTCTCTAAGAGTCGTCCGAAACGGAGAAGCGGCTTTTCGTACTACGCGACGAACGAGAGGTCCGTCGGCGTCAGGCCAGCTTGCTCCAAGCAGTAGGCTACCGCGGTCGTCGGGAAGGCCTCATCGTGACTCTTCCGGGTGAAACGCTCCTCTTGCGCGGCCGCCACGATCTCCCCGTTGACTAGGAGCACTCCTGCAGAATCATGATAATATGCGGAGATTCCAAGAACGGCCTTCATTCCGCCGCCCCGCTCTCCGCCTCCACGGACTGAGTCGACCGCCACCACAGCACAATACCACCGACGACCAGAACGACAGCAATGGCTTGCGACGTCGTGAGTAGGAGGGATGTGCCTTGCGGGACGTTCAAGAGGTTCGTGAGCGCATCCGAGGTCCACTCAAACCAGAACCCTCGAATGCGGTCTCCTCGGATCATCTCGAGGCAGAAGCGCAGCACGCCGTAGGCCATCAGCCAGGCGGCGACGACTCTGCGAGGACTCGCGCGATGTGCCAGCCAGAGGAGCGATGCGAACAGCAGTACCTCCGCCCCCGCTTCGTAGAGCTGCACCGGATGCATCGCGATGGAATGCCCCTGCTCGATCATCTGCCAGACCGTATCTTGATCGACCTGACCGGTGGCGGAATTGAAGGGAGCCGAGTCAACGGGATAGTGCACCCCCATCGGCGACGGATGCGCGCAGATACCGCCGTAGCAGCAGCCGGTCAGGAAGCAGCCAACTCGACCGATCGCGTGCCCAAGCGCAACGAACGGGACGACCTCAGCGGCCGCCTCCAGAAAGTCGATGTCCCGTCGTTTACACCAGAACCACCCGGCGAGGAGGGACCCGAGCACGCCGCCGTAGAAGACAAGTCCGCCGCTCCAGAAGCGCAGTAGGTCGCCGCACTGCCCGGCGTTTACGCAGGCGGGAAGATCGTGCGGCAAATGCTGTAGCCACGACAGTGCCCGGGCACCGGCGACGCCTGCTACGATGATCCAGAAGCCCAGATCGATCGACCCTTCCGTGCTCAACGGACCGGCGCCTCGCCGGCGAGCGCGGACGATCTGCCAGGCCAGCGGCACCGCAAAACCCAGCGCCATGGCGACTCCGTAGTTCGGAATCATCAGCCCAGATTCACCGAAATAGAGGTCCCCACGTACGACGCCAACCAAGCGAGTCGAGCCTAGGAACCCCAGGGCCGCCACAACGATCCACGCCAGAGGATTCTCGGACACCGTTCGGCCCGACTTTCGCTCACGCCAGACCAGCGCTGCGGCAATGAGGAGAAACCCCGACCACGCGACAACCTCGATTCCGAGTCCGTAGTTCTGAAATCCGAGTAGGTCGTGGAGCCAGGGTTCCACTAGCTCTCCGCAACGATCGAAGGCGCCACAACGATGGAGTTTTGCCAAACGATGGTCGCCGGCCGTTGCGCCAATCCAGCGTCCTGCGCTGCTTCCGGCCGTGGATTCAACATAGCCAGCGACCTACGCCGCTGCTGAGGCAGAGTCGGCTTCGGTGTTCGCTTTGGCTGGCTTGGACTCATCCTCGTCTTTGTTGAGCATGATCTCGATCAGCATGAACGCGACGCCGATTGTGATCCAAACGTCGGCGACGTTGAAGGTTGGCCAGTGATGTTCAGATCCGCCCCAACTCGCATACCAATCGACGAAGTCGACCACGTAGCCGTACCGTGCGCGGTCGACGAAGTTCCCGAGCGCTCCTCCCACGATAAGAGACAGTGCAACCGTGAGGAGCTTCTGATCCTGCCGGACACCTCGGAAGATGCCGAGCACAATGATCACCGCGATGATCGACACGGTCAGGAAGAACGGACGAACGAATCGGGCGTCTCGACCGGAGAGGAATCCCCACGCCGCGCCGTAGTTCTGCACGTAGACGTGATTCCAAAACCCCGACACGATTTCGACCTTTCGGTACCCGATCCGAACGGTGTCGCCTTCGTTGAGGACCCGCAGTCCCATGCCGGGCTGTGATTGCCCGCTCTCATCAACGATCGAAACACCGCGAACCTCGCCGGAATCCAGCGACCCTTCGCCGAATCGCCCGTCGATGAACTCTTGTAGAGTGAGCACCTCGTCGGGGTCGATCTCGGGGTCCAACTCAAGGGAGTGGTCCCAGCGCGACGTGACCGACGCCAAGTTGTTCTCAGCGATATTCTTCGTCCAGAGGTCGAGAAAGACTGCGACGAGAACGATTGAAATGAAGACTACGTACTTGTTCATGCTTGGCTTGCGATAACCGTGGCGCAGCGGCCACAGAGTTCCGGAGTGGCTTCCGCCGAACCGATGTCCGCGCGGTGATTCCAACAACGCGGGCATTTGTGATGGGTAGACGGCTCAACGGCCAAATCAACCCCCGACTCGTCCGTAGGATTCCCAGCGACTACCTCAATTGAAGCGACGATCGCCAGCTCGGCGATTTCGGCGGCGGCGTTCTGCCACTTTCCGACGGCATCGGCGGCAACCGTCATCGTCACGACAGCTTCCTGCGAAGAGCCCAGC
>JBLHWZ010000411.1:0-4496 GCA_047629415.1 Bradymonadia bacterium | reverse complement strand
CCCTCACGACGCGTCGGGTCGCTCGGATCTAAACCTGGTAAGCAGGCCGCATGCGCGCCATCGCCTCGCTCGCACTCGCGACCCTACTCTGCCTTTCGGCAGCCACCGCCAACGCCCAGTCCCAGTTCGGGCTCCAGCTGGACCTAGGCGGGGACATAGCGCTGGGTCCGACCGTCCGCTCCGTCGTCTCGCTGGACACGGTCGCTGACTCTGGCGACGAGTCCGTCGGAATCCCACGCCTGTCTGACCGGCGGAACCGAGTCGGCCTGCACGGTGGCCTAACCGCCCACATCGGCAGCCTCGCCGTCGCCTACCGCTTTGAGAGGTTCTCGTGGAACGGAGCGCGGGTCCAGTGCATCGGCGACCGCGACGCTCGTCAGCTTCCCAACGGCGAAATCGAAGACGCCGAGGTACGATACGACTGTGACGGGCCGAGGGAGATCATCACCTACCCGTCGGAAGATCAGCGGGCGCTCTCGATGCATCACCTGATCATCGGGCCCCGGTTCTACCTACGACAGCGACCGCGTCTGCTCACGGCGTCTGGCGATGAACTACCTGAAGAAAAGCGGCGCCCTGCCCGCGTCTACGGGACCGCTGGAGGTGGCGCGACCATCGCCCAATATGACGAGCCGAGCCTTGGCCGGACAAGTCGATTTGGCTTCAATCTCGGCGGTGGAGGAGGCGTCGAAGTCCCCATCGACCGCAGGCTCTCGGTTGGCGTCGAGTTCCGTTATATGCTCAGCATGATCAGTGTGCCTGCCTCCTCAAGTGCGAGCGCCGGTCGCGCCGTCGCGACGGAGCGCAATGTACTGGTAGCGCTGATGGATCCAATCCATCGTGCGACACTCAATTTTTCGTTTCGGTTCGACTTCCGATGAGTACGCCATTCCGCGATCGCGTGATGAAGGTGGTCCTCTCGATCCCGCGCGGCACTGTCACATCTTATGGCTTCGTCGCGACCCTCTGTGGCTCTCCCCGGGCCGCACGGGCAGTGGGCAGCGCGTTGAGGACTTCCGAACAGGAGGTGCCCTGGCAGCGTGTCATCAACAGTGCCGGCCGCATCTCGTTCAAGGGTGACGTCGAGCGAGCGAGCCTCCAACGTGAGCTCCTGCATGATGAGGGACTCAAGGTCGACGAGAACTGGGCTCTCACCGACTGGCTCGACGTCGCTTGGGACGGTTTAGGGGCCCCAACCTTCTTCGACGAGCAGTTCGGCTTTGACTCGCCGCCCGACGATTGGGAGGGCTAGTGCGAGATACGCCCGAACAGGAAGAGCGGCATCTCAGGCGAGCCCACTACGAGCGTTGATTCAGGTGAACCCGCGGCGAAAAGCCCGACGTCGCGGATGACACTGTAGAGTTCGGGGAGACTGTCATCAAAGTGGACGACGATCGCCTGGGCTTCCATCAGCTCCACCAGCTCAAACTCAGGCCCGACCACGCCAAGGTCTCGGTAGCGCTCGATCACTGGGCGCATCTCCCAGCCATTCGTCATGATTGCCAGTTTGTTCACACCAGACTGGTTCAGCGACCGCAGCTCGGCAACTGGGACGGGAGCGTGTGCGTACCTGGAATAGCCTCGCTGAACGGCGCCGGAGGTCCCCCCGATGGCACCTGAATAATAGGACTCAAAATTCATCCCGCAGCGGGCTACGTCCGCCGCCGAGAGCAGGAAGACCGATGCTATCAATACGGCTGCTATTCCATCGCCGAAACGGCTGACAAGCGCCCGATAGGCAAAATCCAGTCCGATTCCTGCGAGCATTGCGACAAACACCGCGCCCAACAGGAGTAGGTCCGCACCCCCAAAGTAGGGAGAGCGAAGCAGGAATGCCGCTAGCAGTGCGAAGCTTCCGAACGCCCACAAATCATGACGGCTGCTCGGGCTGAGGCCTCGCAGTGCGAAGGCGCCTCCCATGGCCGCTACCACGAGGCCGGCTGGTATCGTGATTGCGAGCAGCTTGATCGGAACATGCGGTAACAACCGAGCGTGCCCCATCCGGGCGCCCGCGTAGAGAAACGGCTCCGTCGGCCTCTCAAGCCAGAGCGACAACGCCTCGCCCAACCGAAGAGCCGTGTCCTCGTGATAGTACTCATTGCCGATCACCAGCAGCATCACAGCAAGCACGGGTAAGACCAGTATCCAAAGGCCCACCGAGCGAATGCTCACCATTCCGCCGCCGATGGAGCCCGGCTTAACCAGCGCCACCCAGGCGAGCGGAATCAGAAAGAGCCACACCACAGGGTGGGTGCCGAGACCGAGAGTCATCGCGAAGAGTGAGACAGGCGCCCAGCGCCAGTCGTCCCGGGCGGCGAGCGCTGTCACCCAGACGAGGAGAACCGCTGCGGTCGCAAAGATCGTAGCCGATGGTACTGTCGCTGCCGCCCAGAACCGCGGAGTCAGACACAGAGCAACAACTGCCAGCGTGGCAGCGCGGCGACCTACCCGACTCGCGACGAGAACGAAGACGCTGGCGACGACGGCCGCCACAGCGCAAAGAGCGGTAGCGCGGACCCCGAGGAGAGGATCATCGAAAAAGGTCGCAACGAAGCGAGGTATCGTCGGCAGGACCCCGCCCCCGTTCGTGAACGCGATGCGCATCAGCTCGTCGTCACCTGAACCCTGCCAGGCGGCGAACTTTTCAGCGACCTCGACCTGCCACAAAGCCCACAGATTGAGGCCGCGGAACGGGATTGCCGCCGCGATCACAACCGCGAGCGACGCGAAGCCAGAAGCCCACGCGCTATTCGTTCGAGAGCTCACTCCTGCCCCCCTGCTGCTGGTTCTCTTTCCCCGCTCGGCGCCACTTCAGGCTCTCCGCTTCCGTCGGCGGCTCCGCTTCCCTCGGCGGCTCGCTCCCGCGCTGCTCGCTGCCGAGCAACTACCCCGACATCGACCGCGGGTCGCGACGTCGAAGATGACGACTGTGTCCGGGTTTGTGCTGTGAAACAGAAGTGGCGCTGGGCGGTGACTTCCGCCTCTATCTCGAAACGAACCGTGCCGCGTTCCGGCGCATCATCGAGTGTGTGGCGGAACGTGTTAAGGCCGGCCCGCTGTTGCTGCTGCCGGTCTCCGACGATCTCATCGTTCACGAGCACGCGGAATTGAATGTCGCCCTCCTCGTCGTTCGACACTCCGATGTCGCCAAGCATATGACGGCCGGAGATCATCATTCCGAGCGGGACGTCCGAAAACTCCAAAGAGAGGATGCCATCATCCGACGGGTGCGCCCAGATGCAGCGCTGCATGCGCCCCCGCACTTGGACTTCCGCTTCGCCGACGTAATTCCAGGGATTCGGCCCGCACTGCCACTTACCGAAGAGCCACGTGTCGCAGAGCTCTCCCCCGACCGCGACGATCGCCTGCCCGAGATGTTCCCCGAACGTGAAGCGTGCGCGCGGGCCGCTTGGAGTCTCAGGCGGATCGGCGAGGACCCATCGCGTCCAACCTCCTGCGTGAGCCCCGACCACGAAGTCGCTTTGAGGGAGCGGCGAATCACCGCGCGTCACGATGGCGCCAGCTCCATGCGGAACCCCACGAACCCAGGGCGGCTCAAACTGAGCGGTCGACGGGAGGTCCCTTCCGGCGGCGACGAGATCAACTCCCGATGCGCGGACGACAGCGTCGGTCACAAGCTCCGGAGCGATGGCGTTGTTGGCTGGCGCCCCCCGAACCACGCCGAGTATGCCAAACATGATCGCTAGACCCGTAATGACGAGTCCCATGGACGGGGCTGACTTGGGCGAGCGTGGCAAGGTGCGTGATGACGGCAAAAGGAGATGCACCGCTGCCGTAGTATGAAGCGCGTCCAACGGTCAACGCAGGCCGAGCGAACGCGCCCTCAAAGCGCGGCGGAGGCGCCAGCGGAGACCCCCTCAAAGTGCGGCGACCGTTTGGTCGACGCCTAGCCGCGGTCGACGAGGCTTCCGGCGGCCAAAGCTGCCTCGAGATCCGCTGCAGGGAACCCTGCTTCCGTCGCGAGTTCCCGTGTGTGCTCGCCCAGGAGCGGGGGTTTGCGCCCCACAATATCGAGGCCGCGGCTTGTCGGTGGCACAGCGTGAAGCCGGCCTTCCGGCGTCTTCTGAATCGCGCCACGCGCGCTAAAGATCTCGTCCGCGACGACCTCTTCAAGGGATTTGACCGCCTCTGTACACGCGTCCAACCCATCGAAGATGGTCGTCCACTCCTCCAGAGTCTTTTCGTGAAACGCGGCCTGAATCCGCGCCGCTGACTCCACTGCCGCTTTTCCCATTACGAGCCCGTCGTTCACCCATTCGGGATGCCCCAACGCATGCACGACCTGGATCCAGAACTTCGGCTCAAGCGCTCCGACTGCGATGTGTCCGCCATCCTTCGTCTCGTAGATGCGGTAGCAAGGCAGCCCGCCGGTGAGCGTATCGGCTCCCCGCGTCGGTGCTTGTCCCGTGGCGGCATAGGTTGAGAGCGCCGGCCCCAGCAGAGAGAGCACCCCTTCCGTCATCGAGAGATCGATC
>JBLHWZ010000410.1:0-4503 GCA_047629415.1 Bradymonadia bacterium | reverse complement strand
TCGATGTGACTGGTATTCAAACAGTTAGTGCATCGGCGCTCGACTACTCCGCCGTTACGGTGACCGATGTAGACGCCGAGAACATCATGATCGGGCTCTCTTCCACCGTGCCGCCGACGCCAGGTTCGCCGCCCGCCTTCACGCCGCCAGTGATCATGGGGACCCTCGCAGGGCTCGACAAGATCGTCGACCCGGCGGAGGACGAGGTCATTATCGGAGTCATTCGAACAACAACCCCTGGAGTGGGCGCATCGAATCCGCCCGGGACAGGCTTCGCTCAGGTCGCCTGGACCTCTGGAGCTGCCCCCATCCCATTTGAGATGGCATCTCGCCAGGGCGAGCTCGCGGTTGTCGCGATCTGTGGTGTCTTTAACGAGACGACCGGCGTCTTCCGTCCGGAGTGGATGGGCGTCGAGCGCGGTATGGCGGTACGAGGCGAAGGCACCATCTACGAGGTGGAAATCGAGTGCGATATCCGCATGAACCAGACCATGACCTACAAGTTCCGTAACCCGCCACTCTTCATCGGCGGGCCGGATACCAACCAGGCCATTCCCTACCTCGACTTTGGAGGAGAGGGAGCGACAGACTTGCTTCGTATTGCTGAAGGCCCGACCGAGATCATCGTTCAGGACAAGTTTGTTCCGCTGACCAACCCGCAACTAGCGGGCGTCACCTACGACATCACAGGCCAATCGGTACCGAGTGCGGGCGGGCTTCCGTACAGCATTGTGTACGCTCGCGGGATCACGAACCCTGACGAACGTGTCGACTTCCCCACCAGCATGCCTCCGGCAGACCTCGTCTATCCGACGCCCGGCGGAACGCTCGTCGATCGGCGCTTCGAGTGGGAACTCTCTACTGATGAGGACGCAGACTTCTACTACGCCTACATTCAGGACGTGGCGCAGGAGATTACGTTCTGGGAAGTCTGGCTCCCAGGGGATCAGCTTGGATTCAACTTGCCGTACTTCCCACCAGGGGAAGGTGCGGTCGCGCTGCCGCCCGGTCCGCTCGTGCTGATCGTTCTCTCGATCGACGCGATTTCGTTCGACTACGATGCGTTCGAGTTCAACGACTTTGGGGCAGGGAACTGGCGAGCCTACAGCGTGGCTGGCTGGGTGTTCAACAATCCGGGCTGACCAGCTGAGAGCGGGCCATCGGCTGCCGTGCTAGCAATGGTTAAGGGTTGAACCGGCAAGACGTTCGGCCTATCGACGGCCGGCCTCTTGCCCCGGCCGCGACCATGAAAGTCACTCCGATGATGCGTCAGTTCCTCGATGCCAAAGAGGAATACCCAGACTGTATCCTCTTCTTTCGGATGGGCGACTTCTACGAGACGTTCTTCGAGGACGCAGCGACCGCTGCGCGTGAACTCGAGTTGACGCTCACAGCCCGGGACAAGAAAGGAAGTGGCGAGCCCATTCCTATGGCGGGTGTGCCGCACCACGCGGCAAAGGGCTACATCCGGCGCCTCGTAGAGAAGGGCTACAACGTCGCGATCTGCGAGCAGCTCGAGAACCCGGCAGATGCGAAGGGAATCGTCCGTCGCGGCGTCACACGAGTTGTAACTCCAGGCACCCTCTTGGACGAAGAGTCGCTGGACGCGAAGAGCAATCATCATCTGGTAGCGCTCGCCCATAGCGGCGCATCGGCCGATGTAACGGCGCTCGCAGCGGTCGATGTGTCGACCGGAGAGCTCAAGGTATGTGAGCTGCAGTCGGTGGCGGAGGTCTTAGTTGAGCTTCGCAGACTTGCTCCCCGAGAACTGCTCTGTGCGGAGTCTCAACTGGGTGAGCTGGAATCGTATGCGAGTGCGGCCGATCTCACGTTGATTCCGCGACCGGACAGGGGGCTCTCGCTGAAGCGGGTCGTGAAGGGGGCAGAGAAGTCTCCGCTGGCGGTTGGAGTCAACGGCGTGAAGGCGGTTTCGCTAGGGTCGACTGAGCTTCGCACCTTGGTGACTGAGCTTGAGCACCATCAACTCCGAGATCGACCGGCGATCGAGTCCGCGTTGGGAGTAGTATTCGATTATCTCATCGGCACTCAGGGTGGCGTGCCCCGCACGATCGGTCCTCCGGTCGTATATCGCTCGTCCGACTTCGTCGTCCTGGACCCCGCCTCGGCGGCAAACCTGGAGATCTTCGAGACCCTGATGGGAGGCCGTAAGCGCGGCTCACTAATGGCGGTCATCGACAAGACGGTGACCTCCGCTGGCGGTCGACGACTGAAGACGTGGCTCAGCTATCCGCTCGTCGATCCGGTCGTGATTCGCAGGCGGCAGGGGGCGGTCACTGAGCTCGCCTCTCGTCTGGAATTGCGCTCCCGGCTGAGGGAGCAGCTCCAAGACTGCCACGATATTCAGCGGCTCTGCTCCAAGCTGACTTCGGGTCAGGGCAATGCCCGGGACATGATTACGCTCGGGGTCACGCTGACTCGGATCCCCGAGATCAAAGCGACGCTGGGGAAGGCGCTCGACCCTCGGCTCGTGGAACTTCGAGACCAATTGGACCCATGCTTCGACATCGCGACCATGGTCACGTCGGCAATCGTCGAGGAGCCGCCGATCGGACTGAGCGACGGTGGCATCATCCAACAGGGTTACTCCGACGAATTGGACGAACTGATCGAGCGTACCAAGAACTCCAAGGCGTGGCTCCTCCAGTTCGAGGCCAGGCAGCGGGCAGAGACAGGAATCTCCTCGCTCAAGGTGAAGCACAATAAGGTGTTCGGCTACTATATCGAGGTCACGCGAGCGAACCTCAACATGGTCCCGGACGACTACATTCGGAAGCAGACGCTCGCGAACGCAGAGCGCTACTTCACCCCTGAGCTGAAAGAGGAGGAAGAGCTTATCCTCTCGGCCTCGTCTCGACGTGGCGCGCTTGAGTACCAGCTCTTCGAGGCCATTCGCAGCGGCGTCATCGAGGAGGTTCACCGGTTGCGCGGGGTGGCGGAGCTGTTGGCTGAGCTCGATGCTACCGCCGGACTCGCCGAGTTGAGCCACACTCGCGGCTACACGTGTCCTGAACTCAGGGCGGACCCTGGCGTGGAGATTAAGGGTGGCCGGCACCCAGTCGTAGAAACGATGGTCGAGGGCGAACGATTCGTGCCAAATGATATCTCGCTCATGCCTGGGAGTCGGCTTCAGATCATCACCGGGCCCAACATGTCCGGAAAGAGTACCGTGATTCGTCAGGTGGCACTCATCACGCTCCTGGCCCAGATCGGCTCTCACGTGCCAGCTATCTCAGCGAGTATCGGTGTCGTCGACCAGATATTCAGCCGCGTCGGAGCGAGCGACAACCTCGCACGTGGTCAGTCGACGTTCATGGTCGAGATGTCAGAGACGGCGCATATCCTAGCCAACGCGACGAATCGTTCTCTGGTCATTCTCGACGAGATTGGCCGAGGCACTGCCACGTTCGATGGGTTGTCGATCGCTTGGGCTGTGGCGGAGCACCTGCATGACGAATTGCAGTGCCTGACACTATTCGCGACCCACTATCATGAGCTGACGACCCTCTCGCAGTCGCGGGATGCGGTGAGAAATCTCAACGTGGCCGCGAAAGAGTGGAACGACGATATCATCTTCCTACACACCCTCCTGGAAGGCCCTGCGAATCGCTCGTACGGAATTCAGGTGGCGCGACTTGCTGGAGTCCCGCAGCCGGTCGTCGACCGAGCTCGAGAGATTCTCGCGGCGCTGGAAGATGAGCAAGTCGAATCCCCCGAACATACGGCAACCGTGGCGTCCGGTCCGTCGGCGAAACGCTCGCCGAACGTCGGAAAGACAAGTCCCCAATTGGGGCTATTCGGTGCAAGTTCCGAGGCGGAAGCTCAGCTTCCGAAGGTCGTGCATGAATTAGGTGACCTCCCGCTGGATGCCATGTCACCGATCGAGGCGCTCAACACGCTTTACGCGATGCAGAAGCGGGCGCGGAAGCTCCGAAAGAGGGCAATGTAGCGCGACCTCCCTCGGAGTCATCGACCGTATCGGCGGCAGACATCGTACCGTGGCAGCCGGCACGACCGAGAGGGTCGAGCGCCTCGTCGTTACTAGGTTCGCCCGCGAGCGTAGCGATCGCAAAGTCTGGTCCAAACGGGCGGGTGATCCGCTACTCGTCGCCTGCGCAGCGCTCGCTTCGGCTGACGATCAGGATGTCTAGCGCTTCTAAGTCAAGGTCACGCAGTTCTAACAGTCGGCCGCGAGTTTCTTCGCTTAGTGAGCGTTCTCCGAGCGCGCTCTCGAGCGCCGTAAGCCCCTCAAAAAGTAGGCCGAAGGTGTCCTGCATGATCTCGCAGAACCCAAAGTGCTCGTCGAACCGCTGACTCATCGAGGCCTCTATGAGGAGCGACTGCAACGGCAACTGGTAGGAGCGGTGGAGCGCGATTTGCTGCTCCCAATCACTCCCAGCGGACTCGGCCCAAAGCTCACCGCACCGCTCACGGTTTCGGTTCGCTGCGGTCCTCCAGGCGTCAAGCTCTAGCTCGGAAGCTATC
>JBLHWZ010000409.1:0-4513 GCA_047629415.1 Bradymonadia bacterium | reverse complement strand
GGCCTCAAGGACACCGTGCTGATCCCAGGGCAGTCCACGGTCGAAGTGATCGCGTACATGGACAACCCGGGAATGTGGATGGCGCACTGCCACATCCTGGAGCACGCGGCGCTCGGCATGATGTCGCACTTCCTAGTTCGCTAGGGAGGTGCTCTACGGAAAGTTGAGCATGATGCTCAGCCGTAGCTAGGAGCGTCGCTTAGTCTCTCGCGATTAACCGCGAGCCCGCGGGATCTTCGATCATGTGCGGAATTGACCTGATCTTCGACTGCGTGTGGGATTGACGACTCAAAGGAGTCCAACACTCCGGGCGACGACGAACGCGATCGCAGCGCCGAGCGGGAGTGTCGCGACCCAAGCGAGCACGATCCCGCCGATCACGCGACGGTCGGCGCTGCCTGTCCAAATTCCGATTCCGAAGATTGCGCCGGTCGATACATGCGTGGTCGATACCGGGGAACCCAGGAGCGACGCGCCGATGACCAGCACGCTGCCGACCGCGTTGGCGACGAGCCCCTGTCCGTGGTTCATTGACGTAATGCGGTGACCCAGAGTCGTTGCGAGACGTCGTGAGTGCAGGAGCCCGCCCGCCGCCATCGCTGTGGCGACGACGAGCAAGGATACCTGGGGTGCTATCCCCGACCACCCGGCGGCGATCAGGAGTGCGAGGACCTTCGGAGTATCGTTGAGGCCACGCGCGAATCCCAGAGAGAACGCTGAGCCTACATGGGCGGCGTCGAGGACACGCTGGGCCGATATGCCGCCGATACGCCCCTGGTAGCGACGGGAGCAGGCTTCGGCTTGGTCGACCGTCAGCGGAAGTCGCGTGCGCGCCAGGAGCAGCGAGCCTGAAGCATCGACTGCGACTGGCTCTGGCTCAGCGTTCGGCAGGCACACACAGGTGGTGGGCTCGATGCCCAGCACGGCCCGGAGCCAACGGGCAAATGGGTAGATCAAGGCGGCTGCCACGACAGCAAGGAGTGGGCTGATTAGCAGCGGCACGAAGTACCGCCCACCGAGAGCGGCCCACTCGACTTCGGTCGGGGCGAGCGCCAGGCCGGTGCCGACAAGCGCACCGATGAGAGAATGCGTGGTCGAGACGGGAATGCCAACTCGGGTCGCGATCAGCACGGTAGCGGCGGCGCCAACTGACACCGCGACCAAGAACTCGGGGCCGGAGATTATCGCCTCGGGCAGCAGTCCTTTGCCGCTGAAACTCTTGAGCAGAGTGTCTGCCAACGCCACGGATGCGAACGAGCCGGCGAGCTGAGCCGCCGTCGCCAACCGTAGCGACTGGCCGTACGTCAGTGTGCCGGTTCCGAACACTGTCGCCGTTGCCTTGAAGTTGTCGTTCGAGCCGTTGGCGTAGGCCAGCGCGACCGCAGCGACGATGAGGAGGATGAGCATGAATTCGATTCGAGTTCGGGGGCGCCGATTGCTTCAGGCTGCGCCCGGGTTCCGGGGCACGTCAGAGTCAGTCGGCGCTAGTCGGCGTTCGATGTTCCCGCGTCCAAAATTGATTCAACTCGATACACTATCGCTCAAGGCACTCGTCCAACGGATCATCGATCGTCATTGACTCGTTTCGGTACTGCAACGGCTGGGGGGCCTCGATGATCTGCGCTCACTGAGTGAAGACCGTGCTCTAGAGTCCAGCAGGAGCAGTTGGCCGTCAGACGCGGCATGCCGCGGCGCGCGATCGCGGTGACACGGCGCGCGCTGACACGGCGCGCCTATCCGCTTGGGGCGGACATCCCGCGGATGGTCTCGGTCATCACCATCAAGACTGGCCGCGCATCACTCCAGCAGGCGCCGCCTCTCAGAACGCCTCGCCGATGGACACGTAGAAGCCGCTCTCGTTTGGCGACCGGCCGTAGTCGAACCGCAGGTTCAGCCCAGCGTCCCGATCGATCGTAAATCGTATCCCGGCACCAGCGGCCCACTTTGTATCCTGCAGGTCGAGGCGCTCTTCTCCAAACACATCACCAACGCCCCCGAACCCTACCATCCCGAATCGCCAAAGCGATGGCGTGCGGTACTCCACTTGTGCTGCGAGACGATGACGGTCCTGGAACCGATTCGAGGCGAGCCCGCGCAGGACGAACATGCCTCCGAGGCTGGGCAACTCGTAGAATGGCGCGTCGCCGCCGGTAAAGTCGGCCAAGCCCTGGAGGGCGAGTACGTGTTCACCACTCCAGTGCCGCCCGCGCGGCCCGCGACCGAGAGACACGAACCCACGTCCGTCCAGGCTCGTCGTAGAGAAATTGTAGTCGCTACCAAACGCACGGCTAAAGAAAACCTGCTGAAGTTTCAGCCTAACGCCGCGTGACGGAAACCCCTCCGGGACCCGAGTATCCCAAGACATCGAGAGCCCAAGACCGGAAGTCAGGCCGCCCGCACCGCCGAGCGGTTGGTCTAGGTCAAGGCTGCGGCCTGGTTCGACATCCCGGAGGTCGAGTGACTCGAACTCGTAGCGTATCCCTGCGTAGAGCAGGCGCCGGAAGATCGCGCGTTCAGCGAAGAGCTGCGTGCCGACTCGAAAGCGCGTGAACCGCTCACCGTCGGAAAACGACGTGTCGTCGCCGATGCCAAAGTAGTCCGTGGCCCACTCGCCAACTCGCACCCAACCACCCACGTGGTAGCGGTCCTGATCCGTGTACATACTGGTGGCCGCCACAGTGAACCACTGACCAGAAGTTGTGTACGCGACAGCTCCCCGCAGAGACGACTCGTGGGTGTCGATGCCACAATTACAGAACCGCCAACGCATCATCGCGAGAGCGGCAAAAGTCACACCGGTTTCGGCTGTGTAGCTGACGACCGGGGCGCCCATCCCTCGGAAACGCTGGTACTCTGGACGTTCGTCCGAGTCCAAGGTGGGGGCGTCGGTCTGCTGGTCAGCGTCGGTCTGGTCGTCAGCGTCGGTCTGCTGGTCAGCGTCGGTCTGCTCGTTCATCGGGAGCTGTTCCGAGCTCTCCGGCGAGGGGGACACGGAGTCGGCCGCGTCGGTAGGCACCTGTGCGCCGACGGGTTGCGAGATTACGATCACGGCGAGCGCGACCGCGACGAAGTGGCTCAAGCCAACCGCACGCCACCACCACATGGATCGGTTGATCGTTGAGTCGGGGAACGTAATGTCAGGGGGCTGCCCCCCGTAGAGGGTTTTTGAGCGGGGCATGGCGCACGGTCTTTCTGTCAACGTTCGACCCGGACAATGCCGAGGATGCGCGGGGCGTCTCCTCCTGCGTAGTGTACTTGCATCACGGGTCGGAACTCCGGACCGCGGCGCACGCGCAGACGTGCTACGCCGTAGTCTTCGTCACCAAGCGGTAGACAAAGTGCGCCGCCCTCGTCGACGGGATACTCCTCCACATTCCGCTCTGCGTTACCGTCCTCTGCATCGAATATCGGGTCGAAGTCATCGCTGAGCCGCTCGACGACCCCGATGTCGGCGATGCCGTAATAGACGCCGAGATCGACTGCACACAGGTCGCGGCCGACGACCCGAAATGCATCGATTGGAGAAACGGCTTCGAGCCAGGTTTCACCGATTCGTCGCTGTCGCTCAAGCAGGGCTTCGACCAAGAAGTCAGCGGCGTCATCATCCGAGAAGGCACCCTCCGACACGACGGCTTCGATCGCGTCGCGATCGAAGCGCATCACGAGTTTGGCTCCCCAATAGAGGTCACTTGGGTCGGCTTCGTGGAACGGCTGGTAAGGGTAAGCTTCGCGCCACAGAGCGGGGTCGAAGTACTCGCCAGAGAATGCTCCAATCGACAGCCATTGTGTGTTCTCCTGATCCTCCCACGGGCGGCGCCAGAATCCGAAAGAGATCAGCGCCCGGAACTGTTTTCCATAGTCCCACAGATACTCCCAGCCGTCTTCCATGCGTTGCTTCTCTGCCTGGTGTCCACCGAGCGCCTCACCGAAATCGAGGAGGTAGTGGCGCAGGAAGTTCCGACCCCCTTCGTTGACCCACATGTCGAGTGTGTTGTCCTCTTTCATGTCGGTGTGGCCCAGCCATGCAGCGAGCACACGGAGGCCGCGGAGCTCGCGACGATGCTCGTGTGCGATCACGTCGTTTGCATCATCTCGTCGGCGCCCCTCCATCGGGAAACCGCCAACCGGTGACCCCGAGAGGAACTCGCTCGCACTTGCTCGATAGCTGCCATCGACCCTGAAAGGGGCTTCCGCCAAGATCGTGTCGAGTTCGTCGTTGGTGAACTCCTGGTCGCGTCCGAGCTCGTCTTCGATCTCGGCCCCTTCCTCAATGCTGAGGTCGCTGCGCGAAAACGCGAAGAGGGTATCGGAGGGCACATTGTAGCCGGCCGCCCAGAGGAATCGATTGACGATGACCGACGCGGCCGTCTGCATCTCCGGATTCTCCTTTCGGTCGAACTTAACGACAAACACGCGGCCCGTGCTGTCGCGGGCGATGAACCCAGGGTTTCCCCCGACCGCGCCCTTTCCGGCGATGATCGTGAGCGGCAAAATCGGGGGCCCGGTGGTTGCC
>JBLHWZ010000408.1:0-4532 GCA_047629415.1 Bradymonadia bacterium | reverse complement strand
GTGAATGCGGATACCATCCTTGGTCGCAGTGGCACCCAAGATGTCCGAGGCTTCAATGCGAGCAGGCCCGTCGCTGCGTACAGTCAGGTAGAGGTCCCGCGCGACGGTGTTCGACAGCGCGTTGAGCTCACGCTCTAGGATGGACGCCATCGCGGTGCCATCCGGCATGAAATAGTACGCGCCAGTTCCCGCGCTAGCGACACCAGCCATAAGGACCTCGTTGTAGTCGCTGCCCAAGCCAATCGTCGCCGTCACGGTTCCGGCATCGCCGGCATGTGCGGCGAGGTTCGACAGGCCATCAGCTGAACTGATCCCCTGGTTTGCTTGACCGTCGCTTAGCACTACAGCGCGTCGCACATGGCCGGCGGGAGCGTCTGAGAGCAGGTCATAGGCAACCTCCATTCCGCAGCTCATGCAGGTGTTTCCAGCAGTCGTGATGGCACGAATGACACCCAAGATGTCCGATCGGTCTTCGCCGAGTTCTTCGGCGCGGACGATCGTCGCAGCGCTACGCCCATACGTAACGACGGTCAGGACATCACCGTTCTCAAGCTGCGAGACCAATCGTGCCGCAGCAACCCGCGCCTGCTCAATCTTATCGCCCGCCATGCTTCCGCTGGTGTCGATCACCAGCGCAATTGCGACCGGTGTCCTCTCGATGGTCGCGTCGTCTCGTCCGATGACCTCGACCAACAAGGTTCCGTTCGTGTCCGACACGAGCAGACGGCTCTGGTCAGCGGCAAGTCGAACGTCGACGCCGTCTCCGGCCGTCGTCACATCTGCAATTCCAGGAAACGAGGCCGAAGTCGGCGTCGCCTCTGACACCACTACGTTGCCAAGAAGCGTCTCGGTTGCTGTACCGCGGGTGTTGGACACTGCCGCTAGGATCATCAGGACCCCAGTCAGGGCGAGAAAGAGATTCTTGGTCGTCATCGAAGCCTCGTTAATGAAGGGACTCCGGTGCAAACGAGGCCAGCACGGAATCGGTCTTACGGCGCGCGAGAAATCAGAACTCAGCTTGGTATGTCGATGCAAGCAGTCTTCTTGGCCGCCGCGGTACGAGCGTGGTACTCAGAGGGTGAACTCTTTCTTTCGAGCGATGTCAGGCGAATCGATACTCATATTGGAGACCGACCGGGCCCTTGAGCGACAGCTCAACGACGTGCTCGCAGCGGCCGGCTACGAGGTCTACGCCGCAGACACGGTGGTCTCAGTTCTCCAGGCTCTTGAGACCACCGGCTTCCCGATGGTGGTCGTCGATGCCCGAGCGCCTTACCTCGATCCCTCCTCGTTCGCTCAGCAGGTCCAGGCTCTTCAGCCTGACTGCACAGTTCTCTTCACCGGGGTGGGTTGCACCACTGGGGAAGCCGTTTCGATGCTGCGCGGCGGAGCGGCCGACTTCATCGCGAAACCGTTCGAGCCAACGTTCTTGCTTGAACGAGTCGAGGACGCGCTAGAATGCCGGCGCATGAGTCGTGCGCGCATCAAGTTATGGGAGCGGCGCGCCCGCGCAGCCGAGCATGCACTCGGCGAGTCTCGAAGTGGATCGGGAGTCAGCCATACTCGCCTCATGGAAGTCGCCGAGTTTGCGGACTTCGCTCTTGAACGCTTCTTGGCAATCGAGCGGCAGAATATGGAACTGGAGCGGGACCTGCGTCGATTGGAGAACCCCGAGTCCGAGACGGAACGAGCGAGTCTAGTCACCTGGGTCGCCCACTCGGACACCGAGTTCGCGAACGGCGTAATGTCTTTAGGTCCAAGGCTCGGACTCGACGTCCGCCCACCGATGCACACAGGTGGTGAGATCTTGGACAAGGTCTCTTCGAATCCTCCGAACATCATCATCCTCGACTTCTCTCTGCCTGATATTCCTACGCCACTGGTCGTCGAGACGGTCAAATCCGAGTACACGGATATCCAACTGGTCACGGTAGACGGATGGGGAACGGCTACGCGCACGATCACCGTCACGGGTGGCTCTGCGCAAGACGTTACGCAAGGCATGGAGACGGTAGACGATCTCATCAAAATTCTAGAGGTCGCGGCAGCGCGCGCGCGCGACACCGTCATGGGGCGTGACTTCGCGGCGGAGTTTAAGAATCGCCATGACGACTTCCTGAGGCGCTACGCCCAAGTAAGGAAGGCCGTCGAGGCCGCCGCTAACGACTAAAGCTCAGGCGGAGAAACGGCCTGCGCTCGGCGCGAGTTCGAAGTCTCAGTCGCACTGGATTGTGGCCCCCGCTCGGCGCGGACTCGTCCGCTCAGCTGCACTGATTAGAGTTCTGGAACTTGCTCCAGTACGGCGACGTACGGCAGGCTCCGGAAGTACTGTTCGTAGTCCAGGCCGTAGCCAATGACGAACTGGTCCGGGATCTCGAACCCGCGATAGGTGATTTCGACGGGCTTCTCACGACGCGAGGGCTTGTCGAGCAAAGTCGCGACTTTCAACGACGCCGGACCTCGAGCGCCGAGCGACTCGAGCAGGTAACTCATGGTGAGCCCGGTATCGACGATGTCCTCAACGAGGATAACGTGCTGACCCTCGATCGAGGACGAGAGGTCCGCGACGAACTTCACAACCCCTGTACTCCTCGTTCCCTCGTACGACTGCACCGCAAGGTAGTCGTGGCGGTGCGGTATCGATACCTTCCGCGACAGGTCGACAAAGAATGGCATCGACCCTTTGAGGATGCAGACGAACAGCGGGTCTAACCCCTCATAGTCGCGAGAAATCTCGACCGCGAGCTCTGCGATTCTCGTTTGAAGCTCCTCTTCTGAGAGGAGGATATGCATCTTTGCGTTCTTGACCGACTCAGGCATTTGTCAGACCCAGCTGTTGTTCATGAGTTCGCCGAAGCCTCCGCCGCCCGGCACAATATAGTCGATGTCGGTCAGGCCGCTCTCTTGGTCGCGCAAAGCGCCAAGGCGAGAGGACAGCGCTGCTGCGCTGGAACGACCTCGGTCGAGCCGGAGAGCAAACACCTCCACATCGGGGTGTCGCTCGCGGAAAGTCTCTAGAAATTGGGGTGTGATCATCAGGCACAAGACCACCACTCTTTCCGGCTGACCGTACTGTGAGCGGTAGTGGTCGATGGCCGCTGCGAGAGAGCCACCAGTGGCCCCCATCGGATCCGGAAACACGAGCCAGCGCCCGTCGACGGGTCCGCCCACCTTCTCGGCGAGGATATCCGCGCCGGTAACCTCTCCTGCCTCATTGGTCGTCCGGGCCATCACGAGATGGTCCTGCCGAACAAGGCTTGGATCGAGCAGGGTATTCGCGAGATCGTAACAGACTTGGCCTGGCAAAATACCTGCGCGCGCAACATCAACAACGACCAGTTGGGTGTCGCGCTTGAGCACCCTACCGTTGAACGTCCCCGCTTCGTCTAACTCCTTCATTCGAGTATCGATCGCGCAAACCTCGGTCGGAAAGACGACGTTGACGGTACGAATGAAGAGGTGCTGGTACAGGGAGACGACGAGTCGGTTGAACTCAGGTTGCGTGGCCTCCGGAGAGCAGAGCCTTCCCAGCATCGAGAGGGAGAACGTGTCGCCCACGATGTGGACTCGCTCACCGTACTCATGCTGCCTCTCGGCCAGCTCTCCCAAGTGAGAGTTGTATGCAGTCTCGATCATTGGACCTCAGAGTTCCCTACTCACCGGGGATTCGAACATTGAGTGTTGCGCCCTCGGCGACCAGCACCCGCGTATCCCGACGATCGCCGGGCCGAACAAAAGTGACAGTTCGCTCACCGGCCTTCAACGGAAGAGGGTTGTCCGCGGTGATCGGCGTGACCAACCCGGTGTCCCGACCGTCGACCAAGACCCGGTACCAGCGGTCAGCGTCACCGGTCGTGATATGACCAAACGTCACCGGCTCGTCCGTTCGCCCGGTCCCACGGCGGGGCAATCGGGGCTGGATCCGGAGGTCGTAGTAGGTATCGAAGACGAGGGTCTGTTCGTAAGGCAGGAAGCTGCGTGAGGAGGGCCGAATCTCCAGGGCGTAGGTCTGGTGAATATTCAGGCCTTCGACATTGAGCCCGCCTTCTGTTGAGCCGCGCTCTTCGCCGTCAAGAAAGGCCATGCCTGGCGGATCGCTGAAGACGATGATCGAGCCCTCGACAGCCCGCAGCTCCACACGCCGTTCGAACCGGGCGTCGGACGCAAGATCGAACTCGTAGACCTCGACGAAGTATCCGGGCGCGTAGACTTCGACCGTATGCGGCTCGCCGGCACCGACAGCAAATGACCGTGTTGCGCCCTGCCCGCCGACCAGTGAGCCATCCAGATAGACGGTGGCGTTCGCAGTATCGATCACCAGATCAACTGATGCCTCACCCGAACTCACGGCCTCGAGCTCCCGATCGAGCATCGTCGTGCTTCGAGCGACAACGTCGACCTGGGCAAGCGCCGGAAGAAATTCCGGGTGTCGGATCTCTACGACGCGGGTGCCGGGCAGTAGTTCCTCGACGAAAAACGGCGAGTCACCGTCTAACTCCACACCATCGACGTACACGCTGGCATCTGCGGGG
>JBLHWZ010000407.1:0-4534 GCA_047629415.1 Bradymonadia bacterium | reverse complement strand
CCTTCAGCATCCAAACCGCGAACGGGATCGAGGTCGTCGAGTACACGAGCGTCAGCCCGACCAGGCTGTTCAGCAGATGCAGTGAGTCCATCAGGATGTAGAGCGGCACGGCCATCACGACGCCAGGGAACATCTGCGTCACGAGGAAGGCCTTCATGCCCTCTTCCTTGCCTGGGAAGTCGAAGCGAGAGAACGCGTAGCCTGCCGTTGTCGACAACACGACGCCGACGATCGTTGTCGCGATCGACACGATCAGGCTGTTCGTCAGCTGAATCGGGAAGAGGTAATTCCCGATCGCGTCCTGCTGCGAGACCACGGTCTCGAAGTGGTCGAGCGTGAACCGCGTCACGAAGAGAGCAGCCTCACCGTCTCCGATGGACACCGTTTTAGTAAACGCGATCTTCACGACCCAGAGGACCGGATAGAGAGTCACGACTGTGACGGCGATGAGGATCGCCTGACGTAGCAACTGTTGGCCGAACGTCGCGCTCTGGCCTCGGGTGGACTTAGCCATCAGCAGCCTCCGATGCGGCCCGACCTGCGGTGAGCCACGTGTAGAGCAAGAGCACGCCGAAGATGAGGACGCCGTACGCCGCTGCGTATCCGTAGCGGTCGCCACGCTCGAACGCCCATCGGTACGCTTCCGTGATCAAGATATCCGTCGATGCGTCGGGCGCACCGCCAGAGACCAGGTAGATGATATTGAACATGTTGAAGGTCCACACCGTGCCGAGCACGACGGCGGGCACCAGCGCGGGCTTTAGAAGCGGCAACGTGATGTGGCGGAAACGCTGCCAACGGCTCGCTCCATCAACCTCTGCCGCGTCCTCAAGGTCTCGAGGGATCGCCTGCAGCGCCCCGAGCGAGACCACCATCATGAACGGGAAACCGAGCCACGTGTTCGTCACGACGTTGGCAGCAAATGCAGTCGACCACTGACTGAACCAGTCCACCGGCTCCAAACCGATCGTGGTCAGCAGCCCGTTGATCGACCCAAAGCTGAAGTTGAACATCGACTTCCAGACCAGCGCCGTAATGTAGTTCGGCACCGCCCACGGAACGATGAGAAGCACCCGGTAGACGCCGCGCATCTTCACCCACGGGTCCCTGAGCATCATCGCCAAACCGAGCCCAATCGACACGTGCAGGAACACGTTGACCGCCGTCCATGCCACGGTCACCACGAGCGTGAAGTAGAAGCTCTGCGGGTGCGTGAGGCCAAAGTCCTGAGCCAGTAGAATCTTAAAGAAGTTCGCGAATCCAACGAACGAGAACTCGCCCTCCTCGTGCCGGTAGAGCGACAGTGATGCTCCCAGAATGAACGGCAGGAAGATGAGCAGCCCAGACGCAAATGCTGCCGGCGCGACGTAGAGGTACGCAACCTTGGACTTCCGCATCCTCTTCCAGAGCTGAATCCGCTTCGCCCGCCGCCAAGCGAGCACAGCCGCGAGCAGCAGGAGCAGGCCGAAGCCAATCATATACGCCGTCGAACCCACGGTTTCGGGCGGAGGCTGTAGCGCACGAGCGAGATCTTCGTCCGCACCACGCGCTGCCTCCTCTGGGGTGCTCGCTTCTCGCAGCGTCTGCTGCAGCGCCCGGTTGGCCGGCTCCCAAACCGCTGACATTTCGGGACGGTTGGGCATTGGTCGGCCCTGAGCCGCCGCCTGACCGAACGCCGAAAGGAGTGTCTGTTCTGCGACCTCGGGGTGATCGTAAGCCCGCTGATTCGCGACCGCCTGCGCGCCCACCGTCGCAAGAATCACTGCCGCCTCTTCTCCCGCCAAGTAGGACGCGAACTCGACCGCCAGCGTCATTCGCTCAGGGTCTTCCTGCGATTGGGTCGAGACGAGAACGCTCTCAACCGTCACGAATGGAGCAGCTAGTTCGCCTGTCTCAGACACGCGCGGTAGCGGAACGACGTCGAACGGGATCTCGCCGAGTTCACCGACGAACCACGGGCCATTGATCGCAAAGAGCGCGTCTCCGGCCACAAAGAGATCCTTGGTAACCCCGTAGTCGGCGTCGCGAGGGATCACCGCCAGCTCGTTCTGAATTCGGTTCACGAACGCGAGCGATGCAGCGTGACCCTCGCCTGCGAGAGTCGGAGCGCCGTCCTCCGCTTCCAGCGTACCGCCGAATCCGAAGAACCAGCCGGAGTGGTAGTAGAAGTCCGAAATTGGATAGACCAGACCGTAGCGTCCGGCCTCGGCATCGGTGAACTGAGACGCCAGCGCCAACAGCTCGTCTGTCGTCGTCGGAGGTTCCGCGCCGAGCTCGTTCAGGCGGTCGGTGCGGTAGAAGAGCGCGGTCGTCTTCGTAGAGAGAGGGATGCCGTACGTCGCATCACCGAACTCACAGGCATCCCAGAGATTCTCAGGGATCGCCTCGACGACGGTATCGTCAATCAACCCGTCGAGGGGAGCTAGAATCCTCGAGTTGGCCCAGCCGCCGATTCGCTCCTGGGCGAAGATAAAGACGTCAGGGCCGTTCCCTCGGGGCACACCGGACGTGATCTTGTTCGCGTACGCTTGGTACGGAATCGGGACCACTTCGACGACGACGCCGGGGTTCGCCTCGTGAAACGCCGTGACGACGTCCAAAATCGCCTCTTCTTCGGCCCCACGATACGCGTGCCAGAAAACGAGGTCCGGCTCCTGATAGGTTGCGCAGGCCCCGAGAACGAAGAGCGACGCCGCAATGACGGCAAGGCAAATGCGTTGGGCGAGCGTGTTCAAGCGCCCTCTGTTCAACTCAGCGGTACTCGAATCGCCAGCGCTCAACTTGCTGGAGGTCGGCAGAGCGCCTTGTGATCGTCGGCTCCGAACAGCCTCACATCCGCGGGCCGCACGTACACGCGCAGCCGCTGCCCGGGTTTTACGTCCACAACATCATCAGACTGAAAGCGGCCGATCCAGGCGTTGCCGTCGACCGAGAGATGCGCGTGTGTCTCCCAGCCCATAGGCTCCAAGACGTCGACGGTCGCGTCGAACGAGCAATCTTCTGACTCTCCGGCGAGGTGCATCGCTTCCGGCCGGACTCCCACGCGGACGGCGCACGCGATCGACGGGTCGTCCAAGTACTCGGGGTTGGCTCGCAAGCGGACATCGGTCGCACTCACCTTCGTGTGGTCCAACCTAGCGTCGACGAAGTTCATCCCCGGGTTGCCGAGGAAAGATGCCGTGTACGCGTTCACCGGCCACTCGTAGAGCTCCGCAGGAGTGCCGACCTGCTGGAGCACGCCCTTATCGAGCAGCGCGATACGATCGGCGAGAGTCATCGCCTCCACCTGATCGTGGGTCACGTAGATCGTCGTTACCCCGAGCCGTTGGTGTTGCTTCTTCAACTCGACGCGCATCTTCGCGCGCAGGCCTGCATCCAGATTTGAGAGAGGCTCATCGAAGAGGAACACCTGCGGGCGGCGAACAAGCGCGCGGCCCATCGCGACACGCTGACGCTGACCACCAGACATCGCCGCTGGCTTGCGGTCGAGGAGGTGCTCAATGTCCAACGTCCGAGCGGCGTCGGTCACCGCCGAGTTAATCGCTTTCGGACTCTCTCCACGCACTTTCAGGCCAAACGCCATGTTCTCCCGCACCGTCATATGCGGGTAGAGAGCATAGCTCTGGAAGACCATCGCGATGTCGCGCTCGCGTGGCGGTAGCTCGTTCACAACGCGCGGACCGATTCGAATCTCCCCGCTATTGGGGGTCTCCAAGCCGGCCACCATGCGCAGCAGCGTCGACTTGCCGCAACCTGAGGAGCCCACGAGTACCAGGAACTCGCCGTCGCGAATCTCTAGGTCGACACCCTTAACGACTTTCACGTCGCCAAAGGACTTCCGAATATCGCTGAGGGTGACGGATGCCATTTCAGCCTACTCCTGCTCGCTCGTGGCGTCGTTCTCGTCGTCTCGAGTGCTGGTTCGAATCTCGTCGCCGAATTCCACCACCCTGCTCTCTTCCACCAGGACTCGGCCGCCGGACGCGGCCACATCCACCAGCAGACAGCCGCAGGCTTCACCGTCGTAGTCATCGGCGACAGGCTGCTCGCACGCGACGGTCTCGCAGCCTTCCGACCCGACGGTGTACGACACACGCTCATTGCCGGGCATGACGTCTACGAGGCGAGTTCCCGGCGCGAAGGTGGTCGTCATTCGGGTGAACCCTAGGTCCTCCGCTGAGGACTCGCTTGTTTGGTTAGCGTTGGTATTGAGGACGATCATCGCGCGGTCGCCACGGTAGCGGCGCTCGAATGCAAAGATGCCCGCGTCCTGCTCGTTGCCTGTACGCTCGGTAGACCAGTGAATCGCTAGGTCTCCGAAGCTCAGCTCCGGATATGTGCGACGCATGCGGGTCAGTCTTCGAACGAATTCGTAGGTTGGGTTTGTTTGGTCAAAGTCGCTCCACCAGAGCGGCTCACGGTTTCCGGGGTCATTGCCGCCATCGAACTGCTGCTCTGTGCCGTAGTAGATGCACGGGATACCATCCTGCGTGAAGAGCAGCATCATCGCGTTATGGAGGCGAGTTACGTCCGG
>JBLHWZ010000406.1:0-4536 GCA_047629415.1 Bradymonadia bacterium | reverse complement strand
CCGAACTCGAGTTGTTGGAGGCGTTCACCTACGTCGACGCTCCGATCTTTGACGCCGCATCCCCATCTGAAGGCCCACTTGCCGGAGACTGGGAGAGCACACTCGTTGGCGCCGGTTTGGACGCTGTCGATGAACTCCGGCTCGACGGGCGAGCGCTCGAGCAGAACGGTCGCGGAGACGGTGGCATCTCGTTCCAGACCAACCCGGCGGCGGGTGGAACCGCTGACCTCTATGCTCTCGTCGCCGGCCTTACGATCGACACTGGAATCGACCTACAATTCAGGGACGAAGTGGCATTTGACGGATTCTCGCCGCGTTCTGGAGTCGCGACAGGTGGCACAACGGTCTATCTGACTGGCACTGGGTTCACGGCTGGCTGTACCGTTCTGTTCGAGGGTGAGCCGGTCCCGACCGAACTCGTGAACAGCTTCGTTCTTGTCGCAACGACCCCACCGCAGGAGCCTGGGTGGGCCGCCGTAAGTGTCGTTGATTGTGCAGAGGATGAGTGGCTTTCGCCCCGCGAATTTCAGTACTTTGACCCTTCGCTTCCACCGGGTGGTGTCGGCGGTGGTGATATTCTCGGAGAGGTTAACGTCGCCGTGATCGAGGCGGGGTCGAATCGACCCATCGAGGGCGCGACCGTGCAGGTGCGAGTGCGCGACAACACGCCTTACGTCGCGTTGACTGACGAGAGAGGTCAGGCGTCGTTTGTTGGAGACGACCTCATCGGTGAGCAGACGGTGACCGCCTACGCAGAGGGGAGATCCGCTGAAACTTACGTGAACGTGAACGCCCGCAGGATCACTCTCGTGCTCAACCCGCTCCCGCCTCCGCCCTGTGACCCGGCCGTGGAGGACTGCACATCTCCGCCGGCTCCCGTAGGAACCGTGATCGGCTTCCTGACCGGCCTCACCAAGCTCGGAGATCCGCCGCCGGGTGCTCGGGTGGGCGCTCGAATTGAGACCACACGCTACAGCCACAACTTCGGCAACCCAAACCCGGGCCCAGAGTCGATTCTCTTCGAGAACGGCGGGTTCACCATCACCACTCGCCTCGGAGAGTTTGCCCTGATCGCGCAGTGTGGCTGGTTCCTCGAAGATGGCTCCTTTGTGCCGAGTCGAATCGGCGTACAGCGCGGAATCTTCATTCGGGAGGCCGACCCCGCGTACCGGACCGCGATCGATTGCAACATTCCGCTCAGCGAGTCCGCGACGTTCAAACTCACTGACGCACCTCCGATCGTGGAGACCGGTCCGGATAGCCCGCTGAGATACCCTGCGTTCTACCAAGTGAGCGCGTCGTTCGACATGGGCGCCGACGGAGTCTTTGAGACCCTACCGCCCATCGTTACCACCGATGGACTGTTCACCGGAGGCGCTTTCCCGGCCTTCGAGGGGCCGTTCGAGACAGCGAACGTCGACTTCGAGGCGGTTGCACTCGACCTCACCCAGCGCTTTCCGTACGTCATGAGTTTCGTCCGAGGCGCAAACAGCTGGTCTCGGGTCATCACGTTCCCCTCGATGATGCCGCTGCCAGAGCTGGTGACGCCGAGCGCGGAGGACCCGTATCTGGTCGACGGCTACGTGGAGTGGGACTTCGACGATTCCGCACCAGCCCCGGACTTCTTCTACTTCTCGGTCTCAGGCGAGGCAGAGGACTTTCCTCGGTGGAGCGTCTTCGTGCCCGGCCATCAGCGCGACCTCAACCTTGCCGACTTTCCGGAGTTTCGGGAGTCTATCGGTTGGGTTCCATCGCCCGGCGATCCCGGGACAGTCATCACGTTCTTCATCCGGGCCATCGATCGTGATGTCTTCGACTTCGATTCGTTCGACCGCTACGCGCTGCGTTCGGCCGGCTGGAACTCTGTCGCCGTGAACTACCAAACCGTCACGCTGCTAGGCGATGGCGGTGAGATGCCCGAGGAAGAGGTAGGCTCGCCGTAGCTGGAGTTCGCTCGCCAGACCGACGGGTGGAGACAGCTGGAATGGCTCGAAGCCGCAAGAGGATGAGCCGGTAGGGACTGGGCTATGGGGCGGGCGATCACCTGTACAAGCTGGCTGGCGCGTCGTCGTCTAAGCTGGCTGGCACGGCGTCGTCTAAGCTGGCTTGCGGGGTCTCGGGCGTGCGAGGCCAAACTGCCAGTGTGCACAAAAAACAGGAAGACGACCGGGGAGGGCCGAGGTCATGGTTGGGAATGGTCGTCTCGGAAGGTAAGAGGAAGTCACACCCTTACAAAGGCTGAACGATGGCTCCTCTATTTATTGCTGGTTGTATCGCCTGTGTGATTTTTCTCGCCGGTACGGTGAACGCAGCGTTCTCTGGTCGGACAGAGCTGCAGCGGTTTTGCAAACCGCTCGCGTCGGCCGGGTTCCTGGTCGCGGCGATCGGGGCGGGAGCGTTCAGTACGACGTTCGGTACTGTGATTTTCGTCGGTTTGGTCTTCTGCCTCATCGGCGATGTGCTTCTGATGTGGAAGGAGAAGGGCCCGTTCATGGCGGGGATCTTCGCGTTCCTCCTTGGACATGTCGCGTACCTGCTCGCATTCGTAATGCGCGGCCAGAACGGCCTGACGGCTGTTCTCGCGCTGATCGCCATCCTCCCGATCGCGGTGTTCATTCTGCGTTGGCTTTGGGAGGGGATCAGCGAACTGAAGATCCCGGTCATCGCCTACATCGTGGTTATCGCGTTGATGGTGACGACGGCCGTTGGGACGTTCGGCTTTGCTGCGTCGTGGCCCATCCTGCTCGGCGCGATCGCCTTTTTCGTTTCCGACCTCTTCGTCGCGCGCGAGCGGTTCGTCGGGTCGGCATTCTTCAACCGCGCTGTTGGGCTCCCGCTGTACTACGGGGCTCAGCTGACCATCGCGTACGCGGCAGGAACGGCGGCGCTCTAGTCGTCCAGCAGTGAGATCTGCTTGGGCGCTTGGGGCTGCGCCGGCGCGTCCTCCTCGACAGCCTGTACGCGAAGGACTTCGCGAGCGCGCCCCCGGACCGGCACGCAGCGCGTGATGCGGTTTAGGCGGAACACACGATCGTCGGCCCTAGCGTGGCAGTAGGCGCGGAGATAGGTCTCCGCCTCAAGAGCGACCGGGGTCACCCGCCGCGTGTTCATCTCTCCACGGCTCCGCGAGAAGTAGTCGAGCTTGACGTCGAATTCCTCCTCGATCGCACGCTTCAGGAGCTCGGTCGGAGGAGCAGCTGGGTCGTAGATGATGTGGTCGCCGTCGCGGTGAGCAATGGCTTCGGCGTCCTTCAACTCAAGGTCGTCACCGGCAACAAGCCAGTCTAGGACGCTGTACGCCTCTACCTCGAGCTTCATCATCTCCTCGGAGGTCAGCTCGACGGTCGCACGCTCAACAATCGCCTCGATGGCTCTCGTTAGGAGGCGTGTCTGGCCGAACGCATCGACTTTTTGCAGGACGAGCGCGCCGATGGCGAGCGCTGCGATCTCCTCTGGCTTGTCAATGCGAACAGTGGTCCGTGACTTGACGAACTGCTCAGGTTTGGAGCCGTCCTCTCTTGGGGAGCGCTCGGCAAGGCGGTCATCGATCGGGCGACGCCGCTGTGGATTTTTGTCGAAGAGGGACATTACAGGCTCGCTACGTCGAACGGGGAACTCACGCAAGCGCGGGCGTCTGCGGGCTAGCCTACTTCGGTCCAGACGTCCTCGAACTCAGCACGCCGCGTCCAACGCGTTTCTCGCGAGGTACAACCAGCGTTGCACTTGAGCCAGACGGTATTGTGCGTGCTCTCTGGGCCTTCGATCTCCCACTGCTCTGGAGTGCCAGCCTCGCCGCATCGAGGGCACTTCGAGTCGAATACGCCCTTCGCAACAGCGGTTGAAAAGCGAATCTCGACGTTGACCTCGGTCGTCGCCTCCGCTCTGGAGAATAGTAGATTTTCGCTTCGGTGCAGGGTTTCCATTGAAACTCCTATTGAAATGCATGGATGGCGACTGTCGACACGTCGCGCCACAATACAATGCAGAAGTGCCGGCTGGAGTCGCGGTCGGTCGGGTTGCGTTGCCGTCCTTGGTGTGGCGGAACGCCGCGAGGACGCAATCGAGGCGTTCCCGCGCGGAGGCCCTTAGTGTGTCGGAACGCCGCGAGGACGCAATCGAGGCTTTCCCGCGCGGAGCTGGGTGTGTTAAAGCGCGGCCCTATGAGCTCCCGTACGCCCAAAGCCGAAAATATCGTTTGGCACACGACCGCCGTTAGTCGGCGAGAGCGTGAGATCCACATGCGCCAGCGTGGCCGTTTGGTCTGGCTGACCGGGTTGTCGGGCAGCGGCAAGTCCACGATCGCAGTGGCACTTGAGGCGCGCCTCAACCAGCTTGAACGCGTCGCCTACCTCCTCGATGGCGACAACGTCCGGCACGGGCTGTGTGACGACCTCGGCTTCTCTCCGGAGGACCGGAAGGAGAACCTGCGGCGAGTCGGAGAAGTCGGTCGGCTCTTTGTTGATGCAGGCCTGATCACGCTCGCCTCGTTCATCGCTCCATACCGAGCGGATCGCGCTGCGTTGCGAGCGAAGATGG
>JBLHWZ010000405.1:0-4559 GCA_047629415.1 Bradymonadia bacterium | reverse complement strand
CAAGCACCGATTGATCCGTCCAGCAACGAGCAGACCTCCAGGTCGTTCGAACCCCGAACGAGAACGTCGTTCGAGACGTGAATCATCTGCCCTGGCTCCGAGCTGACTTCGACAAGCTCGGTCTCATCGAGATGGTAGAGTTGGAAGCCACCCGGGGCCTGGTACCATGCGTTGTCGCCGTCGGTTCCCAGCTCCCCATAGAGGCACGGAGCGGTGTCTAACAATTGATAGGTGGCCTCATCGGTGTCCCATCGGAAGACGTTGAGAGCGGCCCCGTCGTGCAAGGCAAGAGCGTCGTCGCTCAACGCTAGCAGGTCCGCTCGATCGAAGATGGACTCCCACAAAACCTCAGGCTCGCCAGACTCCGTCAAGAGCACTCGGACAGTCGCATCTTCGAGTAGCCAAACTTGTCCGGCGACCGCGTAGAGATTGCCTGAGCACTCGAACGCGGAGGTGTACCAGAGACCGAGTCCCAGCCAGTCCCGGGCCGTCGAATCTGGAAAGAGGCCGGAAACGAAGCTGTGAAAGCTATCGCACTGTGCGTAAAGACTGGGGGCAAGGTGACCCACCGCTTCGCTCAAATGGGTCACCGACCAGCCATCGCATTCCTCGGCACACGGACCTCCACAGTCGCGCACGTCCTCGTAGCCATTGAACACGCCGTCCGCGCAAGAGTATTCGCAAAGCTCACCGTGTCTGCCCGGTGCGCAGTTTGGGAACACCGACACGCTACCGTCGATCGATGTTGGCGCTACAACGATGTGATACCGGCCGATGGCGACAGCACCGCGGAACTCTGACCAATCGGCCTGCAGCCGTGCTGGAAGCGCCCACGCCATCGAGACCTGTGGCTCGATTCGCCATACCGAGATTCCGCCTCGGTGAGGCAAGACCGCCAGGGGGCCGTGGACTGCGAAGGCACGTGCTTCCGGGACGGCTGCCGTGTGGACAAATGCGGCTGCCCCGGTGCTGGCTGACGCAAGGAACTCATCGAATGTGTCGCAGAGCAAACCGTTTCCATCGGCCCCCGCGACGACGAAACAATCTGGGAGAGCAGGCGGCGTCGGTGCGGTAGCGAGGGGGGTAACCCGAGACTTGCAGCACCCGGTCGTCGGTCACAGCGCCGACTCCGATACCGCCGAGGTAGTCGAGCGTGAGCCGCCAGCTACCGTCGAACGTGAAGACACCCCAGTTAGCCGGTCCCGCTCCACTTACGAGCCATCGATTTGTCAGCGAAACTCGTCGTCCGATTTGCGGGTGGCGTATGATCTGCGTCCGGCTCCACGCGCTGCCCCGTGGCTCGAACATATGAACCGCGGCCTCGTCTCCACCGGGAGCGCCGATGGCCAGGACGCCGTTTCTGAACGCGAGCGCCTCACCGAAACGGCTGCCTGTGACAAGGTCATCCGGCGCGATCTGTGGTGGTTCACCCGGGACCCATGATTCCTCAACCCATCGGTAGTGGTAGACCACGCCTCCGGTTTCGGCCTCGGGGGCACCAACGAAGAGGTGTCCGTCGCCGACCGCGACATCCGATCCGAACTCCTCCTCAGTCGCGGGGGGGGGGACGAGTTCGTCGAAGGACTCAGGTGGGGCGTCGCAGGGCGGGCAGGTGCCACCGCAATCGACGTCCGTCTCCACCCCGTCCTGAACGCCGTTGTCGCATGAGAACTGTCAAGCGTCGCCAGAGCGTCCGAGTAGACAATCGCACACCGGAGCTCTCCCGGAGAGGAGGCACTCACCAACGCCCTCGCACAGGCCCGCGAATTCGCCCGATGGGCACGCAAGGCAGCCGGGGCCGATGTAGCCGCTGGCGCAGGCCTCACACTGGCCGCCGGCGAATCCCGCGGCGCACTCGTTGCACAGTTCGCCACCCCAGCCGGTCAAACACAGACACACATATGCGCCGTCCGTATTGGTGCACTCGCTGTGTTCCGAACACCCGTGCTCTCCGCTCTCGCACTCGTCGATGTCTTCGCATTCACCGCAGGAGAGTTCGACGAACCCAAGTGGGCACTCGCAGTCGAACCCTCCCAGAAAGTTCGTGCAACTCCCACCGGCACACGCATCGGTCGAGCACTCGTCAACGTCCACGCAATTCCCATCGCTCACCGCGAAACCTGCGTCGCATCGACAGGAGTATTCGAAGCGAGCTTGATCCACGCAGATGCTGTTGTCCGGACACTCACATGAGTCCAGCCAGCAGAGCGGGCCTCTCCATACTTCGCCGTCGCGCGCGCAGATGTTTGGGCTGCAATACCCGTTCACGCAGACCGTGTTTTCAGAGCAGTCGACTGTGCACTCAGCAGAGCAGAAGCTACCCTATGGGAACGCCTCGCACAGGCCGCTCGAGCACTCCGAAGGGTCCACGCATGACTCGCCAATGTTGGCCCGAACTGGGCTGTCTTCACTTCCCGCGTCTCCTGGGAGACCGTCCTCAAGAGGGGTGTCTGAACGCGGGTCGTTCTCAAGCACTGTGTCGTTCTCAAGCACCGTGTCGACGGGAACGTCCGAGACGTCTGCTATCGCGGTATCTCCATTAGAGCCCGTGTCTTCTTCGGTTGCCGTATCCGGGGAAGTCACGCAGTCGCCTGCGCGACATTCCGATGGCCGCTTGTGATCGCACGAGAGCACGGCCAGCAGGAGGATCAACATCAGCGCTGTGTCTGTGCCGTGTCCCATCCGCCGCATCTGCGTTCTCCTAGTTCCTGCCGAGCTCTCCGCTAGAGATGATATCGCCGATGATCTCGGCTGCTTCGGTGAGGGACTCACGGCCTGGATACCCAGCCATCGTGACAATCCAGGCGTAAGGCCGAGTCGTGTCGTAGATGTAGACGTTGTCGGAGTACCAGTCCTCGGAGAAGCCGGCCTTGTGGTAGAAGTTCGTCCCCGCCGGGAAGTCGTTCGCGAGCGCATCGACGACCTGTTCTCCGCGGCGTCGGTCCGTGCGCATGGTGACTCGCAGCGGAACGAGGTCGGTGCGCGGCAGGTTGAACGAGTCCTGCGGGCGGAGCTGCTCTTGGAGCATCAACCGGCGCATCAGTTCAGCAAGGTCCGCAACGGAGGTGCACGCAGCGCCACCACATTCGGTGGCCACCGAGCCTTCGCGTTCGGGGATCGTGTGGCGCCTTCCACCCTCCGCGAGGTCGACCGGCGGAGAATCGCGGAGTGAGCTGGATTCACCCTGATTCATCCACTCTGTTCGGTAGTAAGGTCGTCGGATTGCGGTGTGGCCGAGTCCGTTTGCTCGGCTCAGGAATTGCCCGTTGAGTTGGTCATAGCCGACGAACTGAACCAGTCGGTTGTAGGCGATGTTATCGCTCGGTCCGATGGCCGCGCTGACCAACTCGTCGAGCGAGAAGGTACGGTCGCGGCGGCTACGGAATGTGAGCTGAGCGTCCGTCGTGAAGCCGAGGTCGCGGGCATACTGGATGGCAGCAACTGCAGCGAAGAGCTTGATTGCGGAGGCCGGATTCCAATCCGTGTCGTCGGCCGTGCTGCGATAACCAAACCGTCGCTCGCCGATGATGCGCGTGCGCTCAGAGTTGAACGTGACCTCGACGACGATGGCCTTGAACTCCCGAGGAGCGTCGAAGCCGCGCGCTTGCATCAACCGATGCAATACATCCGTATCGATGGCGCTTACGAAGCCCGGCCCGGTCGACTCGCCGGTGCAATCGGTCGGGATTTCGAGAATCGCGCCCGCTGTGATGAAGTCACTGGTCAGGTTATTCGCTGACATGATTTCGCCAACGCTGCACGCGTACTGGTTTGCGATCAGGAAGAGGTAGTCTCCGGGCCGCACGCGGTGCTGGTTTTCACCGACTTCAACGGTCGTCTCCTCTCCGGTACACTCGGGGATTTGAAGGGTCTGGCCCCCAAAGATCGTGTCCGTGTTCATCTCGTTCGCGACCATCAACTCGGAGACCGTGCAGCCGTGATCTCCAGCGATTCGCTCTAAGTAGTCACCCGGTACGACCTCGTACTCGCCCGCGATCGTGACATCGGGCCGCGAAACGGCTGCGGTCTCTGATTCGCCTGGCTCCTCGCACTCGACCGGAATGGTGACCGTCTGACCCGGGAAGATGATGTCGGAGTTCAATCCCGTCGCACGCCGAATATCGGCTACGTGAACGTCGTGATCGACCGCGATCTGCCAGAGCGAATCTCCCGGCAGTACTTCGTACTCAATCGGGTCCGGGCAAACGATGGGCTCGGGCTCCGGCGGCTCGACCTCTGGCTCGACCACCGCTTGCCGCTGCTCGGCTGGCTCAGTCTCGGTGAACGGTTCCGGTTCCGCTTCGATCGCGTCATTTGGCTTGGAGCACGCCGCCAGAAGGAGGGCGGTCAGCCAGGTCACGATCAGTGCAGGTGTGCGTAGGTTCTTCACAGTTGGGATCGTATCTTCTCAGGGCCAGTGGTCAAGCGCGATGGCTGCAACGAGCCCGACGTTCGAGGAATTCCACGCGTTGCGAGCGACGGTTGATTATGCGATGGGAGACGCCCCTCGCAACACTGTATCGACAAGCTATGAACGTCCGATCACTTCTACTCGTTTC
>JBLHWZ010000404.1:0-4585 GCA_047629415.1 Bradymonadia bacterium | reverse complement strand
GCCTTCATTCTCGGCGCATGGATGCGGGTCGAGCGAGCACCGGTACACCGCCGATATCACGGGTACTTGGCGGAAGATGTCCCTACGGCCCTCGCCGCAATGCAGGACTCTCTCCAAAGGGGTCTAAGACCGTCTGTGTTGAGGCTCTACGACGAGTTCGATACCTACATTTCGGGGGCTCGGAAGGCTGGGCAACCAGTGAAGGAGCCGGGTCTTGTCGACCGGCTGCAGCGATACCTCGTTGGGCGTGTCGACGAGGCTGAGGTTAAGGGCAAGGCGCTGGTCGCCGCGAACGCACTATTGGGTCGATCGCTTGGGGCCCCCATCGCCATGAATGCCCTGGCAAACAACGTCTACAAGGGCTGCCTGCTCATCGCTGGAGTTGAGGAGCCAACGTCCGACGCGGCTGACGCGCATCTTGCGGACTTGGAGGACGCTTTCGCAGGCCTGAAGCCCTTGGGTTCCGCTCCCGGAGAACACTGGTTCAAGCACCGGATGTCGGTCTCGTACAAGATGAGCCCGCTGATCAGCGCCGGCCTCTTCGTCGATACTATGGAGGTCGCGACCTCCTGGGAGAACCTGGAGAACCTCTACCAGTCGGTGAGAAAAGGGTTGCGGAAACACGTGTTCATCATGGCGCACTTCAGTCACGCGTACCCCTCCGGATGCAGCATATATTTCACCTTCGCTGGATTCGGCGCAACCGATGAGAAGTGCCTTCGGGCCTACAAGGCAACCTGGGAAACCGCGCTCCAGGTCGTGGCTGATGCTGGGGCAGCGGTGACGCATCACCACGGTGTCGGCATCATGAAAGGTGTCGCCTTGGCCAACGATCACAAAGGTGGGGACTCTCTCTTCGCAGAGATAAAGGCCGCTTATGACCCGCTTGGTTACCTCAATCCTTCGAAGCTCTGGGACGTGGAGACGCAATGGCCGTGACCAACACTTTTACGGACGTTCTGCATCAGGCGGGCTGTGTTTCGTCAGAGGCTGCGCCCGAGTCGCGAGCCGAGTTGGTCGAGTTGCTGCGTGAGAACGGTGACGCCAGCTTTGCCTTCGTCGGGGCCGGGCACAGAGGCGGCCCTTCGCCCGCCGCTCCATCGATCTTGGTGCGTTTTTCCAAACTGGACGCCGCCACGGAAGTGTCCGTCGAGTCGCTCACCCTGCGCCTTCCCGCGGCATGTACTTGGGCGAAAGCGGATGAACTCGCTGCGGCGCACGGGCTCTCGCTGGAGCATTTGGTCGACACGTGGCCCGAAAGCACGATTGGGGGGACGCTCGCTGCGAAGGAGATTCTTCCTCCGCTCTGGTTGAGCGCGACGGCCCGTTCAGTGTGTCTAGGGCTCAGTGCCCTCTCTCTCGCGGGAGAATCCTACGATCACATCCAGGCCCCGCGAACCGCAAGTGGACCAGATTTGCGAGCCCTATTTCTCGGCTGTCACGGCGCCAATGGCCCGATCATCAGCACTGTGCTTGAAGCCCGCCGCGTAGGGTCTTGCACGACGCTTATAGGGCCGCTCCACGTGTCCCTTCAGAGCCTACTCAACGAGTTTGGTTCGGTCCTGAGTGCTCGCGGTGACCATGCCGGGGTCGCAGTTCGGGTGCGCATCGATTCGAACCTCGGGAGACTCGTAGCGGAACGAGTGAGAGAGTTGGGCATCGAGGAGGGAGCTCCGAGCCGTCCGGATCGTCCGGAGACGGTGCTCACAGTGCCCTGGCGCCGAATCGAAGACGCACGCGCCGCTTCCGGCGACGACGCAAAGATCGTCGCGCTCGGGCCGACTCACGTCGCGTTCGGCTCCTCGTTTGCTGCGCGTGATACCCTGGCTGCACCATTCGACGATGACCCGCTCTCTAACTGGGTCGACTACTCACCGAGGAGGGCGCAGTGACCGAATCATCCCACGACGCGACGTCCATTCGCGCACTGGAGAATTGTTCTTACTGCCCGCGGCTTTGTCACTTCGCGTGCCCAACGGCACACGGTGAGTCGAGTGAGACCGCGAGTGCCTGGGGCATGATGGGGCTCGCGAACCTGCTGAGAAAAGGACAACTCGAAGCCACCGAGGAACTCGCCCGCAATCTAAGCCGTTGTACCTCGTGCATGCGTTGTACTTCTTTCTGCAAACACGAGAACCCAGTTGCGGACGTCCTGCAGACGGCCCGAGCTGATCTAGCGTCGATCGGCTTGCTTCCCGATGAATTGAGAATCACTCGAGCTCTCTCGCATACGTCTGCAGGGGCTCCGGTCGCGATCAGCGCCGAGCACGCCGCAGCCCTCGTGAGGCCACAACCGCAAGCAGAGATCGGCTATTTCCCTGGTTGCGCCGCGCTTGAGAGGCCCGCTGAGCGCCTAGATGAGACACTCTCGCTCTTGAGTGTCCTTGCGGGGGCTCCCGTAGCCCTTGTGTCGAAAGAAGATGCGGTCTGCTGTGGCGGTTGGGCGCAGAGAGCCGGTCTCGTCGACGAACGTACGCAATACCTCGCCTCGGTCCAGCAGTCGGCAAACCGCTTCAAGACGGTCGTGTCGGGGTGCGCCAGTTTCGAAGCGGACTGCAGCGTGGTTCCCTTGAGTGAGTTCCTCGCGAGCGCAGCGGGTATACTCACGCAGCTTGCCGCTGAGGCTGAACCCGAGACCGTGACTCTTCACGGCTCGTGTCTCCACAGGCGACCAAACAACGAAGAAGGCTCAGAATTGCGAGTGCTGAACTCACTCGGCCGCCTCGCGGTGCTTCAAGAGCACGCGATTGATGGAGTCTCCGAATGTTGCGGGGGCGAAGTGACCTACGCGGCGATGTCTCCAACCGCCGCCGCTAGAGTCGCTCAAACGGTCGTTTCAGGGGCACGCAAGGAGTCCTGTAGGCTCGTGACCGCGAGCGACCGGTGCGCACGACATATGACTAATAGCTCGACGGAAATCGTCAGCAGTATCCTCGATTTGGTGTTGGAACGGTGCTCAATCCCCAGCTAACGACAGTCGTCGTCAATCCAGCAGCCGCCGGCGGAAAAGTCGGCCGGAACTGGAGTGAAATGGAGCCCGAGCTTCGTGCCATACTCGGTGACGTCTCATTTCGCCTGAGTGAACGGGCGGGAGGCGCGGCCGAGCTTGCGACAGAAGCAGTCCGGAAGGGTCAAAAGACGATCCTCTCGCTCGGGGGGGATGGAACCCACAACGAGGTAGTGAACGGCATCATGGCTGCGTCTCCAACGCTGGGT
Source organism: Bradymonadia bacterium (assembly GCA_047629415.1). Taxonomy (GTDB): domain Bacteria; phylum Myxococcota_A; class Bradymonadia; order REDH01; family REDH01; genus CBDUJZ01. Next base: position 1,369 of record JBLHWZ010000404.1, on the reverse strand, counting down.
GAGATCGCGTTCGGAGTTCTTCCCTCCGGTACCGGAGGCGACTTCGCGCGCATTCTTAAGGCCCCGCGAACTCCGATGGGAGCTGCGCGATCGCTCGTCAGTGCACCAGAAAGTTCTCTCGATGTCGGAAGGGTTACCATCGAGTCGGTCATCCCGGCGAAGACGCACTACTTCGTGAATGTGGGCACTTTCGGAATTACCGGACTCGTCGATGCGTTGGTGAACGAGTCGACCAAAGTCTTGGGCGGCCGAGCGTCCTTCTTGATCGGCACCATCAGGGGCCTTTTGCGCTACAAACCCGCGACGGTTCGCCTGACCGTTGATGACGAGCCATTCGGAGAGTTCGAGATCAACACCGTCGGACTCGGAAACGCACAGTTCTGCGGTGGTGGGATGCACATGATCCCCGGAGCAGATCCAGGCGACGGCTGGTTCGATGGCATCATCATCGAGCAACGCCCGACGTGGAAGATGCTGACGTTGGTGACTTCGATCTACAAAGGCACTCACACCCAATGTGACTTCGTTCATACGTTCCGCGCGAAGAAACTTAGGGCCGAACTTGTGGGCGAGAACCCGGCGTTCCTCGACCTTGATGGGGAGACACCCGGCGTCATCCCTGCGACGTTTGAGATCGTGCCTGGGGCGTTGAAGCTGCTCGGAGAACTACGTGGCTAACGCCAATTTGATGCAGCGCGGCCGCATCAAACGATTCGTGGCGTGGGCTAAGAGCAGTCGACGTAAAACCGCACTCGCGAGTGTCTCTGGCGTGCTCATATTCATGAGCTTCCCCGCCTGGAACTTCTTCCCGCTGGCGTTCATCGCGCTGCTGCCGATCCTCTTGGTTGCCGAGAAGTCAGACAAGGCTCGGCACGCGTTTGGTTGGGCATGGTGGATGGGGTTCATCACGAACCTTGGAGGTTTCTACTGGATCGCTCCAATGCTGAAGGTCTACGGCTTTCTGCCTTGGTCCGTAACGCTGATCCTCTATGGGATGCTCTGCGCGCAGCAGGCCCTTACGTGGGCTTTGGTCTTTGGGCTGGGGCGCTGGATGACGGCCCGAAACGCGCCCCTGTGGCTCGCATATCCTGCAGCGATCACACTCGCAGAGTCGGTGAATCCTCAGATCTTTCCGTGGTACTTCGGAAACTCCCAATACCTCAATCTGCCATTTATCCAGGCGGCTGAGTTGGGCGGCGTGCAACTCCTAAGCGCGGCCTTGGTCCTCTCGAACATCCTGCTGCTTAGCCTGTGGCGCTGGCGATCGATGGGAGGTCGAGTACCACGTCCGGTCTTGGCGGCTGCTGCGATTCTTGTCGCACAGTTCATCTACGGTGGGGTCCGCGTTGCTCAGATTGATGCTCGAGTT
>JBLHWZ010000403.1:0-4617 GCA_047629415.1 Bradymonadia bacterium | reverse complement strand
CCCCCGCGCCGGTAGCAGACCTCGGTGCGAAGTCCGGCGCAGCTGAGGTCGCCAAGGAACTGAAGGATTCAACGGGTAGCTGGAACCCGCCGTTGGTGGGTCGAGAGACCCGATCCAGCAACTCCGAGGAGGACGACAATGAATGAGGAAGACGTCATCAGAATCGTCGTCATGGTCGTCTTCTGGCTCGGCTGGACGTTCCTCAAATCCGCAGGAAAGGGAGCTGCAACGAAGACGGTGCAAGCGAAGCCCAGAACGCCAGCGGCGCCCAAACAGGAAATACCTGGCCGAGTCGCCTCGGCCGGTGCTGGCACCGGCGTGGTTCCCACGGAACTAATCGAAGCGATCGACGGCGAACTGCAGAAATTGCGGGACGACGCGCGAGGCTTTCGGGGCAGAGTCAGGGGCGCAGGCCAAGCAGGCGGTGCGCTCGCAGACGCGGTCCGCGAGACAGTCGAGGAGCCCACTGAGTCGGTTGATGTCACCTGGCGCGCCGTAAGGAATACGCTGCGAGAGGGGAAAGCGGTTCCACAACTCCGTGAGCATGTCTCGCGAACCTCTCAGTGGATCGCGGTCATTCGCGGCCGACTGAACGTCCTCGGGGAGCTCGCAGACCAACGTTCCTCTGAGGACCTTGGGGAGATGCTCGATGACGCCGACGCGATCGCCCAGGCATTTGTCTCTCCGTTTGGGTCGTTTGCGCGCACGCACAATATTGATTTCCCGATGCAGGATCCGATATCAGTTCCTGCGAATGGACAGGGCGAGGCAGTCTTGCTCGGACTGCTACCAAACCGCCCGATCATTCAGGTTCCAAGTAATTTTGGGACGGACATTTATCGGTGGATGGCGGTACCGCACGAGATTGCTCATGTGATCTGGCATCGAACGCCAGGGCTCGAGATTGAGGTGCGATCCAAGCTGGGACTGCATGATTCCGCCGAGCTAATGCGGCGCAGTGAACCCGTGCAGGAACTCCCTCGACGGCTGATGTCGTCATGGCTGCTGGAGTTTTTCGCGGACTGGGTCGCCGTCATGCTCACAGGGCCAGCCGCGGTGCATGGTCTGAGCTTTGTCTTCGATCAGAGTGCTTCACCTGCGCGCGCAGGTACGGTTTGGGTTACCCAACAAGGCGAATACGACGAGCATCCGCCCGCACACCTGAGGATGCTCAGCGCCTGCGCGCTCCTGCGCAGGATGGGATACATTGTACAGGCGGATGCGCTTGAGGCGGAGTGGCGCGAACGACACCCAATGGACCAGGTCGTTGTGCCTCTTGCCGGGGGAGATCGTGTTCCGTTCGGAGCGGACGACCTCGCCAACTTCGTCAACGCGTACGCTGTGGCATTCTACGAGACAGAGTTTGAGTCCCTCTCAGGGCGCACATTCTCATCGATCCCGGGCTTCGAAATGACGTTCGGCATGTGGGCGAGGGTTCAGCGGGATGCCGCGAAACTTGGCTCGCGCAAGAGCTTCCATGACGACCCTCGGTATGTGATCTGTGGTGCGGTAGAGGCTCGCTGGCACCACCCCGACGATGCCGAAGAGATTCGACTGGCGACTCGCGCGGCGATCATCGGGGAACATGCTCCACTCTCGGAGCGATCGCACCGTCGCCGCGAACGAATCGGTGGGGTCACGCAGAAGGGACGATTCAGCCGCGCTGAGTTCCGCGACGCGCTGATTCTTAAGGGCCTCATCGAGCCCAGGGTGAGCGCGCCCGCTCGGAAATCCAAGCGGGTGGAGAGCGGCACGGACGGGCGGCGGCCCGAGCGCCCCTAAGCTCCGCCACCAGATGCCAGGATGACACTGATGCCAACCGGTGCGTGGCCAGCAGCTCGATCAGATAGGCAGGTGGTTATAGGTGACCTCGAGTCCCCACGCGTCGAGCAACCCGCCGCTGTCTGGCTCGTGCCACTTGCGTGCTTCAATCACCAACGGTGCTGAGTCGTACGTTGAGTAGCTTCCTCGGGGAAGTGTCGGATTGTCAGCGGGGCGAACCTGGAGCACCGCCTGGTGCGCGCAATCGCCCGCGCCGCGTCCCGCGTTGAATTGCCAGGTTGAGCCGCACGCGGTGTTCCACGCCGCGACGTTCAATGTGTGGGGTGCGCCGTCCGAGCCCTGGACCCGTACACGAAGCATGCTGGGGTCCGAAGTTCCCCACCATGTGCGTGACGTCGGCCCGACAGCGGGGTCGCGAACGAGGAAATTGGCGGAAGAACCGACAAGTAAGACACCGGGGGTTCGAAATTCACCATCAAGACTGGCCGGCACGCGCTCGATGACTTCCAGGTTCACGACCACTTCGACGAGAGTGAACTCGCCCTCCGAGGTGGTCGCGGTCAAGATAAGGGGGGTGGCGCTGCGGTAGGTTCCCTCGTCCAGCACAGAGTTCTCGGCGAAGGGCAGCCAAAGAGAGACGCCTTGCTCGACATCCGGGCCAGTGAGCCATGGAGTCGCGTCCTCGAGGGCCACTCGTACCTCCTCTTCCCCTCGCCGGATCACTCGCTGCCCCCGAACGATCGCAGTCGCACCTCCCGTAAGTGGAACCGAGAACTCCGACCAGTCAGCGATCTCGCCGCAAGCGATGCTCTCAGTTCCCGGCTCGCTGAAGGAGAGGGCAAGGCCGCCCTCACGCCACATCGACTCGGCGTCCCGAGTGTCACAGTTGATCCCCTGGTCACAGAGCGCGGAGAGCTCAAGGCGGCCATTTGCGAGAGCGCCACGCCCAACGGTTACGATCGGCTCGTACACGATCTCGGGGAGGCTGAGAGGACGAGTGTGGACCAAGGTCGAACGATCAAAATCGATCGAAGGGTACGCAGTTGGAGACCGATAGAGGCGCACCTCGATCGGCTCTCGCCGAGCGTCGAGGTTGAGTGAGTAGAGGCGGAGAGCTGTGTCGGTCACCTCAGAGACAGCGATGAGCGCGGTCTCGGTGCCGTCGACGTATTCGATCTCAAGGTAGTACTGGGCTCCGTCGAAAGCGTCGCTGAGACCAGCAACAGAGGGGTCTGGTAGGCTGAACACGTTACCCGACGGGGTGTGGACGGGCGGGTACGTCTGCGAGACAGCGGTCCCCAAACCGAGCGTTCCGATCAGCGTGATCGTGGGCACGTCGACCGCAACGGGGTTGCCAAAGTCCTCATCCGCCGAACTCGGGGCGAACACGCGAGAGCCAGGGTCCCACGTGTAGACCCCGGGAACGCCACTGACGTTCATGATCGTCGGGCTGTTGGTCATCCAATTCTGCGACTTCTGGGCATGGTAGCCAGTGTACTGCGGGAAGCATGAAAGCTGATTTGGAGCCTCACCTCCATTCATCGGGTCGCGCCGGCCCACGAGTTCCCCCTCGGACATGACAGGGCCCTCACTGTCGACGCGGAACCAGGTTCGCACCTCGTCGGTCGTGGTGTCGAACCCCCACGGATGGCCTTCCACGTTCGTACCGTCTTGGGGATACTCGTCCGCGATTCCCCAGCTCGCAGCCGCGCCACTCGTAAAGTGCGCCATGGTCATCGAGTGGCCGACCTCGTGAATGAACCCGTTGCCACATTCACTGGCCCACATCGCGGTCCAACCCGTCCAGCCCGCGGCCCAGGGCGCGTCGTCGATGTCGCGGTAGTTACCGGCTTCGTCGCGGAACCAGCCCATCCCAATCCATGTCCCAAGACTGTAGGGCGAGCTGTCACCGTCCGACTCACCCGTTAGCGCAAGTCCTCGGCCCGTGTTCGCCAGGCTCAAGCGGAGCGCTACTTGATGCTTCAGGATGGACCAGTGGTCCTCGCCTGTATGTGTCACACGTTCGGCCTCGGACTCAACGCGCTGTGGCCCCGCATCTGAACGTATGACGAAGTAGTCTAGGCGCCAGGGCAGTGAGTCGACCCAGCGAAGCTGACTCGTGGGAAGCGACGCGAAGAAGTCTCGCGCGATTCGGGTCGCGGGCTGAGTCGCGGTGTCGTAATCGTCTTCGCCGAAGAGGACTATTTTGGTCCTCGTGATGGTGAACCGTGTTGGTGCTCCCAGATCTGCGAAGACGTGGGCATACGCGGCGCTGCTTCCGTCGCCGTCGTCGTAACCGATGACGGCCTGGTTTCCCTCTACAACCCAATCCCAAGGCAGCATTCCGAACCATGCGTCAGGCCCATAGCTGAGCTCCGCCGCGGTGATAGCGGACTCTTGAACCGGGACGCTGCCCGGGTTCATGAGCGGAACAGACCCGATGTAGCCACCGTCACCATCGTAGACCTCAGCCCGAACTTCGCTGACATCTGTCGGGATATCGGGTGTAAAAAAGAGTCCCGTCCGTCGATGTTCAATGATCGACGGCGCCAACCGGTCATCATTTGGGGCGACGATATGAGTCTGGCCAAGCTCGACAGAACCGTTCCATCGCGTCGCGGACAGGAGGCCCCATGCCTCAGCCGGCCCCTCGAGCGAGTCTAGGCAATCTTCGAAAGGGTCTGTTCCCTCGTCGACCTCGCCATCACAATCGTTGTCCAATCCGTCACGAACCTCGGCAACCCGACCTACGATTCGCCCAGTGAAGACGAAGGAGCCTCCCGCATTCCGGAAAACCCAGTCGCTGTCCGCCGACGATCCGGGAGACATGTCACC
>JBLHWZ010000402.1:0-4624 GCA_047629415.1 Bradymonadia bacterium | reverse complement strand
GGCGAAGCGCGCCACACACTAGGCCAGATACACCGCAGGACAGGCGAAGTGTGCTTTGACAGGCGTCCCTCGATCAGTAGTTACAGAACAGGTCAGTCCAACCCGGAACGCCCACCATCGCTTCGACCAGTGCGTTCGGGCGATGTGGATTCACGCTCGTCCACCAACTGTCACTGCCCAACGCCCCCACCCGCATCCACGCGTTCCGGCACACGTACAACTGGATGAGCGCTGCGTTGTTCAGAAAGTCAGTCGCCGAGCCGACGATCGATCCGCGCGAACTGTGACAGCCTAGGCAGGTAGGACGGACCACGTCGTCGTAGAACTCCGGCTCGCTCGCCCAGTCTAACGGCCGCCAAGTCGTATCTTGGACCGCTCCAACCGGGATCGTTACGGCGGCGGGATTCGTTACTCCGTAGAGCCCCAGGATTCGCTCCCGGTGCTCCGGCATGAGATTGGTGCTGAGCAGCATCTCGTTCAGCGCGCGGATCGCGTCCTCCTGAGAAGCACGATCGATGACGCGTGATGTTCCGGGAAACGTTTGCCCGTTGAATGTCATATTTGCGATGTCGAAGGGGATCATCGAGGCACCGAGGTTCCCGTCGGCTGGAGGAGTCGCCGTGATGATCCCGCCGTGGCAGTTCTGGCAGTTCTGCGGCGCGTGGTCTGGTTCGGACCACCATCCACCGCCTCCGTCCGGAAGCTGATTTCCATTCTGGTCGAACCAGAAAAACTGCACGACTCGTGGCCCGGTCGGAATCGCTCGCCGGAACGAGATCCCGATCCAGTTGCGTTTCGACGGCCAGCTCCCGTGGCTAACGCCGGACGCGAGGAGCATGGCGAGATCTGCGTTGCCCGGAGGTCCAACCCTGTTCGAATACACCCGCCGGGCAGTCGGCGCTGAGCTTTGGCTGTTGAAGATCAGGTCTGCGTCATCGGCAGAATAGGGTGATACGTCAGGAATGCCCGCGGTGTGCGGCCAGCCATTGTCGACCATCCAACTGTTCAGGTTATAGAGCGCGCCGCCGTTGCCCGCGTTCGTGATCGGAATGTAGGTGCGTCCATCTACATTTGAGTAGCGCAGGTTCTGACCGAAGTAGGGATTGTCAGGCAGAACGACGTGGGCACCACAGTCGGTGGGAAAGATCGTGCCGGTGTTGAAGTGCGGCGTAGTGGTCACACCCGTGTCCAATACGAGTCGGTCCCCGTAGTGAGTGTCGACGAACACTCGAGCGTTTGGCGGCAGGCCGGGGTACCGCGTGGTTCTCCCCCTCGGAAGAGGACGCGTACTCGTCCATAGGGTCGCCCCGCTTGCGTCTTGTACTCGGAAGTTAACGGTTGAGGGGCCCCGCCCGTGCAGCGTGATCATGATGCAGCTACTGATGAACGGATAGTCACGTTCCGGCGCAATCGGGACGAAGGCTACCCCTCCAGTGATTCCCCCTCCGCTCCCGGCTCCACTCACGAGCGCCTGCACGCCTTCGTTCGGGCCGTCTATCTCCCAAGAGCCACGCTCGAGGTCGAGCGAGACCGTCGCGAATCCTTGGCTCTCCCCGAGCTCTCGTCCTTCCACGTCAATCGTGAGAGTCGGTTGCAGATCCGGGCTGTCTTCAGGCCAAACGAGCAAACTCTCTGGCTCTTCTTCTCTCGTGAACTCAACATATCCGACGCCGATCGGCTCTACGAATCCAACGCTCCCCGGGAGCGTTTCATCGTCGCCAAGATCAGCGCCCTCGGCTGCGATTCGCTGAGTGCCAAACATCTCGATGGCTGTGGTTCCGTCCAGCCAAGCCATACATGCGATGGCGTTCCCCTCGACAACTTCTCCGTCAGCGGTGCGCAGGCTTCGCGCAGGCACGTGCACCTGAAGTCGTTCGTCGGAAGGGTGTGTAAACGTGGCGTCGCTGGTCGCATCGAAGGCAATCGGCTCGCACCGAGTTAGGCGGGCGGCGAGACCGGAATGCTCGCCCGCAACTTCAACCAGTCGCGGCACATAACCCGGCGCCTGCACGCGGAGTGCCCGCCGACCGTCGTAGTTGAGCTCGGCCTCAAAGAACCCGTCATCACTCGTCGCCCACTGTTGATCTGCCGATCGAATGGTCGCCCCCGCCACGGGAGCACCATCGGCGTCCGTTACCTGACCGTCGACGGAGTACGCGCTCTGTGAGACAGCGAATTCAAGCCCGCTGACAGCGTATCCGCCATTGCCGTCTCCGGCGAGCACGCGGATGGCGAATCCGCGCCCGTCGTACTCCTCGGGAACGGTGAAGTAGCGCGACTCTCCGCGCTCTACGACCTCAACGTCAGGGGCGTCGATCGTGAGCTCAATTCGATCCCCGTCCGGGTCCGATACTTCGATGTCGAGTTCGAATTCCTGGCCGGGCTCCACGTTGTTTGTGAAGCCGTCCGGCGTGGTCGCTAGAACGAGCAACTCAGGCGGTGAGTTCTCGAACCTGAATTCCCCTGAGTCACCTGCTACTAAAAGTGCTTCAAGGCTCGAACCCTCGCAGGTGAAGGTGGCCGAACCGCCGTCATCTAGCAAAACGAACTCGCCTACGGTGTTTGCTCGGACACGATAGTCTCCGGACACGACATCGGTCTGAAGGTCGACGTCGAACGCGGCGACTTCACCCACGCAAGGGGTGCCATTGGCCAGTAGAATCGTCCCCCACACGTTCGAAGTATCGAGCGGGATGACGACGGGGAGGGCGGCGCTGTTTTCAACAACAAACTCCTGGGCTTCGCCGCACTCACCCTGCAGCTGAATCTCCCAGCAGACTTCGTAGGCGCCAGCGGGGAGGGCGATCTGCCAGGTCCCGCCGAGGCCGGTCGATGTCGAGTACTCCTCTCCTCGAACGTCGACCAAGCGAAGGCTAGCGTCAGGAATAGGGATTCGCCGACCATCCGGAGTGAGGCCGCCGACAGTGCCTGTTACATAGACGGCCCCAGTTGCACGCGGCGGGCCGACGTCCTCCTCTGTGTCGGCGTCCTCTGCTCTGACGTCGTCAGAATCAGCGCCGGAGTCCTCCGAGTCTGAGGCGATGTCCTCGCCAATGTCGTTGGAGTCTGCGGAGACATCGTCTGAGTCGGCGGCGACATACTCGGAGTCCCGTCCGAGGTCTGTGGCATCTTCGGGGTCCTCAACGACGTCTTTGCGATGGTGTCGTTTCGCACTTGGCAGGCGTCCTCTCGGAACGCGACATCGAGCACCCAGTGGAGGCCGTTCTCGATGCCCCAGTGCTGACGAATCGCGTAGGCGAGGAGCTGCAGTGACGCCAGCAACTCACCGCTGAAGATGTAGTGTGAGGTCTCATTCGTCGTCGTGCCGCCCGTGAGCTCACGGGTCCGCGTCACACGCGCGACTCCGCCGAGGCCCTTCCAATCTCTGCGGTGGTCGATTCGGTGGAGGTCTGCCGTCACCTCAATCTTTCGCGTCTCGATGCGGCCATGGCCCTTCTCAACCGATTCAAACGTCTCGATCACTGGGGGCGAACCGGGATGGTCACCCTGCGGCACGAACGTTCGTTCGATGTCCGCGCTAAGCGTCGGGTGGTTCGCTTTGACCTGCAAAACGTAATCGCCACCCCCATCGACGATTGTCGATGCGATCTCCTTCTGGCAGCCCATTGCGTCGATCGTCACAATGCACCCGCTGAGTCGAAGCTGGTTCAGCAGACGAGGGATCTCGTTGATCTCGTTCGACTTCCCATCAACGCTGCGCTGCGCCAGCACCAGGCCCGCTTCAGTCGCCCAAGCACTCAGCGTGTGAAGGCCCACCTTGCCGCTCGATGGGCTCGCGCTGCCCCGAGAAGTCTTCCCGTCAATGGCGATGATCTCCACGTCATCTCGATGCCGGAACGATTGGACCCACCTCAAAAACGAACGCTGCACGACCGCAGGGTCAAGCAACGACAGGATCCGCCCGAACGTATCGTGAGACGGGATTCCGTTTTCAAGGACCAGGAACTCACGGAACCAATCGAGGCGCGCGTTCGCAAACCGCTCCAGTTCCACCAAGTTGTCGACCCCGGCCAGCACCCCACACGCCGTTACGACAAGAACCTCCTCTAGCTGATGGAGCTTTCGGCGCTCAATTCGAGGGTCAACGATGATGCTGAAGCACTGCAGCAGACTGAGCGGATCCGAGTCGGACATAGGCGTCACCTACGGGGCAAAGACACGCCCGAAGAACATCGGGCAGCGATCTTCGATCACCCGCGGCTGGCCGCGTCAATCCTCCCATCCATTTTAGTGCGATCGCCCTGCCCGTCCCCCCCCCTCGGAAACCAGAGGTAGCAGCCCGCCGCTGGGTCTGCTAACCGCGGCTCGGTTCGTAGACCACCGATCAAAGCCATGTCTGACGAAGAGATTCAGCAAGCCTACCGCGCCCGCCTCGACAACCACTTGGTGGAAGAGCGGCACGGAAAAATTCAAACGCTCCGCGAGACCGGCGTGAACCCCTACCCGAACGGGCTAGAGGTCACGCACACGGCCAAGGGGCTCTTCGAAGCACACGGCGACAAGGACCACGAAGCTCTCGAGGCTCTTGGTGAGACTGTCACGGTCGCCGGCCGACTGCGCTTCATCCGTTCGTTCGGAAAAGGCGCGTTCATGAAGATCGCGG
>JBLHWZ010000401.1:0-4626 GCA_047629415.1 Bradymonadia bacterium | reverse complement strand
GGGACGAATAGAGAAAACTGGCTCGTTTCGCCGCGGGTCACTTCGAAGACTGAGATTGCGCGCACATAGAGTACGCCTTGTTCCGCGTGCGCGGTGTGAATGACCTGAGCGTTGGCCCTGACTTCTTCGACGACCTCTGTCTCAGGCACGGCCTCCCTCCACGAGAAGGTGACCTGGCTGGTCATCGGGACGTGCACGACTGCGATAGTCGACTCGTCGGTGAGCTGGTTTCGGACGCTTGCCAATGGGGTGACGCTGACTTCCTTCTGGCCTTCAAGCGTCAGTTCGAAGCGAGACACTGGAACCCGCGGGATCGTCACTTGGGCGATCGGCTGCCCCGAGCTTCTGTCGACCCTGGTCTGGAATTGGGCGCGCACGGTGTGAGTTCCGCGGCCTGTTACGGTCACGGCGAACGCGCCTTCGCTGACGACGATCGGAGCCTCTGTACCGTCAACGGTGATGCTGATCAGGGCGACGCTGCTGGGTATGAGTGGAACAACCGCGCTGGCGTCTCCACCTGCGTCAACATCGAACTCGGCGTTCCAGATAATCGCGTCCGCTTCGACCGTCCCTTGGTAGGTCGCGCGGCTTGCTGTCGCTCCTGTCGAACCTCCGATGGTCTGCCAGGAGATTTGGGTGCCCGGGGACGGTGGAATGACGGCGGTGACCACTGTCGAGCCTCCGTTCGTCGTCATGGAAGACGTCGCAGAGGGGATCACGCCAGCGCCGATCGCGTCTCCGGGGAGGGTCGCGGTGAGCCGAGACGTTGCGCCAGGCGGAAGTGGAAGAGCGATCGAGCGCCCGGTGCCGGATTGCACAACGTTCGTCGAGTATTCGATTACGATTTGGTGAGTCCCCGCGGAGCGTGTGGCCCAGGCTTGCCCGCGTGCAGTGCTGATGAGTCGCACCTGGCGTCCCCCAACGGCAACCGAGTTTGCCGTAGCGCCGATCGGTAGGACGGGGACGAGAGTCCATTCAGCGTCGGGGATCTCGACGTCCATGGTCGCACGAGCATTCGCTGTTGCTCCATCAATTGTAACTGCGACGGTGGTCGTTCCCAGCGAGAATGTGGAGTCGAGATCGGACCGACCGAGCAGGGCCTCGTAGGCCTCTAGGGGAATCTCGACTCGCGAGCCTTGCGCGCTCGCGGCGGCGGAGAACGTAAGCGCGAGGAGCGTGAATAGGGTCGGCAGAATTTGCCGGATGGCACGTGCGTTCATTGGGCGTTTGGGAGTTGGAGTTCTCGATAGGATGAAAATAGGAGCGCGTCCGCGAGCTCGTTCGGGCGAGAGCGAAGGGACGTGTCTCGCAGCGCGTGGAGATAGGCTGCGATCGCGTTGAGGTCGGCATCAACGTCAGCGTCTCCCGCCATTCCGGGCAACACCGAGCGGGCATCGCGCAGCTGCTGGGCAAAGGTTTCCAAAGTCTGCGCGGCGGCGTTCGGATCTCCCTGTCGTGCCAGAGCGCCGGCAGATCGGAGCGCTTGCGCGAGCTCCCAAGCCAGTAGGTTCTTGAGCACGTTTCGCTCGAGCGGGCCTCTTGGAAGCTCGCCCCGGTTGAGGCTGACGGCAGACCGCGCAGTGCCGTTGCGAAGATTCACGAGGTCCTTAAAACGCATAGTGACATCCGCGACGGGCCCGGGCCCATCAGCGAGAACATCCAGCAGGATCACGTGGCTGTCCCCGGCATAGAACGCGGGGATGACGATCTGGATGCCGTCTTCATCTTCTCCGCGGTCTGATTGAATGCCCATCGATCGAGAGAGGCGCTGGTCGATCGAGCGCTCCGCTTGGCGAACGCGCTCGGACTGCAGGGCGTCAAGGCGTTCGGAGCCGATGACGTTCACGAGCCGGGTCCCGGGCGCGAGGCGAATCCGCAGGCGGACAGCGCGGGCGACCACACTCGATGCGGATGAGATTTCGTCGGTGACGGTCTCACCTGCTTCCGATGGCGCGTTAAGTTGCCTGCGGGTTCCTTGTCCGGCGAGCGCGATCGACTCCAACTCTCCCGTCGAGATATTGGATCCCACGCCGAGCACGCTGGTCGGAATGCCGTCGACTGCTGCGACGTGAGCACGCTGAGCGAGGCCAGCGTTCGATGCGCCGAACGAACTGGGAGTCACGAGCCAGACGAGCGCGGAACCCAATGGCGCGGTCGGATCATCTCCGTTCGAGACGATTCGCACCGCCTCTTCATATGCTGAGAAAATGGTGAGAGTGCGACCGTCGACCAGCTCTGTGGGGCTTTCAATGACTCCGGTCAGCCACTGAGCGGCAACGGTCGCTGGTCCGTATCGCATCTCACCGGCGGGGATCACGACTCCGCCGGGTCGTCCTGCGACGATCAGGGAGAAGCGGTCGCCAACATCCGAGGCACTACCGAACTCCTCGATGAGTTCGCGAATCGCGCGGGCATCTTCCGCTTGCGGCGCACTTGTAAGGTCGAGGACAAGGGCGATGTTCATGGACGGTCGTCGGCCTGCGCGCCGCGGCGTTCCTTGAATGCCCACCTGCACGAGAGTGCGAGTTTCCCCCGCCGCCGTCCTTCTGTCGGTGCTCATATAGATGGCCAGCGCAGCATCTTCGGGCGCGTCGAATGGCTGGCCGACAGGCGTTGCTCCGTCTGCGATCGCGCGTGCGCCGCCACCAAGACGCTGCTCAAGCTGGCGCAGAGTCGGGTCGCCGGGAACGTAGGTGTTGCGCCAGTAACTTCGGGCATCGCGGAAGGTCAGACCCTCGATTCGGTCTCGTTCGGCCAGGAATTCGCTGGTCATTGAGACGCTGGAGCTGGTCGTCGCCAAAGTTACGGTATTGCCGTGAAAAGAGTCCCGCTGACCGATGCTGCCTGGACTCACACCGCTTAGAAGAGTGCTTCGGGAACCAGTGATGCCTTGGTCTAGCCCAGCCAAGATTCCGTTCAGGTGCTGATGCGTATTGTCTTCCCAATTGAAGCTGCGCTCTCCTTCGTCCTGGCCACCCCGATAGTCCAACTCATCGGTAGGGGCTGCGAGCTGGCTAGAGCCGCGTCGTCCCGTTCGCTCTCCGGTTTCGCCACGACCGATCGTTCCATCGGCGAAGTAGCCGCCCGCCGACTCGTCAGACTCGAGTTCGACAATCGTCTGCGTCCCAAGTTGCATTTCGAAGTTCGCGAAACCACCATCCGCCTGCTGGCCGAAGCCACCATCCGCCTGAAAGCGGCCGGTATCCTGTCGCAGGCCATTGAAGTCATCGCCTCCCGAGCCGTACGCCAGCTCCTGCCGGTTCGACCGCTGTCTCGCTGGAGCAGCCTCACCGGGCGGTGATGGAGGGGCGGGCCTATCCGCCGACGGTCGAGGCTCGGCATCACTCCGATCTCTGGCGCGGCCACGCGGCTCGACGCTGGCTGGTTCGACCATCTCCTCAGCCCCGCCTGCAGCGGCTTGAACTCTTTGTGCTGTCTCATTGGTAGGACTCTCACTGATGTTCTCGCCGCCGCCGAACCATCGCCTGGAGGACTCGCCTTCAAACTCCTTTTCTTCTTCTTCGAGCAAGACCGATGCGAGTCGATCGTCGACCGCCCAGCTCGCTTCCGTGCTCGGTTCCGACGTGCGATCGCTGGAGAGGCTCACCAGGAATCCCAGTCCGCCCACCAGAAGCGCTGATGCTGCCAGCCCGAAGCCACCTATAGCGACCGAGAGTGGAACGCGTCGTCGGTTTGGTTTGGCAGGCAGAGTTGGTTCAGGCGCGCTCGCTTGGATGCCCGCAGCCTGTGTCGCGATGTCATCTGAGACTCGTCGCATCGTCGCATCGGCCAAATGGGCCGGGGCTACGCTCGGCTCTGACAGCCAGTTATCGAGTTCGCCCAGCCCAGTCATTATGGCAAAGCAGTCGTCGCACCCGGCGAGGTGTTCGGCCAACTCGGGGTCTCCTCTCAGGGCGTCCACACCGGCGTCTGCCAGTCGTTCTTGAACCTCGTCGCAGTTCTTCATTGGCCGACCTCCCGTTCATGGGTTTTTTTTCGGCGCCCGATCGCCGCAGCGAGGGCGATGCGGGCGCGCCGCAGATGTGTTTTGACGGTGGCGAGCGGCATCTCGAGCACAGTGGCGACCTCGGATTGCCCGAGGCCCTGCACCGCGCAGAGCAGAAGGACATCGCGTTGGGAAGCGCTGAGCTTCATGACCTCGTCCTGCATAAAGATCGCAGTCTCCTTGGCCTCCGCGAGACGCGCGGCAGACACGATGGTGGATTCGATATGGTCCATCGAGTCGATGGGCTCCACGACTTTGCGCACCCCGACCTTTCGCAGGTGGGACCGTGTCGTGTTGACGACGATCGTGAAGATCCAGGGGCTCAGCGGTTGGTCGGCCGAGTAGCTCACGGCCGAGCGGTGGACCTTGAAAAAGATGTCCTGGAAGAGGTCATCGCGCTCACTGGCCGGCACCCCCGAGCGGACTAGATAGCCGTAGATGCGATTGGAAAACTTGTTTATGAGCACGCGAAACGCGCCCTTGTCTCCGGCGCCGTGCCGACTGAGCAGTGCTCGCTCGTCAAACGCGACGACTGGCGTGGGGCTCGAATCGGTTGTTGACAGGATAGGGAGCATAGTCCTCGGGCAGGTTCATGAGCTAGTACGCATGAGGTGCGAGGA
>JBLHWZ010000400.1:0-4640 GCA_047629415.1 Bradymonadia bacterium | reverse complement strand
TGTTTCAGTCTCCGGCTCGGGTTCTGTTTCAGTCTCCGGCTCGGGTTCTGTTTCAGTCTCCGGCTCGGGTTCTGTTTCAGTCTCCGGCTCGGGTTCTGCGACGATCGGAAGGTCGAATGGATCAATGCCCATCCCGATGGCAGCCAGCCATGCGACGCGCGACGCCGCTTCGGAGCGGGCTCGGTCGTCTGCGTCTGAGCGCAGTGGGACCTCAGCGATACCGTCGGTCGACTCTACTTCGACCGCACAGCTTGAGCCGACCGGAACCCAGCGAACTTCCACGTCGGCTCCAGGTGGGTGCTTCACGAAGTTCACCCCGGGCAGACGAGTGCGGATCGAGTCCTCGAGCTTGGCGCGATCCTCATCTGTACCGCACTGAGCATCGACGAGGAGCGAGAGTCGCATTGACTCCTGAGCGCGCGCTGTCGAGCAGCACAGGAGCACGAGACTAACCACTACCGAGCGAGTCATCATGGAGCGCAGAGGGGCTCCTGCATGCCGCGAATCTCAGCAATGCGGCATAGCTCTCGACGCGCTGACTCGTTGACGGAATCGGCAGGATTGTCTTGTACGAACCGGCGCAGGTGCGGCAGCGCCCGATCCGGCATGTCGAGTTGGCGTAGGTAGAGCCTCGCGAGATCGAGCCGCGTCCCCGAGGATCCATCGCCTGCGCGAATCAACGACTCGTAAGCCGTCGCTGCATCCTGCCAACGGCTCTGCGCCATCGCGGTCTCAGCCTCAGCGCGCAGATCCATCGGCGCTTGGGAGGGGCGTATCTCCTCCACCTCTTCGCTCGGCTCTTCTCGCACCGTCCGCGCTGAACGCTCGCGTCGGGATGCCCGTTCTGCGATGTGCTCAGCTGCAGCGACCTCGAGTGCGGTCTCAGGGTTCGCCTCACTACGGGGCGGCTCCTCGAGTTCGGGAACGAGTATCGCTATGGGTTCGAGTCGAGCCGCGGATGCCTCTAGCCTTACTTCGTGCATCGCGACGTCGACGTGCCCGGCCCATTCGGCGCTGTCTCGAGGGGCAAGTGGCCGAACCGCGCCGTTCTCGAGGACTTGGCCTCCCTCGACACGCGAACCTGCGACCTGGACGGCACCCGTCAACACTCCGATCTGTGTGTTCTCGTCTCGTGCGTCTACGTAGAAGACTGTGCCGACGACATCGAACTCTGCGTTTGGAGCGATGACGTGCAGGCCTCGGTCATCAACCGGAACGTACTCCACCAGAACAGCTCCGGCGGACACGATCAGGACGCGTTGCGCGTCTCCCGATTCGTCCAAGTCCCAGCGTGCTTCGCTGGTCCCACGGAGTTGGACCGCTGGCGAAGGAGCGCTCAAGCTGGGCAGCTCGATTCTGCTGCTATCAGCTAGCACGGGGAGGTTTTGATCGGCATCGTTCGACCGGGTCTCACGGATGAGGCCAAAGCCGAGTGCGGCGGCAAAGATCGCGGCGACCGCCGCAACGAACCAGCCGGCCCGTCCAGTGGGTTGCCAGTCCGGGTCGAGGTTGGCTGATGTATCCTCGGCCCAATCGGCCGAGGTCTCTTCGGGTGGGGCTTCCACTGCCTCGACTGCGCTAGCCGAGAACATCAGAGTGTTGTCGTCCGAGGTACCGGAGAGCGCAGAGAACCTCTCCGTAATCTCAGACGACTCTCCAAAGATGATTGTGTCTCCCGAGTCGGGTGCGCTGAAATGCTGCGTAATCTTTGCAAAGAGTGCGTCGGCGTCGATCGAAGCCGCCGCTTCTTCCGCGACGCTGGCGGGGGCCTCGAGCAGTGTCGCAACTCGGGCGAAGTAGTCGGCGCAGGGCTGGCATGAGTCCAGGTGAACGTCCACGTGGCGAGCCTCGACATCGGAGAGGGACCCCGAGCGGTAGTCGAACGCTAGGTCTCTGATAGAATCGCAATCTCTATGCATGATCAGACTCCGCGTTTGTGTTGATGGACTCCGCCGATTCTAGCGCGTCGCGCAGCCTGGCGCGCGCTCGTCGGACGCGAGCCGCCACCGTGTTGATGGAGTCGCCGGTCAGCTCGGAGATCTCTCGCAGCTTCATCCCCTCGACCTCGTGAAGCAAGAACGCTTCGCGCGCATCCTGGGAGAGCCGGTCCAGCGCAGCCGACAGCGTTTTGCAGCGGTCGCGGGCCTCCAAGCGGTTCCACTCGTCATGGGAGAGCCGCAGCGCGCGAAGCGCGGATAACTCGACCACATTTCTACGTCGCCGGATGTGAGTCACCGAGACGTTCCAAGTCAGTCGGTAGAGCCACGTCGACAGCTTGCTGTCTCCACGGAAGTTGGGCAGCGAACGGTGCAACTGGATGAATACATCTTGCACGACATCCTCTACTTCGCTGGCCACTCCGACCACTCGCGCGACGTGGCGGATCACCTGCGGCAAGTGCTGGTCGTAGACCCAACGGAACGCCGCCGCATCTCCGGCCGCGGCGCGCGCGGTCATCGCGCGTTCCTCTTCGAGTGGGTCCACCGGGTCGGCCGGGGCGTGTAGGGCTAAAGTCGAGTGCTGCATCGTAGGGGGCTCTTTCGTCAAATTCTAGCGCGGAGCCAGGACGCGCTCGGCGCGTCCCGGCCACATCGATTCTGTGTGACTATTCGGCGCAGTAGCCGTCGAAGCATCGCTCTCCGTCGGCGCAGTCTTCGGCGCTCCAGCACTCAGGAGCACTCTCGTGTCGAGGGATGCAGAAGCCGCTCTCGCACGTGGACTCGTCCCCGCAGTCCGCGTGGCAGGTGCAGGCTGGCCGGCATCGAGCGTCGACACAGGTTGCGCCCCCCTGACAGTCAGCACTCACACGACACTCCCAGGTCGGATTGCGGTCCGGTCGGCAGAGTCCGCCAGCACACTCTTCTCCATTTGCACATTCCGCTGAGTCAGAGCAGGCGGCCACGCAATAGCCGTTGATGCATGTGCCGGCGGCGCAATCGGAAGAGAAGACACACTCGTCGGATCCGTCGGGGTCGTCGGTGCACAAGCCTTCAATGCAGAGCTCGGCGGTGAGGCAGGCGCCATCAGTGTCGCAGCCACTCAAGCAGGCGCCGTCCACACAGAACCCGCTCTCGCCACATTCATTATGGAAGGTACAGGTTGGCGCATCTTCACACTCTACCTCGACATCGTCGCGGCAGTCGTCGTCATCCGTGTGACCGTCGTGTGGCTCGTCGCCGACGGGATCTTCGTCGGTGCCGCCGTCTGGCGTCTCCTCGCAGACTCCCTCTACGCAGGGGCCCTCACAGTGTTCATCCGTGACACAATCGGGGGACTCGAATTCGGGCTCGCAGGCGGCGTCGACGCAAAGCTCTCCATCGGAGCAATCAGAAGTGAAGACGCATTCGTCGGCGGGTGACTCTGGGAAGTCTGGCGCCTGCGGGCCGTCGGGGCTATCCGAGCCGTCTGGGCTATCCGAGCCGTCTGGGCTATCCGAGCCGTCTGGGCTATCCGAGCCGTCTGGGCCGTCGGGCGAAACGGGGCGGTCGTCGTATTCGCATGCCCCATACGGGGAGCAGACGTCTCCAGGGGCGCAGTCTGCGTCTACGGCGCAGAGTCCCTCAGGAATACACACATCGATGTCACTGCATATGCAGCCTGGACCACAGTCCCAGTCAGAGTCGCAGCGGTCGCCTCCTTCATAGCAAGTGCCTCCCAGGCAGACGGTGCCGGAGGGGCAGTCTCCGTCGATGTCGCAAGGGCCGATCGCCTCTCCCTCACCTGGGTCCCAGAGTTCGTCGTCAAAGATGCAGCCGGTGGCGAGCAGCGCCGTGGCGGAGAAGAGCAGGGCGAGTGTTTTGAGGTTCATGGCGGTTGTCATTCAAAGGGGGCGTCGCCTCACCGCTTGTGAGTGCGTTCGACCATCTCTGTCGTGACCGCTTTCGTTCTTTGTGCGTCGCCCGCTCAAAAAGGCACATCTTCGTTCTGAGCGAACCCATCGAGAGTGGCAATGCGACCCAATCGTGGCGCTCTAGAGTGCCCCCGGGGCGAAGACTACCGGCTCGGAGCTACTGTCGAGGCGCCACGTTCGTGCGGATGTTGCGACGTCCACCGCGCTCTTCCTCTTCTTCTTCCGCGGCGGCCGCAGCGGCTGCTGCTCTTGCTTGTTCCGCCGCTCTGGCTTCTTCGGCTGCTCTGGCCTCTGCCCGCTCGACCTCTTCTCGTTCGGCCTCCGCTGCAGCGGCTAGTTCACGGGCCGCGGCCTGCTGAGCATCGGCCTGCTCTGCAGCAGCCTCCTGCTCCCGCTCGCGCTGCCGCTCGCGCTCCCGATTCCGGTCACGATCTCGAGCACGCTCCCGTTCTTCCTCTGCATCAGCGTCTGATTCCGATCGCTCGACCGCGGCCAGTTCTTGGCCTGTCACCACTGCACCAGCGGCCAGGCGCGCCTCTGCGTCCGCGGTGGTTTTCGCCGCTCCGGTGAGGGCTATCGCGGTCCGTACTGCACCAGCGAGGTCTACGATTGCCTCCGGAGGTTCTGGTTCGAGTTCAGGTTCAGCGATCGGCTCCGGGACTATCGGTGGGACCAGCGCCGCGACCTCGTCAGGAACTGGGGTCTCGGCGGGGGGAGTGGAGATGATGAACTTCGCAGCCAACGCGCCGATCAGTACGAAGAGCACAATCACACCAATCATGAGGGGCTT
>JBLHWZ010000399.1:0-4646 GCA_047629415.1 Bradymonadia bacterium | reverse complement strand
TCCGACGCGTGGAGTCGGTTGAGGAACTAGCGGCGGCGGTTGCATCAGCGGGTGGCGAGGCTCTGCGGTCGTTCGGAGACGGGCGTCTGTTCATGGAGCGCTGCGTGACGAGCGCGAGGCACGTGGAGGTGCAGTTCGTCGTCGATGCCGCCGGAAAGGCCAGCGCCATTGGCGTTCGTGACTGCAGTCTTCAGCGCAGGAATCAGAAGATTATCGAGGAAACACCGAGCCCTGTCCTGCCCAAAGACGTTGAGCAGGAACTTCTCCGCGGGACGGAGAGGCTTGTTAGCGCTGTCGCGTATCGAGGCGTAGGAACCGCGGAGTTCCTCTATCGCCCGAGCGACGGGCTGGTGACCTTCCTTGAGGTGAACTCTCGCCTACAGGTCGAGCACACGATCACCGAAATGGTCACTGGAACCGACCTGGTGCGTGCCCAACTCCTCGTCGCTCAGGGGCTTCCGTGGGAACCGCCGACGGGGCAGAGCGGCTGGGCAATTCAGGCCCGAGTAAACGCAGAAGACTGCGAGGACGGCTTCCGTCCAGCCCCAGGACGAATTCGGGTGTTCCGTCCTCCGACGGGCCCCGGAATCCGGTTCGATAGTGGAGTCGCTGAAGGTGTAGATGTAGCGCCTGAGTTTGATTCGATGATCGCCAAAGTCATCGCTTGGGGATCAACTCGAAAACAAGCAGCCGCTCGCCTCCGACGGGCGCTCTCGGAGTTCGACGTCGTCGTAGAGCAGGGCGCGACTAACAAGGCCTTCCTCTCTTCGTTGCTGGCGTCCGATGCGTTTATCGAAGCTACAGCAGACACAAGCTGGCTCGATCGCCACGCCAAAGAAGTGGCCGCGGTTGACGCGTTGGGAGAAGCAGCCGCGCTCGTCGCGGCGGGAATCGTCTCGTACCGGCGGACGCATCTGCGTGCGGTCGCTGCGTTCGGAACTCAATGCCAGAATGGAATCCCACAAAATCTGCCCGAGCCCAGCGGTCATCTCATCAACATGGCGTTGCGAGGTCGGACCGCTGCTCTCCACGTGTATGGGACGGCGGCGGATCAGTACGAGGTTGAAACGCCGGGTGGCGTGTACCGCTGCGAATTCGACCAGATCGGCCCACACACAGCGCAGCTGACGTTTGCAGGGACCCGGCATCGGGTTCTCTTTGCCGACGCACCAGTTGGACTCAGCGTCGAAGTCGATGGAACGCTTCATGTGGTCGAACTGGCCTCTGGGGGCGAAGTAGCCGCACCAGCGCCAGCAATGGTCGTCGACGTGTACGTGACGGAGGGCGACCAAGTCGAACCGGGCACCAGACTTTGCATGCTCGAAGCCATGAAAATGGAGATCCCCGTGGTTGCCCGCGAAGCCGGCACCGTCCGGCGCGTGCGCTGCCGTGCTGCGGAGCAGGTAATGGCAGGTCAGGTGCTCGTTGAGATCGAGACATCAGACACTGGTGAGAGCAAGGCGGCAGAGACGCCATTGGAGTTTCCGAGTGGCGCCCAGCGAGTCGTCGACCTGCTATTCTCGTCATCGATCCCGACCCCCGAACTTCTCGACGACGCCCCGCAAGAGCTCGTTGAAACCGTGCTTGGCGAGGTGGCCGCGATCGTTCGTGGGGTGATGCTCGGATACGATGTCTCGGCTGAGATCGCACGCCGAATTGAGCTCCTGTTCGGTGCCCGCCTAGAATTCCCGCGACTTCAGCGTACGGAGATTTGGACGCCGCTCGTTGAGCTCTTGACGGTCTTTGTCGACACGTCTGCGCTCTTCGATCGCACCCTCGTGGATGTTGATGAGCAAGGCGGGGAAGTGTCCGCACATCTCGCCTATTACGAGTATTGTCGGCTCCACCACCTTGGAGATGAGGCGGTTCCGAGCTTGATTCACGATGATCTTGTGCGGGCGCTCGCTCACTTCGGTGTGCACAGCTTTGACTCGAGTCCGGAACTCGAAAATGCGCTCTGGAGGCTGAGCGTCGCGAACGCGCACACCGAGCTGCGCCACCGACTCTGCTCGTCCCTCCTGCGACTCCTTAACGGGCTCTTCGTATTGGGTGCGCCGCTCGACAAGGTCGATGCGCTGGAACAGACGCTGAATCGTATCTTGGTCGTCGCGTCGCCAAATTATCCATACGTCTTGGATAACGCTGGGCAGGCTCTCTATGTGCTCTTCCGGCAGTCCAAATATGTGGAGCGCAGCGGGTTAAACTCCCCGACCGCCGAGTTGATGGCGATCGACGGGTCACAGGAACAGGAGGCAGCAAACAAGTTCGATCTGCTGGCGCGTTCCTCACAGACGATTCTCCCGTACCTGCTGGGCGGGTTTGATGTCGAATCTGAGCTCGCACCACGCTTTCTCGATGTGATTCTTCGACGGGTTTACGCCCGGGAATCCGTTCTGGCCCATGTCGGCGGAGACGGCGGAGTTCTGCAAGCCACCACGCTTGGCGACGGACATGCGTTTATGTCCAACGAGCAAAGTGATGCACTAATCGCGGCGGTCTGCGGCAGCCTGAAGGAGGGCCGAAGGGCCGTTGACGTTGTGACCCATGCGGCGCCTTCGGACCAAATCCCAGCGCTCTTCGGCACAGAAATGTGCGAGGGGGCCCGAGTCTCGTGGCTCTGGTCGGACGGAGAGAACGCAAAGGTCCAAACTTGGGTCGCGCAGTCGGGCGAATGGTGCGAGCGTTGGGCCGGCCTTGACGTCCACCCCGCCGTTGCCGCACGCCTGGAACTCGACCGTCTGGCTGAGTTCGAGTTGGAGAGAATTCCCTCGCCCGAGCGCACGCTCGCGTTCCGTGCGAGGGCTCGGTCAAACCCTCGGGACGAACGCGTCTTTGTCCGTGCGGAGGTGCTCGACGATCAGCGGGACGGCGCCGAAGCTTGGCCACGATGGGAGTTCGAAAAGGTCTACTATGAGGGGCTTCGCGTCATCCGTGACGAACAGTCAGTAAGGGGGAAGCGCGATCGGCTGTATCGAAACCGCTTGACCGTCTACGTCCGGACTGAGGTCCCCCTCGATGGCAAGGCAGTGAGCGGCATCGCCGACGGATTGGAGGCACCGACGCGCCGACTCGGCTTGGAGTCCGTGAACGTCCGTACTTCAGTGATCGACCCGAACACCCTCGAGTCGCGCCGTGTTGAGTTTGTGATCAGCAAGCCCGGTCGCCACCGTCTCGACGTGCGTACGCGCGTCCCCGTCACAGCGCCGATTCTGCCCCTCAGCGAGTACGAGCAGCGGGTCGTCCGCGCCCGTAGAATGGGCTTCGTTTACCCATACGAGATCGTTGGAATGCTCGAAGGTGAGGGCAGCGAAGGAGGCGAAGGCGTCTTCCATGCCGGCGCTGGCGCGTTCCTTGAGTACGACTTCGTAGAGGGTGAGTTCAGTCCGGTGTTCCGCGATCGTGGGTTGAACACGGCTGGTGTCGTCGTTGGCTTGATCTCGAACCCGACTGATGAGCGTCCAGATGGAGTTCAGCGCCTGTTGATCGCCAGTGATCCCACCCGATCAATGGGCTCGCTCGCGGAGGCTGAGTGCGTGCGGATCATCGCAGCGATCGACCTCGCGGAACAGATGCAAGTTCCGGTCGAGTGGCTCTCTGTTTCCGCCGGTGCGCGGATCTCGATGCAGAGCGGCACAGAAAACCTAGACTGGACCGCCGCGGTCCTGCGCCGAATCGTCGAGTTCACGCAGTCGGGCCAGGAGATCAACATCATCGTCTGCGGCGTGAACGTCGGCGCTCAGTCTTACTGGAACGCCGAAGCCACGATGATGATGCACACTAGGGGCGTGCTCATCATGACTCACGACGGGTCGATGGTCCTGACCGGCAAACGGGCTCTGGAGTATTCTGGGAGCGTCTCTGCGGAGGACGAGAAGGGCATCGGCGGCGCCGATCGGATCATGGGTCCGAACGGCCAAGCGCAGTACGTTGCCCGCGATCTCGGGGATGCCTACCGCATTCTCTTTGACTACTACCGCTTCTCGTACCGGGGCGCGGGCGAGTCATGCATTCGCATCGTCGAGACCGAGGACGACCTTGATCGCAGCGTGCTCTCGTTCCCTTACACCGGCGGTGAGGAAGGGTTCTCGACGGTCGGTGACCTTTTCTCCGAAGAGTCGAATCCCGGCCGTAAGAAGCCGTTCGCGATTCGCTTCGTAATGGACGCGGTGCGCGACGCCGATGCTCCTCGCCTGGAGCGCTGGAGGGCGATGCGTCCTGCCGAGATGGTGGTCGTCTGGGACACGCGCGTCGGTGGGGTGGCTTGCTCACTGATCGGGGTCGAGTCCAAACAGCTCCCCCGATTTGGACGGGTTCCGGCAGACGGTCCCGACCGCTGGACGGGCGGCACGCTCTTCCCCAAGTCAGCAAAGAAGATGGCGCGAGCGTTGAACGCGGCCAGCGGAAACAGACCGGTAGTCATTCTGGCGAATCTCAGTGGCTTCGACGGCAGCCCGGAATCTCTCAGGAAGTGGCAGCTTGAGTTTGGAGCGGAGATCGGGCGGGCAGTAGTGAACTTCGAGGGCCCAATCCTCTTTGTCGTCGTTGGCCGCTACCATGGTGGGGCTTACGTCGTGTTCTCGAAGGCGCTGAACCCCTCGCTTCAATCTCTGGCGCTCGAAGGGAGCTTCGCGTCGGTGATCGGTGGT
>JBLHWZ010000398.1:0-4673 GCA_047629415.1 Bradymonadia bacterium | reverse complement strand
CCCAACAGCTGTGCAAGGAACATGCCTCGCAAATGATAGGCGTGGCGGGCTGCACCAGGAGCGGCCCGTCGCGAACAGAGCCCCTGCGGATGCGCTCGTCTCAGCTTCCGGTCCGCCTCGCCGTAGTCACGTGCCCGCACCCGATTCGCACCCTAACGCTGGACGAGAGTTCAATCATATTGATGTAGGACTGCCTCAATATGATTGACTGACTGATGCCTCACGATCCAACGCGCCCACCACAGTGTCGAGAATTGAGCACAGGAATGTTCTATCAAAAACGGGCCGCCGATTGAGTCTGTGGGGGGGCGGCGCTAGGCCTTCGGTGAGCTGACGGGGGGAGACCCTAGCGAACTCTGACGCCCTCGGGCCGCGAAAACGTGGCTCGTGCGACCGCCCCGCTCACTAGCTTACCTCCCAGATCACCCAGAGCCGAACCGACTCTCCTTCCGGGTTTCCCGAGAAGGAGGCCGCTTTCGACAACCGGTCGACGTGCAGTCGAGAGTATTCGCCCGTCACTAACTCGACCCAATCGCCCGCGCTAGCGGGACCCGAGGAGGCCAAGAAGAAAGAGTTGGTCGGCGACTTCGCCCAGAACGGACAGGAGTGGCGGCTGAAGGGGAAGCCCGTACCGGTTCGAACACATGATTTCGTGGACCCAAATCTCGGGAAAGTCACGCCATACGGCGTCTACGACGTCGCAAAGAACAGTGCATGGGTTAACGTTGGAATTTCGGCAGATACCGGGGAGTTCGCGACAGCGACCGTGGGACGATGGTGGGACCGGGTCGCCGCCGCTGGGTACCCGGACGCCAAGGAACTCTTCATCGTCGCCGACGGTGGCGGCAGCAGCAATGGCTCTCGCCTGCGCGCTTGGAAAGTCGGTCTCCAGGTGATCGCGGACGACATCGGCCTACCCATAAGCGTGATGCACCTGCCCCCCGGAACGAGCAAGTGGAACAAGATTGAGCACCGCCTCTTCTGCCACATCACGAGGCAGTTTCGCGGTCGACCCCTGTTGAGCACCGAACTCATCGTCGAACTCATCGCTCACACGAAGACGACGACCGGCCTCCACGTCGAAGCTGAGCTCGACGACACAGTCTACCTCAAGGGGCAGAGAATCCCCGACGAGGTGATCGAGTGCCTCAATATCGCCCGCGACGAGTTCCACGGAGAGCGGAACTATACCACCCGACCAAACATATAAGTGTGTGCAATCTATTTACGGTCGTCGCCTAAGCGCTATTCAAACAACGACTAAGCGCCATTCAAACAACGGCTAAGCGCTATTCAAACAACGATTAAGCGCCCCCTAGCTCGGTCTGATTCGCCCGCCTAATACGAAGGATCATACGCGAGTTCATCGAGCCGCTCGGTCAGATCCTCCGGACGATCGCAGCCAGCGACACCAACTTCAAACGCCTCCTCGGCGACAGCGTTGGCCACGGCGCGAGACACGTACCGGATTCGATCAAGACGCGGGTAGAGCGAGCCCTCATCAAGCTCGGCTGGACTAACGACCGCCGCCAATGTGTGGGCCGCCGTCAAGAACATGCCGTCGGTGATTCTCGTCGCATCAGCGGCAATCGCGCCGAGGCCGATTCCGGGGAACACGTAGGCGTTGTTTCCTTGCGCCGGCCGCCAAGTCGAACCGTCCGATCGCTTCACGGATGGGAACGGGCTCCCGCTAGCGAAGACCACGCGGCCGTCGCTCCACTCGTAGGCCTGCGCGGCGGTACACTCTGCGCGAGAGGTGGGATTGGAGAGCGCGAAAATCACAGGCCGCTCGTTGAGCTCGGCCATGGTCTTGACGACCTCTTTGGTGAACGTGCCCGGAAACCCCGTCGCGCCGATGAGGACGTGGGGCTTGGCGTGCCGCATCGCCTCAATGAACCCCATCT
Source organism: Bradymonadia bacterium (assembly GCA_047629415.1). Taxonomy (GTDB): domain Bacteria; phylum Myxococcota_A; class Bradymonadia; order REDH01; family REDH01; genus CBDUJZ01. The sequence goes on along the minus strand of JBLHWZ010000398.1, from coordinate 2,769 downwards.
GCTCGGCGTCGTCGCGAGCGTAAGGAGAGTTGTGGCTCTCTAGATGGTCACGATCTGCTGTGAGGAGGCCGTCGACGTCGACAAGCCAGAGATGCTCGCGCGCCTGCTCCATCGTCATCCCCTCTTCGACGAGCGCGGCGGCGATGAGGTCTGCAATTCCGGTGGCGGCCGATCCGGCTCCCAGGAACATGACCCGAAGGTCTCGAAGCTTGTTGCCCGTGATTCGGTTCGACGCGATCACGCCAGCGAGCGCGACTGCGGCGGTGCCTTGAATGTCGTCGTTAAAGCAGAGCGTCTTGTCGCGGTAGCGCCGGAGGAGGCCGTACGCGTTCGGAGTCAGGAAATCCTCGAACTGAATCAGCGCCTTTGGCCAGCGTTTACCGACGGCTTCGACAAATTCGTCGACCAAACTCAGGTAGTCGTCCCCGGTGATTCGCCGCGAGTTGACGCCTAAGTAGAGAGGGTCGGAGCGCAGCTCGCGATTGTTGGTGCCAACGTCGAGCAAGACCGGCATGCAGAGCGCGGGATTGATGTCGGCGAGCGCTGAGTAGAGTGCGAGCTTGCCGATGGGGATACCCATTCCGTTGGCCCCGAGATCTCCAAGGCCGAGGATGCGCTGACCGTCCGTGACAACGATGATGCGCACGTCCGGCTCGGGCCAGTTCGCGAGCAACTCATAGATTCCGCCACGGTCCGCGGGGGTAATGTAAAACCCGCGTGGCTTCCTAAAGTTGTGAGCAAACTCTCGGCAGGCCTGGCCGACTGTAGGCGTGTAGACGATCGGCAGCAGCTCATCGATGTGCCGGATGAGCGTGCTGTAGAAGAGCCTCTCATTACGATCGAGTAACGCCATAATCGCAATGTAGCGCTCGATGTCAGAGTGCTTACGGCGCAGGCTCATCAGGGCTCGCGTCACCTGCATATCCAACGACGTCCGCGAAGCGGGCAGCAGTCCGCGCAGGCCGAATTCTTCGCGTTCCGCAGGACTGAACGCGCTTCCTTTGTTGAGGGCTGGATCGCGAAGTAGCTCGCGACCGGTGGTCTTCGACATAAGCAACTGGGGGTTGGCTCGTACTATTGAAGTAGAGCAGGCCACGGGAGACCACAACACGGGACGACGCGCGGGCGGTCCTGAGCCGGGACATTCTAAAGGGTGGCGCAAACGGGGTTTGTTGGTATGGAGGCCACCAAGCTGGGCCGATGGTGCCCAACTAACGCTCCCAACCTGCACGCGACAACGCTGTGACCGAACTCCGCGACAACGCCGCCTACTACGACAAGTTCTCTGAGGGCTACGAGGACCGCCGCCATGACGGCTACCATGCAGTGCTCGACGACATGCAGGCGCGGCTCGTGCAACGCTACGCGAGGCCCTCGCATCGTGCCCTTGAGATCGGGTGCGGTACGGGCCTCCTTATGCACCGACTGCGCGATAGCGTCTCGCAACTCGAAGGGGTCGATATCTCAGAGGGAATGCTCGCACACGCCGCCGCCCGTGGTCTGAGCGTTCAACAGTCGACCGCCGAAGAACTCCCGTTCGACGATGGCTCCTTCGACCTCGTCTACTCGTTCAAGGTCCTCGCGCATGTCCAGGACATCCAGCAGGCCGTGAATGAGGCCTTTCGGGTGCTCGCTCCAGGCGGCCACGCAGTCCTTGAGTTCTACAATCCGTGGAGCCTTCGAGCCGTGCGAAAACGCATCTTCGCCGGCGCTGTGGCCCCAGGCATCAAGGAGTCCGAGGTCTACACTCGCTTCGACTCGCCTGTCCGCACGACTGAGCTCTTCCAGAACGCTGGCTTCGAGGTCCTCGACCACGTCGGCATCATGGTCGTCACTCCGGTCGCACACGTGCACCGTATTCCGGTCGTGAAGACTCTCTTTAAACTTGGCGAGCGGGCGGCGACGATGTCACCGCTGCGTAAACTGGGCGGGTTCGTTTCAACCGTCGGTCGCCGCAACGCCTGATGTCTGAGGAGCAAGGCCAGAAGCCTGAGAAGCAAGGCCAGAAGCCCGAGGAGCAGGGACTGAGTCGCCAAGCGCTCTTCATCCCGCTCGCGAAAGTCTGGTTCATCCTCTGCTCCTTCGCTCTTCAGGTTCTCCTACCGAACCTGCTCGAGGCAGATCAGTACGGCGACTACGGCATCGTCAACCGCGGCATCTCGGTCATCAACATGATCATGGTGACCGGCTCGATTCAGTCCGTCTCCAAGTTTGTGAGCGAAGATCCCTCGGCGGCGCGTTCCATCCGTCGCGCGGCGCTCCGCGTCCAAGTATTCTTCGGCGGAGGACTCGCTCTCGCTTACTTCCTAGCGGCGCCGATGATCGCGAACGGGTTCAACGACCCGTCGCTCACCGGGTTCATCCGAATCTCGGCGCTGATCCCCGCGTGTTACGCCTTCTATGCCGTCTACATCGGCACGCTGAACGGTCTTCGGAGATTCAAGCCGCAGGGCCTCTTCGACATGGCGTACGCCACGATGAAGTCCGGTGGCATCCTCGCCGCCGCTGCGCTCGGCTACGGCGTCAATGGCGTCTTCACCGCCTTCGCTGGCGCTGCTGGAGTCATCCTCTTGCTCGCCGTCATCCACGGTCGCACCGTTACAGGCAAGTCAGACACGCCGTTCCCAGCGAAGCGCCTGATGTTCTTCGCGGCGCCCGTCGTCGCGTTCGTCGGCGTCAACCAGTTCTTGCTCTCGGCGGACCTCTTCGTCGCCAAGTCGCTGATGGACCCAGAGATCTCGGCGCAGCTCTCAGGCGCATACTTCGGGA
>JBLHWZ010000397.1:0-4674 GCA_047629415.1 Bradymonadia bacterium | reverse complement strand
GCTCGCGTCCGGTCACTTCAAGAATATGTTCATCCCGCCCGATCCCGGCGACGGCGGAACAAGTGTCGGGACAGCGTTGCTGTTCGCTGCTCGGAATAGTGAGACCGCGCCCGGTCCCATGCGCTACGGCCCCTATGTGGGAGCGGAGTACACGGAGGACAAGGCGATCGAGATGTTGGAGTTCTTCGACCCGGATCACAGCGTCGACTACCTCAAGCGGGGCCATCATCAGGCGGAAGGCGTCGAGTGGAAACACGAGACCTTCACCAACGAAGAAGAACTTACCGCCGCGGTCGCCCAACGTATCGTCGATGGTAATATCGTCGGTTGGTACCAAGGCAGGGCTGAACTGGGTCCGCGTGCGCTCGGCAACCGGTCGATCCTGATTCGTCCCGATGACCTCGAGCTCGCCAACCGGCTGAGCACGATGGTCAAGGAGCGAGCACTCTTCCGTCCCTACGCGTTCAGCATCACGGACACCGACGCGCTCAAGGCGTTGATGGTGCCAGAGGAGCATCTGAAGTTCCAACGGTGGATGCAGTATGCAGTGCGTGTGAAACCGGAAGTACACGCAGCGGTTCGCTCGGCCATCCACTGCGACGGGACCACCCGACCGCAGGTGTGTTTCGCCGAGGACAATCCGCGCTACTACGCACTCATCAAGGCTGTCGGCGCCCAGACCGGTCTCGAAGTAATCGTGAACACTTCATTCAACCCTGCCGGATACCCAATCGTGTCTACGCCGGAGGAAGCTCTCTCGATGTTCGCGCGGACTGCGATGGACGCCATCGTCCTCAACAATACACTGGTCTGGAAATCATGAGTGAGTCGCGCCCCTGGTACACCGGAATCGCTATCCTCCTGACGACCGTCAGCCGCACGGTCTCGTCACTGAGGAATCACCGCCTCGGTGTACTGGTACCAGTGTTCGGAGTGCTGCTCCTGCTCGCGATCATGCTATGGGCGATCAACACGATCGCTCCACTGGCACCATTCGTCTACTCGCTCTTCTAGAACTTTGACGGACAAAGCCGCCAGCGGCAACATACGAAAGCGGTATCGCCCCGCTGAGTCCGGTTGGGTAATCGCGCTCATGATGCTGTTGGTCGCGACGAACGTGATCGCGCTCGTAAACGCCGATCCAGACTTCTATCTCCCGGATCCGTTTCGCGGGATGGCGATTGGCCTCCTACTGACTTTCCTGGTCACGACCTTTGTCCCGTGGAGTTTTCTGCGGAACACGGTTCGGTTGCTCGTAGCGGTCCTTGTCACGGCAGTGCTGCTTCTCGAACTGAAGGCGGGTGCTCCGCAAGAGCCGAATAGCAGCATCCAGGTCGCCGACGATCCACTGCTCCGGTACCACTACGCCCCCGGAGGCGGGCTTGGAGATATCGAGGGGAACTCGCAGGGACTCGCCGACCTAGAACGGGATTTGGCGAAACCGGACGACGTTATTCGAGTCGCCATTTTGACGGGTTCGATAGCTAACGATGGCTCGATCCCGTTCGAAGAACGCTTCTTCCGCCGCCTTGAGCACATGGTCGAGGACGTCGTCCCCGGTAAGCGGGTGGAGGTCATCAATGTCTCCTGTGAGGGCTATTCAACGCTCGAGCAAGTTCGATTCCTCGAGACGGTTGGCCTGCGGTACGATCCGGATGTGGTCATCGTTGCTTTCATGCTGACGGCGGCGTCATTTCAGCACGGTGGATATCGTCGAATCGGAAACAGCTTCTTCGCGTTTCGCTTCCTACCCATGCTCTCTGTCGCGTCAGAGGGCTCGATCTGCCCCCTCTTCGCACCGTTCTTCGACAGCTACACGTTCGAACTAGTGGTTCAGAATCCCCTGGAGCGGCTGCAACTACTCAGTCAGATTCACGATTTCGAGACCCTCTTCGCGTCGATGCCAGTCTTGGAGGAGTTCGATGACCCACACTGTCAGCGGCTCTACGAGCGCGCTGAGCAGGCCGCCACAAATGCGGGGATCGACATCATCTCTGTGGTCGACGGGTTCGTCGGCACTCCGTACACGGACTTTGTGAAGGAAGGTCAGCGGTGGGACATGTGTCATCCGAACTCGGCGGGTCACCAGCGAATCGCTGAAGGGCTAGCCGCTGGCCTCACGCCGGTCCTACAGTCGCTTTCGGAGAAGCTCTAGCGGTAGGATGTGCCCCATCGGCGGGCCGATGGGGCACCATCCCCTATCCCCGCTCCCACCATCGTCCCAACCTATCAGGGAACCGGGATGGCTCGCGAGCGAGTCGCCCGGCTCCGGATGGGGCCTAGGACAACCGCTGCATGACAGCCGCGGCGGCCAGTCCACCGGCTGCGCAAATGCCCATAAGCGCGAATTCGCTGTCCGTGCTGGCGAGCTCGTTGGCCATGGTCGTGGTCATGCGCGCACCGGTCGCTCCGAATGGGTGGCCGATCGCGACGGAGCCGCCGTGAACGTTCAGCTTTTCGGGGTCGATTTCGCCGATTGCGCTGTCCTTTCCGAGGCGGTGCTTGGCCCAGGCATCGCTGGCGAGCATCTTCGTCACGCAGAGAACCTGCGCGGCAAATGCTTCGTGAATATCGACGAGACCTACGTCCTTGAGCGTCAGGCCAGCTCGATCCAATGCCATCGGCATCGCGATCGCCGGCCCAATGAGGAGCTGGTCCGCAGGATCGACGCCCGTGTAGGCCCAGCTTCGGAACGAAGCGAGCGGGGTGTAGCCGAGGGCCTTCGCCTTGGACTCCTCCATGACGAGAACCGCAGCAGCGCCGTCGGTCAGTGGCGACGAGTTGCCGGCCGTGAGCGTTCCCGTCTTCGAGAAGACCGGGCGCAGCTTGGCGAGCTTCTCGACGCTGGTGTTGGCTCGGACGAGGTTGTCGGTGTGAACCCACTTGCCGGACGGCGTCTGAACCGCCGTTACCTCGGTGTCGAAACGGCCGCTGGCGATGGCTGCCGCTGCGCGATGGTGAGAGCGAGCGGTGAATTCGTCCTGCGCTTCACGAGTGATCTCGTTACGGACGGCCATGCGCTCACAGGACTCGCCCATGACCTCGCCGGTCGTACGTTCAGCGATCTTCGGCATCTTCGGCAGAATCTCAGTGATCGGCATCATCTGTGCGAGCACACCGAGCATATCACCGGGGCCCGCCTTGCCGAACGCCACCGGAGCTAGCGCGTGAACGAGCTTCTGGGGCAGGGCGATCTGGGCGTTGGAAGTCGAGTCTGATCCACCGGCGATGATCACGTCGGCTTCGCCGCGCTCAATGGCAGCGACAGCAAGGGTCACGGCCTGCAATCCACTGGCGCAGGCCCGTGTGCAGGTGAAGCCTTCGACGCGCTCCGGCAGGCGCAGGTCGAGCGCGATCTCTCTCGCCACGTTGGGCGACATTCCTGGGAGGATGACACCACCCCAAATGATGGAGTCGATCTCCTCCTTTCCGAGGTTCGTTTGCTCGATCAGCGCGGCGGTGGCCTTACCACCAAGCGCGATCGTGTCGAGCAACAGGAAGTCTCCAAACGCGCGAACAAACGGCGTGCGGGTGCCGGCGACGATGACGGCGCGGCGCGAGGGCTTGTCGTGAATCGATACTGGCATGGCTACGCTCCGATGAGGGCTTGGCCGCAGACGCGGAGGACCTGGCCGGTGATGCCGTCCGCCTGGGGCGTGGCAAGGAAGGTGATGGCTTCGCCAACGTCGACCGGGCGTCCGCCCTGGCTGAGGCTGTTCAACCGTCGAGCGACCTCGCGAAGGCCGGAAGGCATCGCGGCGGTCATGCGGGTCTCAATGAAGCCGGGCGCGATGGCGTTGACCGTGATGCCACGCTTGGCGGTCAGCGGGGCCAGGGCGCGGACGTATCCGATCACGCCTGCCTTCGCGGCGGCATAGTTGGTCTGACCCATGTTGCCAGCGATGCCGCCGACGGACGAGAGGCAGATGATTCGGCCGCCCGTGTTGATGAGCTTCTGCTCGAGCAACGCGGTCGTGATCGTCTCCACAGCGCCGAGGCTGACATCGACGGTGATGTCCCAGTACTCGGGCTTCATCTTCGCGATCGTGCGGTCACGGGTGACGCCAGCGTTGTGCACGATGACGTCGATTCCGCCTGCTTCCTTCGCAGCAGCAGCGATCTGCTCAACGGCGTCGTCAGCGGTGATGTCGACGCCGAGCACGCTGCCCTTGATCTCGCGAGCGAGCTGGGAGGCTTCGGTGGTGTCGTCAGGACGGTCCAGAACGATGACCTTGGCGCCCTCGTTCGCAAACACACGTGCGGTCGCGCGACCGATGCCACGAGCGGCGCCGGTGACGAGCACGACCTTGCCGTCGAGCGGGAAGCTCCAGGAAGGCGACGACGAGGCGCGGGCGGTCTTGGTGACCGTGAGCGGCTGGCCGGTAACGTAGGCGGAGCGGGTGTCGAGGAAGAAGCGAAGCGGACCTGCGATGCGGTCCTCGGCTCCCTCTTTGACGAAGAGGGTGTTCGCGGTGACGCCGTTCTTTCCCCACTCCTTTGCGAGGCTGCGGGTGAATCCGTCGATGCCGTTCTGGGCAGCGGCTGCCGCAGGCGTCTTCGCGTCCTCAGCGGGTCGGCCAATGATGACAACGCGACCGCACTTCTCGATCTGGCGCGCGAGTGGGTGGAAAAAGTTCCACAGCTTTCGCAGGTCGGCGGGGCTCGAGAGGTCCG
>JBLHWZ010000396.1:0-4686 GCA_047629415.1 Bradymonadia bacterium | reverse complement strand
TCGAAATCACGTCATGGAAAGACGTCAACAAGATCGCCGAAGAATGCTCCAGCGCCGTCTCACTCAAATCCGCCGACTACGTCGCCAAAGACCACGTCGGCACCAGCGGCCAACCAGAACACCGATTCCGCAGCCGCTTCGCACTCCGACTCGGCAACGAACGATCCGAATCCGACGCCACCGTCATCCGCGTCGGCAACGTCCGCACCTCGTTCAACTCGCCGTTTTGGCCATTCGTCCTCGCATCGACATCCATCGGACAAGAAGGCCTCGACTTCCACCTCTACTGCCACGCCATCGTCCACTGGAACCTCCCATCCAACCCCGTCGACCTCGAACAACGAGAAGGACGAGTCCACCGCTTCAAAGGCCACGCCATCCGCCGCAACGTCGCAGCCGCCCACGCAACCGAAGCCTGGCAAACCAAAAGCACCGACGACATTTGGGCCGCCATGTTCAACGCCGCATCAGACGCCACACCCGGCACGACCGACCTGGAGCCATTCTGGGTGTACCCGGGCCCCAGCGCCATCGAACGCCACGTCCTCGCGCTCCCGATGAGCCGCGAAGTCGGACAACTCTCACGACTCAAACAATCAGTCGCCCTCTACCGCCTCGTATTCGGCCAACCCCGCCAAGAAGACCTCATCGAATACCTCGCCGGTGTCGACGACCAATCAATCCTCGACGAGCTGCGGATCGACCTGAGCCCCTAATCCTGCGCAGTGACGGCGGAGTCGTTGGCTCCCATCGTTTCAGCGGCGGTTAGCGCGCTGTGTAGGAGATGTCAGCATTCGGTGCGAGTGTTATCAGGGCTTGCAGCGCGTCTTCTGTGTCGACGCCCCACTGATTGCTCAGCACCCAGGTCTGGCCGTCCTCATGGATTGGGCTGCCATAGAACCATCGACGAAGGTTCCAGCCGTCTTTCCCGGCCGGGTATCGCTCAATGAATGCCTCGATGAGATCGTCATCTTCGAGTTCACCCTCGACAACGATGAACTTGTGATCGGGAAGCACGTCATTGATCGAAGGGATCATGATCCGTCACTTCCGCGACTCGACCGCCGCAGAATATTTGAAACGGCGCCGATCGATACGGCCGAGCTGCCGGGCTTCTGAGCGCCGTTCCTCAGAAGTTCCACAGGCTCAGGCAATTCGTCGTGGCGTCCTCGCCAGTCGTGGAGAACCTGCGGGTGTTTCCGGTTCAATCGGACCGAAAATATTCGGTTGACTCTGACCAGGAGCGGATTTACAGGACAGCAGTGGCGACACTGCCATGCCGAAGCCTGGGCGAAGTAGAGCATCTCCCGCATTTCGATGGGACTGGGCACTGCAGGTTATGGAATGCATAGGCGATGCCGAACAGCACCAAGAATGCTGGCGGCCAGAGTTCCCGATGGGAGAATGGCAGCGCATGGGTGACGATTTGATACAGACCAAATTGACCGAACGTCCGGACGTGGTCGAATCGCCACCCGTCTGGTGGGTGAATCAGGGTAAAACGTACGACGAAGAGCGCGATGGTGGCTACATCTGGGCGCCGCAAAGGACGAAGGCCGGCATCCCGGCGGGCCACCATGTCGCAGTTCGAGACGTACGCATCGGCGATCTCGTGATCCACTACTCGAAGGGGCACATACGTGCCGTCGGAGTTGCCGAGTCGGATGGCGTTGAAGGTCTCAAACCGTCAGAGCTGGCAGATGAGCCCTGGCAGGCCGAGGGCTATACCGCTCGGATCGGGTACCAGGAACTTGAGACCCCGATCCAGTTGAATGAACTCGACCTTGAGCAACGTGAGGGAGTCGGCCCATTCACCTCGGCGGGTGGGGTACAGCAGGGCTACCTCTATCCGGTGCCGCCGAAGCTCGGGGAATACCTCGCCGACGTACTCGGCGGAGCCGCCACGGTCGCACGGCCAACAGGCAAGCTCTGGGTTGTCTACGTCGGCGTGCAGTCGATGGCGAATCTCAATCATTCACTGCCGAACGGCAAGTGGGGCTGGAAGCACAAGCAGGACTACTACGACCAATTCGAACCGGGCGACACGATCGCATTCTCTGTGGGGTACACAGGCGGCAGCCCACGCGTCGATTTTGAGCATTTTCGAGAGGCGAGCTTCGACGACCTCGTCCTCTGCCGCGTGACGTCGAAGCTGGTCGAAGAAGTGGTGCCCTATTGGCCTGACGAGGCCGAATCAGTTGTGTATCCGCACCGGATCGAGGTCGAGCGCGTTGAGTCGCTTGGCGAGATCGGCATCGCCTCGCTCGACGAGCGCTTCGGCGGCCCCGTTGCCGAGTCGTTCCGCCTTTCCGAAATCAGCCAGAGCCGAGCGATCCTCGTTGAGGGCGTGACCGTCGCAGGTCAGAAGCTCAGGTCCCGACCGAAGAAGAAGGTGGTCGAAGTGAAACCAGCTCCATTCACCGAGGTCGTCCAGTCGTTTGCTCAGGCCGCAATGGAATCTGGGCTCGACTACGGCAAACGCCACGATCAACTCGTTGGCTCGTTCGTCACCGCCCTGGCAACGAAGCCGTTCGTCATCCTGACCGGGCTCTCTGGATCAGGCAAGACGAGGCTTGCGCTCGCGTTCGGCCAGTGGCTGGGGGCCGATTCGGTCCAGGTGGTCCCGGTCCGTCCGGACTGGACGAGCCCCGACTCTCTTCTCGGCTACGAGGATGCTCTCGCTGCGACGTCGGCGGACGGGAAGCAGCGTTGGATCGTGCCGAAGACGCTTGAGTTCATCCTTCGTGCGGCAGCGAACCCGACTCGGCCGTTCGTACTTGTCCTTGACGAGATGAACCTCGCTCATGTCGAGCGGTACTTCGCTGACGTCCTCTCCGGGATGGAGTCTGGCCAACGTGTCGTGCCAGATCTGGAGCTGGGCGACGACGGTGAGTATCGCGCACGATCCGGCACTAATGATCTGGTACATCTCCCAGACAACTTGTTCATTGTTGGCACCGTCAACGTCGATGAGACGACCTACATGTTCTCGCCGAAAGTGTTGGATCGGGCGAACACCTTCGAGTTCCGTGTTCTGTCTTCTGATCTCGGCGGTGCCGGGTCGCTCTTGGACGTAGAACCAGGATCACCAGACCTCGCAGCTGGTTTCCTCGAAGCCGCTCGACTGGCACCTTTGGCATCGGCCGAAGATTACACGTTTGGTACCCGCCTCCGGGGGCTTCACCAACTGCTGTCGAAGCACGACCGAGAGTTCGGGCATCGGACTTATCACGAAGCGATTCAGTTCGCCCGCCGGTTCCGCGAGATCGACTCAGACACTTCCGTCGCGCTCGACCTTCAAGTTCTGCAGAAGGTGTTGCCCCGACTACACGGCAGCCGTCGTGAGCTCACCGAAGTGCTGAACGAACTTGGCCGGTGGTGCTTCGAAGGAGCGGATTCAGATGTCTCGCGGACGTTCGACACTGCAGCGACGGAGCCTTCTGGAGCCAAATTGCCGGCGAGCTACGAAAAGCTGCACCGAATGGCCAAGCGCTTACGCGACCGCCACTTCGTGAGCTTCGCCGAGTGACGACACTTGCGATCCTGGCGCTTCGCGACGACGAAGGAGAGCGGCTCGGATCACTGACGTTGCGGTGCCTCCCACGAGCCGAAGATTGGCGGGGAATGGACACGCTGGAAGATCGCCGTGGCGGACCGCATGAGGGTCTCCCGGGTCCGTCGGTTCGTTGTCTGGAGGAGACCGCATACGACTACTCCATCGAGTTGAACGAAGGGAGCGTCACGGCCGTCGAGCCGCAAGAGCTACTCAGCGAGTCACCAGGCGGTATGCACCGAGGGCGGCTGCAGACGGGGCGCTCAACCGGGACGGTGCGTGTGGCGGTTCACTCGAGTTCAGGGAAGCGAGGTTGGTGCGACCTCGAAATCAGATCGCGCAAGCTCGACTATGAGTCTGAGTTCCAGCACATGTTGCTGCGACTTGCCGAAGAAGGCGCCGAGCTTCTGCAGTCCGCTTTCGCATCCAGCTCCCAATCTGCGTTCGCAGCCGACCAGGACACAGCTGCAGAAACGCTGTATCAGCGCTTCGCGTTCGTTCAGTCGTTCATCGAGTCGGAGCTGTTTGCCGAAGCGCTCGAGGTCATTCGGCATCGTCCGCACTCCGCCTTACTCGAGCGACATGAGCTGGTCGACCCGTCGCGGGGTTGTCGGCCCGGGCCGTCACTTGCCCGCCAACTCACTGGCCCGGGTGAACGGACTGCCGCGCTGCACACCCGTACCCGGCTGAGATCGCTGCCACGCGAGGTGGAGCGCGTCATCCACGAGGAGTCGTTCGACACGGTGCCCAACCAGTTCGTTCGCTTTGCACTCGAAGAATGGATCGGATTGGCCGAAAGGATCGCGCAGTTGCTGACTGGCACGAGCGCAGCGGACTCACGCGGCCGGCAAGAGGCCACTTACGTTGCCGAACGGCTTCAGCTCGCGCTCCTGACCCCGGCGATTGTTGAAGCCGGCCCCCTCACCCGTTTTCCCAGCTCCAACACGGTGCTGACCGGTCGAGCCGGATATCGAGAGTTGTTCCGGTCGTATCTCCTCGCCGACGTCGCGGCGTCGATCGACTTCGAAGGATCCGACGATCTCTTCTCGGCAGGGCAGCGCGATGTCGCGGCGCTCTACGAGTACTGGGTCTTCCTCGAACTCGCACGGATCGTCGAGGAGCTCGGGTTCGTG
>JBLHWZ010000395.1:0-4691 GCA_047629415.1 Bradymonadia bacterium | reverse complement strand
CGGGATTTTGAGGTTTTCTTCGCAGTCGCCGGCCGGTCGGAACTCACGTCGGGAGCGCTCCAAGTCTAGGTCACCATCGAGCAGGAGCAGACCGCGTGACGGGTTGGAAGAATTGTTACCGCTGGGCCATCCCCACTCTCGATACGCCGAACTCCTCCTCGGTTTCGCATCGACAGTGGCGATCGGGCGCTCCTGCCACGTCCCTTGTCATTGCGTTTTCTCGTGACCTTGCTGCCAGCTTCGACTGTTTTGACCGGCTGTGAAGACAGCTGCTGGTCCTTGTTCGCCAATGTCGCAACGGATCTGGCGGTGGGCCAGGGCATGGTTGATGCTCCTGCGCCCAGCACGCTGGCCTGATCTTCGCCATCGAATAGTCGCTCGAAATGCCGCTCATCTAGGCAGTACGAGCTGCAAATATCACCCGTTCAACAACTCAACTGAGGCGTCGAGAGAATGGGGGCCAGCCCATTACGTCTGTCGCTATGACAGTCACTGTCGCTATCTCGCGGTCCACTCAAGCGCAGCGCCGCTCAACACATCCATGTTGTCGGACTCGAGGTAGGTTTGGGCATCCGCGCTATCCCGAAGCGTGGCGTCAAAGAAGGCCAGAGCTGCGGAACGAATCCACAGACGATACGTATCGCATCGAGCTGGGAATTCGGAGCCAAGCGCGTTGTCTTGAGCGTAGCGCTCACACCCCGCAGTCTCGTAATTGAAGGTCGTGTGTTGAGGCGCCAGCTCAGTGATGTAGGCGAGGTAGCGCTCTCCGTCGGGCGCGAGATCAAAGGTAAGCCGGCGATTCTCGCCTTCATTGTCACCACCATCGCCACGGCCCGTTAACACCAGATGAGGGCGTGTGAGACAGCCACCGCGATCCTCGGGTGCGGCCAATTCTTCACAGCGCTCCCGCGTAAATGAAGTCGTCGTGAACCCAGAGTCATCAGGCCCTTGCGGCGAACAGGACATGAAGGCGACCGGCCTTGTATCCATAAGAAGTTGGTCCCCCGCCGACTCCCGATACCAACGTGCGGCGCCAGCAACCATCATCGTCGAACCGGCGCCTGCCGAATGCCCGGCATAGGCGATACGAGCGACATCCACGACGCCGTCGAGCATGCCACCGGATGCTTCGGCCTCAACCCAATCAAGCACCTCGCTGAAGTCGGTGGGGCGGTCCCAATGGAGACCCCTGAAATGCCTACAGTATCCGCCGCCGAGCGATGGATCCGCAACGCAGATGCCAATCTCTTCATCCGGCGCTGCACCGCGTGTGCAGGCGTCTCCGATGTCGCAGGGGATTAGCTCACATCCGCCCAGGTTCAGCGCGAGGCAGAGGTCTCGTGTCTCTTCAGCGCTGCGACCCTCATGCGCGATGGCGATGGAGACAAACCCCGCTCTGTTAAAGATTTCTCCCCAGGCTTCAGCAACGCTGGCTGGGTTGTCCCTTCCACTGCCGCCGCCGTGGCTCCAAACAATAAGTGGGCTCGGCTCGGGACCTCCGACTGGACGGCGGACCTCGATGTTCACGCTTCGTTCCGCGCCTGCGATGTCGGTATAAATAATGGTTCGCTCGGCTCTACCCCCCACCTCGTAGAGTTGGGCAGGTGTATAGGCGCACGATGAAGGGTCAGCGGCTGAGCATGTACCCACCAACGTCTGACCGCCGTCGGCGTCGGCATCCGTCGTGGTATCTGCGGCATCCTCAGCATCCTCAGACACGTCGGCTATCGCTACGTCTGCGACATCAGGGGTGTCCGCCACAGCGGCGTCCGCAACATCGACAGCGTCTGGCGGGGTCCCGCTATCGGTTGCAGGTTCTGCGACCGACGAGCAACCGGAGACAAGGAGCCCAACCAGGGCAGGGTACAATAACTTCATGATTGTTAATCCGCACTTACATTGTTCACGCTTCAGATCTTGCAGCGACCCAACGTACCACGGTTCTTGTCTAGCTCGAGCCCAAAAAACAGAGCGGTCGCTGAGCGCGCTCCCATTGGTTCAGCCGGTGCGCCAAACATGAGGGGGCGCGATACTAAGCTGAGGCGAACGTGATGGCCTCCAGCGGCTCGGTCGTAGCTTACACACTCAGCACGGTCGCATCAGCGTTTAGAATGTCTGGACGACGCGCACGTGGGGCTCAAACTCAGGTTGAGAGCCTGATCATGTTGAACAAGAAACTTGCGCTCGCCGCCGTCGTCTCATTTGTCTTCGCAGCCAGCTCGACCGCCTTCGCTGGCGACCCCCGTTAGGTGGACGGCGCCGCCGAGTACGAACAGTTGGTGATCGAGGTGTCTACCGATGGCACGATCGATCCGGAAGAAGGCGTCGGAACTAGCGAGCGTCCAGGTCCCGGTACCATCGAGAAGGAGGAAGACGAGGCCGAGGAGCAGGGTGAAGTGACGGGTGGAGAGGAGGGCGATGTGAACGCGGGCAACTGGGATCCGCGCTACGGAAGCGGCGGGAACACCGACTGACGTGTCTCCGCCGATGGAGCGTCGCCGGCAGCCCGCCTGGGCCCGTCGCACTTGACGATTCGATGAGGGCCGGGGTTGATGCGCGCTTAGTCAGCGCCTAGGTGCTGGGCATCTCATACGACCCCCGAAAGACCTCATGAGCCTCGGAATTCTTACAAGCGGCGGCGACTCGCCCGGAATGAACGCAGCCGTCCGCGCGGTGTTCCGTGCGTCCAAGATGCGAGATCCGGAAGGCGAGATTGTCTTCTTCCGGGATGGCTACCGCGGCTTGGCTGGTAAGCTCGACTCGTCGACGGACCGCAACGTTGATCGAAGCGCGGTCCGTGACATCCTGCACCGTGGCGGCACCTTTCTGGGCACTGGTAGGGTTCCACAGCTCAAACTACCGTCGCCGGAAGCGCCGGACTTCGAAGCGCGGAAGGTAGCGCAGGAGCAGTTCCTCCGCGTCGCGGCCGCGAACATCTTCCAGCTCGACGTGCACACGCTGGTTGTCGTCGGTGGTGACGGTTCCTACCGGGGCGCCCAAACAATTGGCGCCTACTATCGCGAGACCTTCCCCGATCGCCCGTTCCGCATCATTGGCGTGCCAGGTACGATCGATAACGATGTTTGGGGCTCGGACTTCTCGATCGGTTACGACACCGCCCTCAACAACATCGTCGATTCGATTCGGAAACTCCGTGACACGGTCGACAGTCACCAGCGGGCAGTCATCCTCGAGGTGATGGGCAATACCTCGGGCTGGCTCGCACTGGAGTCCGCTGTCGCGGGCGGTGCCGCTGTCGTTGCAATCCCCGAGGTCGCTGCGACCTGGGACCATGACACCATCATCGAATCGCTCCGGGCTGGAGTCAGGCGTCGGTACCGGTATTTCATCATCGTGGTCGCCGAGGGCGTGCTGAAGCGCGCCGGTGCGGATTGGTCGCAGGAACTCAAGCGACGGATCGAGAACGACGAGCACATCACTGACACCGACGGCGAGCCGATGGACGTCCGGATCAACTCGGTCGGACACGTCGCACGCGGGGGGCAGCCGTCTGCGTTAGACAACACTATCGCCTCCCGAATGGGGGCCGCGGCCGCCGAGATCGCTAAGACCGGCGCATTCGACGGAACGACGATTTCCGAAGACGTGTGTTTGGGCGTTTCGGGGCAACGGGTTGTTGCGACGACCCTTGCCGAAGTGACGGCAAAATCGCCTCACTTGGTGACGCCGGAGACTCCGCTATTCGTGCTTGCGCAGCAGATGATGTTGCAGCCGCACCAGCCTTTCTAGTCAGATAAGAACAGCGTTTGTTTTCGGCCGGTCGCGGTCGACTACTGACGAACCACCAGGAAGAACCCGCCGTGCATGGGCCTGCGAGCTGTTTCGCCGCTTTGGTCCCAGAACACGCCGTAGCCATCTGGGGTGACATGCCCTTCAAGCACGACAGTTCCCGTATCAGTTGTTAGATCGATTCGTGTGGTCGGCGGCAAAAACGTATCGCTGGAGCCGAAGATTCCGACCGTGCCGCTGAAGTCTCCGCTAATTGCGCCAGCTCCGTCCACTCGTAAGTCTCCGTCCAACGCCGCAGTCATGATGGCGCCGGCCGCCTCGGCCTCCCCAGCCTCGTAGGCGAGGCCCATGATACGCCAATTGCCTACCATCGCATCGAGGCCTACGGCGTCGGCCCGGTCAATACCAAACGCCAGGACCGGGTCGTGAACGCACTGACCGGCGGTGGACCAGCGCCCACCACAGTTGTCGATGGTGCGGCGTAGAGGTCCGACGAAGAAGTCTCCGTTCGGGACTGTGGCGCCATCGAAGGATGCGGTTACGTCGTCTGGGCCGCCGCTGCCAAGGAGCTCTAGTGCGAGATCGCCGTCGGCCTCTACGGTATAGGTGAGTGAGCCAAGACTGGTTGTGCCTGTTACGGAACCGACTGTTTGGTCGCGGTATTCCGAGAACGGCCACGTGACTCCGCCACGCCCCATGCCGTTGAACGCGCCGAAGCGCAGCAACGCGATTTCGGTAGGCTCGTCCCAGCCCAGGGTTTCCAAGCCGCCCGGTACGTCCGCAAACTCGTTGAGGGGCGAGACGACCCAAGCCAGCCACTCTCGGTTCACGGGTGGAGCAACCGTCGTTTTGGCCACTAAGACATACAGCCGCTCCGTTGCATCGTCGTGCCCGATCCACAGGTCGCCTGGGGCTCCAGACGAGCCAAAGAGCCGAAACCG
>JBLHWZ010000394.1:0-4693 GCA_047629415.1 Bradymonadia bacterium | reverse complement strand
CGATCTTCAAGTCACATTGAGTATCCGATCGGACCATCTGCCCGACGCAGTCGAGATCGCGTTCCCTGATCGCGTAGCCGGTCGAACCGGTTTTCTGGAGGCCATCACTTCGATCCACGCCACCGACGAGGCGGGTCGGGAACTCGCAGTACTCGTCGAGGGCGCCTCAGCATTCGTCGGGGTTCAAGGCGGTCAGGCCCTGTATCTAAGCTACCAGATCGCGCCGCGCGATCGCGACCTGAACCACGCCTCCCGGTTCAGGGCCATTGGATCAGCGGATCGGTTTTTCTCTTTTGGGCACGCGATCGTCGCGCAGCCTTTGGATCTTAACCCAGATTTCGACCGCAACGCCCGTGTCACCGTTCATGCGGAGGACGGCGTATGGCAGATCCGGTCTACGCTCCCCCTCGATGAGGCGCACTCGATCAACCAGCTGGTTGATGCTGGGTACTTCGCCGGCAGATTCGAGCACGTGCAGCGCGCTCGAGGCGGGCGCACTGTCGACCTCTGGATCGAGGAGTCGATCGCGAGCCAGCCCCAGACTCTCGCGGATCTGGCGCTGGCCGTAGTCGAGGCGCAGGCGGATCTACTCGGCGAGGCCGCGAACGGAACGAGAGTGGTCGTCCTTCGACGAGCAGACGACGTAGACGCTCGAACTGGCTCGGGCCGCGCGGGCGGGTTCATCCTGGAAGTAGGCGATAACGTCGACGCCCGCACCGACGGACTCACGGAGCTCATCGCACACGAGAACTTCCATCGTCTCAACGGACACACTCTTACGTTCGCCGCTCGAGACCAACTGCAGACGATGTGGTTTCGAGAGGGCGTGACCGACTTCGTCTCAATGCAGAACGCGGCTGCACGGGGACTGATCGAAGAGTCCGCCTTTTTTCGTTATCTTGGCCGGGCGATCGCCGCGTACCTTAATAACCCTGCGCGGCAGGTCCCAATGTCCTCGATGTCTGAGGACTTCTGGACCAACCGGGACATGCAGCGCTTCCCGTATGACCACGGGGCGATCGCGGCGCTACTCATTGAACTCGAACTTCGTCGGACAGGCGGCGGAACCGTCGAGGGATTCTTCGGGTATCTTGGAGGAGACGCGAGCGCCCTCGTCCTACCGCTTACCAATGCGGCGATTCGAGACGCTCTGGAGCGTTATTCGGGCGCCAGCTGGACCGCGTTCTTCGATGAACACATTCTCGGCGGAGAACCGCTGCCGGTGTTTTCTCAGTTGAACGAGATCGGTTTGGAGGTCGTCGAGCGCGTGGAGCCCGCCCCGTACTATGGGTTCCGAACCTCGATAACGGTGGACGGGGGATGGTTCGTCTCTCAGGTAGACGCTGGTTCGCCGAGTGCGGCCGCTGGTGTGTATCCAGGGATGGAGTTACGTTCCGAGCCGTATGTTCCTCAGCATTCGGTTGACGCGACTGCGAGGCTGGATGAGGTCACGAACCGCGGGATTCGAACGATTCAGGTGCAAGCGGGCCAAGGGCAGCGCAGGGCGTTCGCGCTGACCGCGGCGGAGGACTCATACCGAGCATGGTTTGGATTTGGCGATGAATGATCTTGATCTCTTATTGCGTGCGACGCTCGCCGATCCAGAGGTGCCCGAAAGCGTACGCGGGTTCCTCGAGCACGGGGCCAAGCTTGATGACCTCCGGCTCGATGCATTCGGTAGATGGTCGTTTAACGGGTCTGCCGTTGAAAACGCGCGGGTCGCCCGGCTCTTCACGAGGAGTCTCCGGCAAACGGCCGCGGGCACATGGATCTTGGAGGTGGGCCGCTACACCTATCCCGTCACTGTCGAAGGCACCGCGACCTTCATTAGGCGGCTCGAAATCGAAGGACCTGCCTGGCACGGCGTGACCACCACCGATGAACGCCTGCCGCTGGTAGGTGCCGCGCTTGTGACAGATGGGGATCGATTTATCGGCGTGGAGGTAGCAGGAGCCGTCGCTCGATTTGTCGAATCGGCATATCAGACTGTGCTCTCATGGACGTCGGAGGGAAGCGACGGGGCTCTCTTCGTTGACGCCCCCGACGGTTCGCGACCGCTGCGCAGATCCGAGTCGCCGACGGACGGGCCGCCGATTAGTTGACCGCCGTTCTGCCGGGATGGTACTCGTTTAGACCCTCCAGCTGGTCCTTTTGGATCGGCCCGAAACTCTCGGGACGACATGACCCAGAAGATTCTCGTTGTAGACGACAGCCGAACCGTTCGCACCGTAGTGGAATGGGTATTTCACGGGTCGCCCTACACGATCATTGGTGCCGCGACGGCATCGGATGCTGTCCGGATGATGCGCGAGCATCGCCCGGCGGTAGCACTCATCGACTACGCCCTGCCCGATCAAAGCGGGTTCGAACTCTGTCAGGAGATTCGAAACGACCGTGATCTATCGAGCATTCCACTCGTAATGATGGGCGGAACGTGGGGCGGTTTTGATGAGACCCGGGCTGCCGCTTGCGCAGACGACTACATTTACAAACCGTTCAAGACGGACGCGTTGATTGAGAAGGTCTCGCAGGCCGCCTCACGTGCCAGCGTGAGGCCTCCGCAGCTGACACCAGATGACGCGCGGACGGTCGCGGGAATGCCCGCGGTGCCGCTGATCGGCGGTTTACCGGGCGCACCGCGGCTACCACCGCTTCGACCTCCGACACAGCCGCCCGCCCATCCCGCAGCAGAATCGGGCGGAGGGTTCCGCAGGGTTCAGTCGGGTCAAGAAGTTGCAGCGGCATCCACGCTACAAGTCGGTCCGCCTCCGCTTCCGCAGGTCAAGGGCCCACCGCCGAGTGCCACCCCGCTGCCAACTCCTATAGAGGATCACGCACGAGTGGAGGCCCTCCCGCCGTTGCCCCCTCCCACGCCGCCACGGAGATCGGCCGCGGTCCCGCCGCCTGCAGCATTGCCGCAAACTCAGCCGCCAGCGACGTACACGCCACCGACTCCCTACACGCCGCCGGCTTCGTACACACCGCCGGCGCCAGCCGCAGCGGTTCCAGCGCCACTTCCGGCCGTACACCCGCTTCCGATTCCGGCCGCGGTAGAGCCCTCTGTGGCACCAGCAGCGGCGGAGAGGGACGCGTCCGAGCCCACCTCGCAGAACGCAGTGGTCGAGCCCTCGGTTCTTACGGCGGCTCCGGTCGAGATCGACGAGGCGCACGTTCGAGAACTCGTCCGAGAGATGCTCCCGCCAATCGTGAAAGAGGTCCTCGCCGGACTGCTTCGTCAGACGATCGGCACGCGTGTTGAGGCGTACGCCACGAAGAAGATCGACTCGTTCATCGACGGTGAGTTGCCCGCGATGGCCGAAAAGGCGATCGATGCACAGCTTGAAGTGCTCTACGCAAACGTCGAAGAATAGAGCATCTGCCAACGAATGAGCGGCCCTGGCTTCGCGCCTCGGCCGCTTTTTCATTTCGTGGTGGAACGTGCCGTTGAAACCCGCGTTTTCCTGCGTTAGATGCCCGAGTCCGGCTACGGAGCCGGCACGCAATTGGAGTGATACGATGAGCGAGCTTTCGAAGAGCTATGATCCCGCCAGCATTGAAGAGGGCTGGTACCAGCGTTGGCTAGACGGAGACTATTTCCGCGCCGATGAGACGAGCGATAAAGAGCCGTACACGATCGTCATCCCGCCGCCGAACGTCACCGGCGCCCTTCACATGGGGCATGCGCTCACCAACACGATTCAGGACATCCTGATCCGATGGAAGCGTATGGACGGATACGAGGCGCTCTGGCTCCCGGGCACCGACCACGCGGGCATCGCCACCCAGAAGATGGTGGAAGAGAACCTGGAGAAGCAGGGGATCAACCGAAAGGACATCGGTCGTGAGGCCTTCCTTGAGCATGTCTGGGCATGGAAAGAGAAGTACGGTGACCGCATCGGGCTCCAACTTCGCAGGCTTGGCTCGTCGCTTGACTGGTCGCGCGAGCGATTCACGATGGATGAAGGACTGAGCACAGCAGTGCGAGAGGTGTTCGTCCGTCTCCACGAAGACGGGCTGATCTACCGAGACGACCGCCTCGTGAACTGGGACCCCGTTCGCCAAACCGTTCTCTCGGACCTCGAGGTAGAGCAAGAGGAGGAAGACGGATTCCTCTGGCACCTCGCCTACCCAGTCGTGGGCACGGACGAGACGCTGACTGTCGCCACCACGCGGCCGGAGACACTCGTCGGAGATACCGCGGTGGCCATCCACCCTGACGATCCGCGTTACAAGCATCTGCACGGGAAGTTCGTCGCACTGCCACTGACCGACCGACAGATTCCGATTATCTGCGATCCTGAAGCAGCGAAGATGGAGTTCGGCTCCGGTGCTGTGAAGATCACTCCAGCGCACGACTTCAACGACTTCGAGACCGGGCGGCGGAACAACCTTGAACGGATTCAGATTCTCGATCTGGACGCGAAGGTGAACGAAAACGCGCCGGAGAAGTACCAAGGCATGGACCGCTACGATGCGCGCAAAGCGATGGTCGCGGACCTCGACGCGCTCGGTCTGCTGGTGAAAGTGGAGCCGTACCGGCTCGCACCAGGCCGATCACAGCGATCGGGTGCAGTCGTTGAACCGCTTTCGGTTGGAAAGCAGTGGTACGTGAAGATGAAGCCGCTAGCGGAGCCCGCGATCGAGGCCGTTCGAGATGGAAGCATCGAGTTCGTGCCGAAGACTTGGGAGAAGA
>JBLHWZ010000393.1:0-4699 GCA_047629415.1 Bradymonadia bacterium | reverse complement strand
CTGCGGAAGAGGAGGGTGAAAAATTCGGGTTGTACGAAGACCTCTCCCGTGGAACCGATCAAGCCGAAGGCGTTCGCGTGCTCAAGGAAGTCGCCGCAAGACTCGAAGTAGGAGTGCACTGTCGGATCGAGCGGGTTCCGCAAGATATCTTCAATGCGCGTGTCCGTTGTGTTGGCCAGCCGAAGCAGCTCGCGAAGCGCGGTCTCAAATCGGGCATGTGCTTGCCAGCCGAGGTGAAGAAACTCCGCGCCTGAACGGAATTCTGCCCATCGGTGGCGGCGGTCGTGGAAGTCCTGCTCCAAAGCCTCAACGTCTCCTTCGAACATCCCCTGGTTGGTCAGCCCGTGCGCGAAGTTGACCCGGCGAACGGCCTCAAGCAGCCCCATAGAGTCCGGTCTGGTATCCGCGGAGTTACGTTTCTCGATCTCCCACTCCGTGGAGAGAGCGTTAACCGGCAGTTCAAAAGGCGGGAAGTCGAGTTCGTCTTGACCCATCGATCGAAAATCGAACGTGTCGTTGGGCATGAGTACCCACAACAGCCCGCCGATGAGACCCGCGAATGCTACCAGCAGAAACAGAGGCTTGGCGGCGGATCCGCAGTTCTTTGGTTGGTCTTCAGTCATGGAAATGAAAATCCTGCACGCAAGGCTGCATGGTCGCTGCCCGCTAGACCGCCGCTCGCATCCCGCGCCACCCAGACGGAGTTTGGCGTGATCCCGCCGGAGGCGCCAGTTGCGAGGTAGAGGTGGTCGATGGCGTTTCGTGTGTTGCGGAACTCGTGGGTCCAGTCCTCGCCTTCGGGCAGTATCGCGGCGACCCGCGCGAGGTCACCTTCCGCTTCGAGTTGCTCGATAGGGGCACTGCCTGGAACATCATTCAAGTCCCCACCGAGCACCACAATGGCGTCGGGACGCTCGGCGATCACTCGTGTAACGATCTGCCTCGCCGCGATAGCTTCCGCTTCACGACGGCCCGGGTCATCGTTGCTCTTGGCCTTGAAATGAGCGTTGAAGACGATCAGGCGGCCCCCACCGTATTCCAAGTGGACTTCCATAAACTCGCGAGCGAATGAGGTCCTCGAACCGTCTGGGCGGAATAAAACATCTCCTCTGTGGCTCTCGCTGGCCAGCAGGGTCGTGTTCCTGGCCAAGACTGCGACGTCGAGGGACGCGGTTCCGCCGGTTTCTCCGATCAAGCTGACGTTCCACTCGGCCCCTAACTCCGCGGTAAGATCCTGGAGAACGTCGAGATTCTCCACTTCCTGGAGCAGCGCAACATGTGCTCCTGTCTGTCGTATTCCGTCGGCAATAATGCCCACTTTGTAGCGCACTTGAGCCTCAGACGGGGCGCTCTCGAATCCGTCCTCGCAATTGTTGCTTTGGCAAACGGCGTCAAAGAGCCGCTCCACGTTGAAGGTCACCACGACAACGTCGGGTTCGGTCCCCTCCGGAACATCCGCGAGGCCCGGTACGCCGGAGTCGAGTGTGCCATCCGTTTCAGCCCCATCAGGTTGGGCATCCACCGCCGCATCGGACCCGGTGTCAGTCCGGGCGCCGGCGGACACGTCTTGCTGCCCTGAGTTTCCACCGGCCAGAAAGCTCGGTGGCATTTGGTCAACGCCACACGATGCGAGGATTCCGGTGAGCGCGAGGGTGATTCCGATGGTGCGTGTCATTGGTCTTCTCTAGGGCGTCACGGCCTCTGCCGCTAGCATCAATGAGGGTCGACACAGCACGGCCGATGCTTGGATCTCGCGTTGACTTGGCGTCGGGTCTGCGGTAGCGCGCTTCGGCTTACCTCTCACACACCTACGTCATGCGCTCGATTCGAATCCCCTTCTTAGCCGCGACATTGATCCTCGCATTCTCCGCTTGCGAAGCCACAGAAGATCCGTTCATCGACTCGACGAACACGAACCCCGATACCGGCTCCCGCGACACGGGTTCGACCGACCTCGGAAACGAGGACACCGCGGTTGATGTTGGTGGTGAAGACACGGGCGCTGAGGACGCCGTCGCGGATGTCTTCCCCGACACGCCACGGGACGCGTCTGGACTCGCTTGTGGCGAGGGCGTTGTGTTCACTGGACAGGTGTTCGTCGGGAGCGACCCCGACCCGAGTTCGCCGAATGGCGGAGCACCTCGGTTCGAGCCTTACGACGCTGCCTACGATGCCGGTATCGCCGCTCTGCTCGCTGCGGCACCCGCCGACGGGGCTGACCCGGTAGTCGGCGAATGGACGATCACTGACGCAACAGTCGTCGCAACCGACTTCAACAACGAGAACACTCAGCGCGCACAGCGAGTGTTCTTCTTGGCTGACGCGAACGGCACCATCAGCACGTTCTTTCAGGAAGAGGATACTGACTCACAGCCGAGCTTCTCGATCAAGGTTGGCCAGCGAGTCTCGGGTACGGTCACGTCGTTGGGGAACTTCGGTGGGGGCAGCCAAGTGAGCACAGCTAGTGGCTGGCAGCTGGAGAGCGAAGGGAACGACGTCTACATCCGAGACATCGGTGACGAAGCCCTCACGCCGGCAGACATCAATTCTGTCGTCCGTGTTACCGGCACGGTTGATGGCGTCGACCAGCCCGAATGCGGCGGCTCGTCCACCTGCTACAATATGAGCTACGGTAGCCAGAGCGTCATCCTTCGATCAGCAAGCCAGTTCTTGGCTGTTGGTAACTGCGTAACCTACGTCGGACCAGTCCGAGCGTTCGGTAACAACCCGCAGCTGGATACAGTGAACTTTGACTGGCTCTGGGTCTACAACGAGGACTGAGTCAATGCGGCTTCTCATTATCTCGCTCACTTTGGGCGCACTTACAGCTGCTTGCGGCGACGCTCGAACGGTCGCGACACCAGTGGACGAAATCTGGGGATCCGAACCGGTGCGGATCACCGCGGACGAGGCCATTGAGTTCGCAGACCGGGAAGCCGGTGCGATCTACGGCCTCCCGCGTGACGGCATGGCCAGCGTGGCGGATCTAATCGCAGTCTTTCCTGAAGATGGGCAGGGCGGTGGCGACCCGAACATCTTCATTGGTCCTAACGTCACTATCCCAACGGATCAGTGCCGAGGAGGCGCCCCAGTCGTCGTTCCTGAGCTGCCGATGACGATCGAAGCGGTCGTAACGCTGCACCCTCGGCAGTATATGAAGGTCGAGATCTGCGGGCAGGACGAGCGTCACTATGGTGTCTACACAGTCGAAGACGATACCGGCGGTATCATTGTCCTTCGTGACTCCCGCGTCGCCCCCTACACGTTCGGCGATCGAGTTCGTCTGACGGTCGACGCCGTAACACTTACGTTCAACTCGGACGCGGATACGCGAGCAATTCTTGTTGCAGCCGTCGAGCGCATCCCTGAGGAAACGGGACAAGATGTGCTCT
This sequence comes from Bradymonadia bacterium, assembly GCA_047629415.1. Taxonomy (GTDB): domain Bacteria; phylum Myxococcota_A; class Bradymonadia; order REDH01; family REDH01; genus CBDUJZ01. The sequence goes on along the minus strand of JBLHWZ010000393.1, from coordinate 1,307 downwards.
ACAGGAACGCCACTGAGCCGTTCACCACCGAATATGTCGGTCAGGTGAAGCAGGTTGAGGGCTTCGTTCATGTCGAACCGACAAACCTGAACTTCAACTCGATGGTGATGACGTCCGAACTCGTGTCGCGGCGTCAGCGTGGCGAGGACTTCACTGGGGAGCTGCTCCAGTGCGTTCGGACCTGCGAAGTCCAATGCCTCACCCGGTGCCCGTCGACCGAAGCGTGTGCGGACATTTGCCCGGACGCTTGTGTCAGTGAGGGCGGCGTCTCGGTACCAGCGGCTGATCTGCCCGTATGCTGGCTTATCGGCATCGATGCGGAGCTCGGGCGGCGTGGATTTCAGCCAGCATACGGTACAGAACTCCAGGTCCGCGGCCCGGTAGTAAACAACTTTGACGTCCAGATGTGGGTAATCAGCCCGGGTCAGGTCGAGGAACTCTAGTCGCTCAGCGACTCCCCAAACGCGCGTCTGCGCGATCTCAGTCTGGATTTCATGCCCAGTATCCGAAGTGGATTTGTCGCCGCTATGGCGCTCTCGCTCGCTGCTCCCGCTCTCGCCGAAGAGGCAGAGGTTGAGTCAGAAGCAGGCTTCTATGAACTAGGCGACGCGCCTGACAATGCGATGGTTACCATCGAAGTCCGAGGTGACGCCGACATCGTTTCGTACGATAACGCCGATCTCAGGGGCATCGATGAGTCGAGCATCCCAGCGATTATCGACTCCGATGACCGTGCAACGTACGGACGCACCGACCTCGACTTAACCGCGGTCTTCAAGCCGTCCGATGGCGTGGCGATTGATGTCACGCTCGACACGTCCGCTGCTTGGGGCGGTTCCTCGTCGAGCTCTTCGGTCCGGCTCGGTGCGGCATCGGTCATCCTCCGCCCTGTGCATACCGATTCGTTCAATCTGAGCGTTCGCGCCGGTCGGCAGCGCTTTCAGATCGGCGGCGCGCCCCGAGACTACTACATGAGCGGCATGGTCGACGGCTTCACGGTAGACGCGGAGATCGTAGACGTTCTCACGCTCCGCCTGCTTCCGTTCGACTTCTTCTCCCCGAACGACACCCCTGAATCACGTTTCAGCGCTGTTCGACCGGGAGCGGCAGCCGCAACCGGAATGCGTGGTGAGACCAACACCTACCGATCCGGAGCAGTGCTGCAGACGGTCGACCAGCTTGTTGACGGTTTGGACCTTCGACTCTTCTTCATGCACGCTACTATAGGCGGCAATACGGGCCCTGGAACCGGAGCTGACATCAGCGAAGGCGGTCTGCTCGGCAACTTCAGGGACCGGGACTATCAG
>JBLHWZ010000392.1:0-4706 GCA_047629415.1 Bradymonadia bacterium | reverse complement strand
GCACCTGGCAGCATCGAGCTGCCGATCAGCACAGCAATCGTGACGAGGCCTAGGTCCACGAGCATCAGCAGAAGCAATGAAGCACCACCTTCCAGGAACCCAACCTTGAACTTCTTCTTGAAATAGAAGGCCATCGCGGCTGAGCCGGCCGCGTAGTTGAGGATGCCCAGGAAGTATGAGGCCCCTCGCGCCGGAAGCACGTCACGGTACTTGATCTTTGGGACGTGAAAACGCCGATACATCCACCATACCGTGAACGAGTCGGTGAGGAAGATCACGGCGTAGAGCGTAAACGAGACCAGCCAGAACTGCGTCCACTTTGCAGAGGCAGCCGAAGCCCGCAGCGCGTCGAGGTCCGTCGAATTCAGGATGAATCCGAAGATCGCGATAGCGACGATCCAGGGAAGCACTCGCATGACCGGTCCACCCGATCGGGAGACTTCTTCGTAGGAGTTCGGGCCGTCGTCTTGAAGTTGGCCGTCGTCCTGCGTTTGACTAGAGTCCGACATCAAACTGCTCCCGCCAGTATTCCAGCATCATCAAGGTCCACAGCTGTTTTCGATTGTCGCGCGCACCTGCACGATGCTCGCCGAGCAGCCGCTTAACGACCGCTGGCTCCAGCAGGCCGCCTTGTTCGATTCTCTCAGGGTTGAGCAGTCGATCTGCCTCCCCGGCTAGCGGACCATTCAGCCACTTTCCGACTGGGATGCCGAAGCCCTTCTTCTTCCGGTAGAGAATCTCGTGCGGAAGGTCCGGCTCCAGAGCCTTTTTGAGCGCGTATTTGGCCTGGAACCCGCCTCTTAGCTTCAGACTCGGCGGCATTCTGGCGGCGAGCGAGACGAGATTTGGATCCATGAACGGAGAACGCACCTCGAGGCTCGATCCCATGCTCGCCCGATCGACCTTCGTAAGGATGTCCTCGGCCATATAGGTGCGCAGATAGGCGTGCGAGAGGCGCTGGAGGTGCCGAGGGTCCGGGCACTCCAAGTACGGCTTCGCCATGACACCGAACACCGTCCCGTCGGGGATCGAGTCACGATATTCCCGTCGCAGCGGGTCGTCCGACGTGTTCGGAATGAACGAGGACAGCCACCGAGTGTGCCGGAACTCGGGCATCGCGTCCGCACCACGAACGAACGACTTCGCGACAAAGTCGAGCGAGAAGTTGTCCTTGCTAACGGGCATGTGTTGCACGCCACTGCTGATCGCGTCCCGCAGCCCACGGGGCAGCCTGCGATAAATGCGAGCCGCCGTGTCGGCGCGGAACGTCTCGTAACCGCAGAAGAGTTCGTCTCCGCCGTCGCCACCAAGGGCGACCGTGACAGACTCGCGCGTAAAGTCGCTCAGTAGGTGGGTCGGTAGGATGCTCGCGTCACCGAACGGTTCGTCGAGGAACCTGACGACCTTGGGCAAGGTCGCCAGCATCTCGTCGGCGGTGAATGTCTTGGTGTGATGTTCCGTTCCAAACTGGCGCGCGACCTGTTTCGCGTAGTCCGACTCGTCGAACGAGGCGTCATCGAACGCAATCGAGAACGTCTTAATTTTGGGGCCGGGGACATGCTCCGCCATCAACGCAACAATCGCCGATGAGTCGATGCCTCCGCTGAGGAACACACCGAGCGGGACGTCCGACATGAGCCGGCGACGGGTAGCCGCAGAGAGTTCACTGCGCAGCGCTTCGATCCACTCGCGTTCTGAACGCTTCGGGGTGTCATCCGCGAACGGAATCGTCGCGTACTTTCGCTGGGTTAGCCTGCCATCTTGCCAGTGCAGTAGCTCCCCGGGGGGGAGTTTTCGCACGCCTCGAATCGCTGAGTACGGGTACGGCACGTACTCGTGGGTCAGGTAGAGCGCGACGGCGGTCGGGTCGAGCACAGGTGCGATCTTTGGATGCTCGAGCAACGCCTTCAGTTCAGAGGCGAAGAGGAGCGTGCCGTCGTCGAGATGGCTGTAATAGAGCGGCTTTTGCCCCATTCGGTCGCGGGCGATGAGCGCACTCTTAGTGCTCTCATCCCATGCGGCGAACGCGAACATCCCGTTCAGCTTGCCGAGCACGTCGGCGCCCCACTGCTTGAAGCCTAAGAGCAGCGTCTCGGTGTCGCTGTTTTTTGTCGTGAAGCGATGACCGAGCTTTTCAAGGTCCCGACGCAGCGTCTGGTGATTGTAGATCTCCCCGTTGAACGTGATGGCGTGTTGGCCATCGCGAGTGAGCATCGGCTGCTTGCCGCCCGCGAGGTCCACGATGGAGAGGCGGCGATGACCGAAGCCATACTGTCCGTTCACGTGCACGCCCTGCCCGTCCGGCCCACGGTGAACCAGGGTCTGCGTCATTCGCTCGAGGACCTTTCTATTCGGGCGCTGCCGCCCAGGGCTTAACCAGCCGACGATTCCGCACACGCCTCAGCCGGGTTTAAGATTTCACGCACGAGATAAATCGGCTTGCTCTGAGACTCGTGATAGGTCCGGACGATGATCTCGGCCAAGAGGCCCATCATCACCAACACGATCGCGACGGTAGCAAGGAAACTGCTGAGCAGCAGCACAGTCATCTTGTGTTGCCACGCGTTGAAGAAGACCTTTTCTAGAATCACGCCCAGTACGCACACAAACGACACGCCCAGAAGCCCGAAGCCCATCCCCCCGAAGAGGTAGATTGGCTTCGTCGAGTAGTCGCCCAGAAACTTCACCGTCAGCATGTCCAGCAGGACCTTGAACGTGCGGTTGATTCCGTATTTTGAGACGCCAAACTGGCGCGCCCGGTGATTCACGACCATCTCTGTCACGCGAGCACCTGCCCAGGTCGCATAGATGGGCACGAATCGGTGCATCTCTCCGTAGAGCTTCACTTCCTTGATCACCTCGGAGCGGTACGCCTTCAGGCTGCAACCGTAGTCGTGGAGGTGGACTCCAGCCCACGATGAGATCATTCGGTTCGCGATGACCGACGGTAGCTTGCGAGACACAAACGTGTCTTTCCGATCCTTTCGCCAGCCGCTGACCACGTCATACCCTTCTTCCAGCTTGGCCAGAAGCCGAGGAATATCGGCGGGGTCGTTCTGAAGGTCCGCGTCCATCGGAATGAGGACGTCTCCAGTCGCATGATCAATCGCTGCGGCGAGCCCTGCCGTTTGACCAAAATTTCGTCGGAATCGGACGACACGCACTCGAGCGTCGGTAGCGGCGAGCTTCTCCAACTCGACGAACGTTCCATCGGTCGACCCGTCATCGACGAAAATCATCTCCAACTCAAACGTCTGTTCCGCCGCCATCTTGTCGATTTCGGCGTGGAGAAGCGCGACGTTCTCCTCTTCGTTGTATGTTGGGATGAGGAGAGAAATCTTCATCTTTTCGTTCTCGGGTGGGGGGTAACGCGGATACCAGAGTTTTCGCGTTGCGGCCAATCCGAGGCCCTTGCTGCTCGCGTTGAATCGTCGTTAGCTCGCGCTTCTTCCAACCAGCACTATCCGGCCGCGCAGCTAGCAGACCCAACCATTGACAGATCGAATCTCACTCACCGTTTTGCTGCTCGTGACCGCGTGGGTCGTGGTGTGCACGCAGCAGAACCATATGTCGGTGAACCCGGCGAGCCGCTATGCGACGATGGAGTCGCTCGTCGAAAGGGGCACATGGTCCATTGACGAAAGCAGCCTTAGGACCGTCGACAAGGTCCAAGTCGACGGGCGAATGTACTCGTCGAAGCCTCCGCTGATGGTCGCTCTGATGACCCCGGCGTACGTGGTCGTGCGCGCCGTGCAAGGATTTGGTTTCAGCGAGAATGCGTACCAAACGGTTCGCGCGATGCGGCTCTTCGTCGCCGTCGGCCCATGGCTGATCGCGATGTTTCTCTGGCTTGGCCTGGTTCGCCGACTCAGTGACGACCCGCTCATCCAGCTATGGGCGTCCACCGCAATGATCGCTGGTGGGCTCTCTACCGCCTATGCGAGTCATCTGGACAACCACTCCGTCGCCATGGCCGCACTGCTTGCTGGTGCCGCCTTGCTCGCGCCTTTGTTACGCGGGCAGATCGCTGCGACTCGAGCCTTGGCGGGCGGCCTCGCCTGGGGGTTCGCAACCACCTGCGACCTCGGCGCGATTCCGGCTGTGGGGCTCGTTGGGTCGGTTGGGCTCTGGCTCGTCCGAGCCGACCGCCGCGCGGCTCTCGCGCTTCTGATCGGCCTGCTAGCCGCGCCGATCGCTCAGACCATTCTTCTGCTGATGATGACAGGCGACCCGCGCCCGTTCTACCTCCGTGATGGACTCTATAATTACGCAGGTTCTTACTGGCGCAATCCCATCGAGTTCGACGCGCTCGACGAACCTTGGCCTCTCTACGCGTTCCACTCGCTGATCGGCCATCACGGACTCTTCTCGGCGACTCCGTGGCTTCTGCTGGCGATCCCGTGGTTCCTTCGGCGGGAAGACACAGATGCTGCTGAGTTGGTCCGGAAAGCAACGATCGGGGCCACGCTCTTCGTCGTCGCGTACTACACGCTGCGCACTTCCAACTACGGTGGCCGCTGCGTGGGGATGCGTTGGTACATGGTCTTGCATCCGATTCTTGCCGTGGCCTCGGTGCGCACCGTCGTGCGCCGCAACCTCGTTCAGAGGCGCCCCCTACTGCTCGGTGCGCTGACCGGCTGGTCTACGATGAACGCGCTACTCGGAGCGATCAACCCCTGGGAAGAGGGGCTGGTCTACGCAACGTT
>JBLHWZ010000391.1:0-4741 GCA_047629415.1 Bradymonadia bacterium | reverse complement strand
TGGTGACACCGACCGAGGGTTTGCTCAGCCACTGGCCGCTCCAGGGCGACTCCGGTGGTCGGTACGACGGCATTCTCCCCGATGTCGTGGGTCTCAATCCTATGGAGACGCGCCCCATGTTCTTCACGAGCGGCCGCGATGACGCGCTCCACGGGGCGGTCAGAACCTACTCCGACGACGAGTACGGGATCATGATGACCGAGCGAGTGGTTCTCGATGGAAGCTTCACGTTGTCGGCCTGGGTTCGCCCCGTTTCAGTCGGTCAGGACTACACGCATCTCTTCGGGCAGCACGACCGATTTGCGGTGGGCGGATCATCGCGCCGGATCTCCTTACACGACCTGCGCGATGAGTTCGGGCCCGGTGAATCCAATTCACTCTTCGAGGCCAGCATGGGCGTTGAGTGGCAGGATGCTGCGCGGTTCACCCTGATTTCTCTGGTTGTCGATGGCGCGTCTGCGCGTCTGCGTGCCTGCGCGTCTGCGTGTCTGCGCGTCTCTATGTCGACGGCGCGGAGGTGGGATCTGCAACCCTGTCCGCTGCCTCCGGTACCGGATGTGAACTCGTGTTCGGGTATCCAGACGACGGTCAAACCGACTGCACTGGTCCGTCGGCCGATGAGTTCGGGATCAACCCGCTCCGGGCCCAGTTTGACGACATTCACCACTACAGCCGGGCGCTCAGCGCCAACGAGATCCGGACGATCTACCTCAACTAGAGGTTGCGGTCGCGGGGCTTGCAGCACCCTTGCCGAGGTTCCATACAAAGGAACGTGTTCGGGCCGTCCCTCCACACCGTCATCATGTCCCTACCAGCGGTTGGTTGTGGGGTCGGTGAGCGAGGCAGCGCGTTTGTGCGGCGCTGCGCCTAGCATGCGACGCAGCTCTGCTCTGCGCCGCGCTGCCTCGCTCTCATGCGCCGGAGAGCAGTTGATAGGGCCCACCACGCTCCAAGCCGCGTTGGTAGCCTTCACGCTCGTGGATCTTCTCTAGCCATGCGCGAATGTGAGGATGATCGGCGGCAGCCGCGCCACGCGCTGCGCCGGCTTCTGCAACAAACACCATCATGAAGTCCGCGCCGGTCAGTTCATCCCCCGCAAACCATTCCGACTCGGCCAGGACCGATTCCATATAGGCCAAGTTATTCTTAATGTTTGGCCCTAGAAATCGCTTGTGAACTTGGCCAACGAGCTGCTTGGTGATCGGGCGAATGAAGAAGGGCACAGCGGGACCGGTCAGCAAGCTGAACACCAGCTGCATGACGAAGAATGGCATGAATGTGCCTTCCGCCGCATGCATCCAGTAGCGGTAGCGTAGGAACTCCGGGGTCCCTGCTGCGGGTTTGAAGCGCCCCTCTCCGTAGCTATCGATGAGGTACTCAACGATGGCCCCGGTTTCGGCAATCACCACGCCGTCATCGGTAATCACCGGAGACTTGCCCAAGGGGTGGATCGCAAGGAGCTCAGGCGGCGCCAGATTCGTCTTCTTGTTGCGCTCGTAACGCTCGACTTGGTATTCGATGCCGAGCTCTTCCAAGAGCCAGAGGATTCGCTGAGAACGGGAGTTCTCTAAGTGGTGAACGATGAGCATGACAGTTCCTAGTTGGGGTTAGCGGCCCCGTATGGTGTTGCTTCAGGCGGTTCTCAAGCGCTAATCACGAAGTGGAGAGTTCGACCCCAGGGAAAGAGCCTGGTTCGCCTCCTCTTTGTTCTGAGAAGTCCGTGTTTCGAACTGGTTGAGGGCGGAGCAGGGGTAACGGTTAGACCGCGGTGAAGTCGGAAGCGCGTTCGTGATCATCCGCAACACCCCGCGAGTTCCGTTTGTCCTGGTGCGAGTTTCGCTGCTTCGTTCAGGCTGCGGGATCGCTACCTGGAGAGGGTGCGATTCGTTCTCCTTTGAATTTGCGGCCGCGCCTGGCGTCTTAACGGCTCCCAACTCGCTCGTCGCCCATCCGAACAGGAGAAGGACCATGCAGACCCTCATTCTGGCAGCTACAGCTGCGCTGCTATTTACGCTGGCGCCCAGCGAGGCAAAGGCGGACCCGCCGTGCGGTGGCGACCGCGGATCGGCGGTCGTTGTGCATCACGACCACCAGGAGACGTATCGGCCGGCCTATGTCCCCTCGTATGCGCCGCGTGGTGGCCACAACCACGACAATCGGCCTGTGCGTGCTCGCCCGGTTCACTACGTGCAGAACCGACACTACCAGCCTCAACCGACGTACGGCCCGCAGCACCGGCCCCACCATCGCCGGTAGCGCTCCGCTTGTGTCACGGGGCGGCACATGCTGCCGCGTTGACCCCCTCGGGGGGGCGGCACATGGTGCCGCGCCCTGCTTGGGAAGTGCTTGGCATGAGGGGTCGGGGTGTGCGTCGGGAGGGCTTGTTAGCGGCCCCCGCTACTCCTCGCGGTCCTCTTCGGTCGAGAGGTTCAATCCGCCCGGATATCCGTAGCTGACGGCCGAGTTGTAGCCGAACATCACAATGCCGAACTTCTCCTCCGTTGGGGAGACGACCGTGTGCGGGCCTGGTTCGACAGCGACGTAAGCGTACTCGTATTCGTTCGTTCCGAAGGTCGTGAACTGGCCATCATCGAGCATGACGCCGTCGAGCACGATGTCGGCTCCGGCCGGGCGAATGACCGTAATCCAATCTTCGGCGTAGTCTTGCGGGGTCAGCACGACATAGTCCTCCCGGTACTGTTCGGCGGCCACAGACAGAACCATGGCCGGGTCTCCTCGGGTGGAGTCGATCCGGTAGTCCTGCTGGCTCACCAAGTACTGCGCGACAAGAACCGGTTCGGTCGAGACAATCTCGAAGGACTCGGCGGTATCGATCTCGATGAACTCGCCGGCGTTGATCGTACGGCCGTCCAAACCGCCGATGGGCGGGAAGGTCGTGATGCGGGTGCCGTCGCGGGCGGCGAGAACCCGCCAGTAGTCGGGCTCTGTGCCCCGGGGGGGACTGTGTACGGCGGGGTAGCGTGTGCCCCACGTGTTGACCGGGAAGAGCTGCTGCTCAAGGTGGTCGGCACAGCAAGGGGCGCCGCCGTCAGGCTCCTCTTCACCGAGCACCGCCTCCTCGTGGCCGCCGAAGACAACGATGGGCCTGTCGGATTGCACGTGGGTCCCGGTGACATCTCCGATGGCTCCAAAGGTCGTTTCGGCCTCGAAGTTAAGGACCTCGTACTGCTGCATGACGAAGACATGGGTCTCGCCCGCGTCGATGCCGATGAGGTCGTCTTCGACGCCGTCGATTAGGTTCGCGGAGAACTCGATCTCCACGATGGTCTCGCCTTCGGCCGTCGCGACGACCGTGAACCAACCCGTCTGTGGGCCAAAGCCCAAGATCCCGATTCCTGAGGGCCACGCCATCACGTAGTACTCTCGACCGATCGCGTTGGCGGGCAGGAGCAGTGAAGCGTCGTTTGAGGCGACGCCGACGTCGTTCAGCGGGTTGAACTGGTAGGCGACAACTGGCTCGGAGGTCGAGATGCGGAAGCTGTTCATTGAGCGCGCCGTGTTCTCGACGTCTGCTCGCGGGAAGAGGATCGTCTCTACGGCGCCGGGCGCGACGGTGATGAACTCGTCTACCAGCGGAATGCCACTGCGGGTCTCAATGATGACCTCGGCCTCGCGATCGCCGGTATTTGCCAGGACGACCGCGTGCGGCACCGCGCGTGGATCGCCGAATGGATCCTGGTATTGTGGTAGGTCGACCGACCAATATTCGCAGCCGATGTAGGTCGGGTCTTTGAGCGCCGCCGCGCAGCCGCTGACACACTCTCCGCCGACGCAAACGAGGTCGTCACGGGGGTTACACTCTTCGGTACGCACCCACTCTTCCCCGCTTTCGGCGCAGAGCTCGATGTAGCGGCCATCATCATCGCAGCCCCGCTCGCCTGCTTCGCAGATTTGAGAGCCACAATCGCCGCGGAAGCAGAAGTCTCCGTCCGGACAAGCAGAGCGTTCGTAGTTGGAGCCCGCGTCGTTGCAGGTCCGCTGCGCTGTCTCGTCCCAACAACCGATCACGGTTCCAGCCTCACAGTCTGCACCGGGCACGCACTCGCCGCCGACGCAAACCTCGCTGACCGGGCAGGTATCCTGAGGAACCCAAACGCCGCTGGTGCATTCCTCAGGTACGCCGAGTTCGCCGCAACGTGACGCTCCGTCGATGCAGGCTGGGCCACCATCATCGTCTGAATCGGTCCCGGTGTCGTTGCCGATGTCGATGACCGAAGGGTCCGTACGGATGTCCGTCTCGCCGAGATCGCTCGGTAGTATATCTTCGGGCCCACCACCCAGGTCGCGTCCGAGTTGGCACTCTCCGTCGACCAATTCAAACCCAGCGTCGCAACGAGTCGGTACGGTGCCGCCGCTCGTGTTGTCGCCGCAAGCCAGCAACGGCAGTAGCAAGATGGGAGCTAGCTTTCTCATAGGGCCGTTTAGTGTGAGGGAGGCGCAGCCTAGATGTGGGCAACAAAAAATCCAACTGCGGAATTTTGCTCAAAATTTGCGGGACGGGCACGTCCGACCGTATCGTCGCGGCTTCCCACCGTGGTGCACCTACATATGGCGATCGCACGACATCCCGAACTTGAAGACCTACAGGAGCCGGCCAAGCGGCTTCTGCGCTCGGGCTTCCGCAGCGCGCCAAGGTACGAGTTCGCCGCAACATGTCAGATCGACTTCGAGGGACTTGGGCGAGCGTCTATCGATGCGCTCGACCTCAGCGCCGTAGGAA
>JBLHWZ010000390.1:0-4745 GCA_047629415.1 Bradymonadia bacterium | reverse complement strand
CAGGCGTTCGGTCAACGATGAGGCCGCTTTCGAGAAAGGGGAACGGGTACGGCGGGTCCGTCGCCAAGATGTCGTCCAGGAACGCGTCGACGACATCGTGGGAGGCACCTGGGTTGATGGTCGGCACATGCCCTTCCCCCACGAAGAGCGCGACCCTGTGAGGACTCGCAGGCGCGGCCTCGATCACCTCGGTCAGGCCTGCCGCCACCCATGCACAGTTGCTCTCGAATCCATCGGCTTCGGCTTCTGCTAAAAGCGGCAAGCCCCACCCGCACTGCGGGTCTGCTAGGCCGCCGACAAAGAGGAGCGGAGTCAGGTCGAATCCGGCTTGGATGCGCGTCTCCGGGTCCGCCCCACTCTCAGGGTCGCGATAGAACCCAATCTTCTCGTTGACCGCGGCCGGGTCGAATCCGGCTTGCTGCGGGAACCCCGGTTCTCCTGCGTACACCTCTTGAATCCGGCTACCGCGAGGACTCAGCACAGAATCCGCCACAACCCCCGTGAGCGCCTGATCCTCGGCTGAGTAGCTCAGCGCGAGTGCGTAGACGCCTACCGATCCGGCACTCGTCCCGTGAGCAAAGACGTGGGTCGTCGGATAGCTGTGCGCTACATAATCGACCGCCGCCATTGTCGCCTGCAGTCCGTTGACCTGTGCATCGAGGTTCGGATTGTTTGGATAGGGTGTACCAAGCCCCGCGTACTGATCATGATCGCACATGGACACCACGGCCACACGATATCCCTCGCGGATTCGACGCGTCAGCGTGTTGTCTTCGACCTGGCCGTCGTCAATCGTGCGGACCGTCAGAGTCTCCACGAGACTGTCGAAGCTCTCCTCGTGGTTCCAAGTGTCCGCAGTCTGATTGTTCACTGCGACGTAGTCTCCGTCCTCGTCGAAGAATCCCACTCCGCCGCCGTGCAGGTAGACCCAAAGTGGTGCTGCATCGTCCGCGGTGCCGTTCCCGGGATTCACGACCATGAACGTGTAGTTCCCGCTGAGTCCGCAGTCGTAGGCATTGTTTCGATAGAAGTCGATCTCGTAGGTGGCCCCACCCAGGGACTCGGTCCTCCGTTCGACGATGGCGATCTCGTCGGTCGTCCGGTCGACCACGGGGAGCGAGGGTAACCCGGGCGTTGCAGCGTCGGAACCCACGTCGCCGCCGGGAGCGTCGGGTCCGGCGTCCAACACGTCCCCGATGTCCTCATCCACGGTGTCGGCGTCTGGTGTGTCGGCGTCTGCCGTGTCGGCGGCCACGGTAGTGTCAAGCATGCCCGCGTCCGCGCCATTCGCCGTCGTCTCGCCGGATTCGGACGAACATGCCGCGAGCGTGCAGGCGAGACTATAGATGAAGATGGCTAAGCGCATGATTGGACCTGGGCTGGCGAGTCGGACGGGCGGGAATGTGTCGTGTCGCTGTGTGGATCTAGTCCAACGCTACGCGGGTGTGGGGCGCGCTGATGGGGGTTCGCCTCACCGAATGTGGTCGTCCTCGGCGAGAATCGTCTCTGCGATCCCTATGAGATCGAGCTCGTACTCCTCCCCGAGAGGATGCGTCGAGATGTCCACATCGTAGATCGATCCGAGCCAAATCAGGCTGCCGAGGTCGAGTAGAATCTCGTCGGCGTGGCCCTTTCGATCTCTGAAGATCGCGGCGCCGTCACTGCTCGTCATCGTGTCGACATCGCTCAGATCTCCGGCTTCGAACAAGTGTCGAAGCTCGAGGGCCGCACGTCCGTGAGGTAGGCAGGAGATTTCGACCCCCGGATAGCTTGCTCGAAGGCTGTCGATGAGGTCGTGCCACACTTCGTGGCCCCCGTGCCACAGCTCCGCATACTCCGTACCGTTGGCATACTCTTCCGGGAAGTCCGGCCACGGCAGGGCGAGCACGAATCTCGTACTTGGGTTCTGTGCGAGCGCGTAGTCGATCCAGAGCGGGATGGCAGCGTCACTTCCGTCTTCGAGGAAGCTCTCGGAGCAGCAGATCATGATCAGCACATCGACATCTCCTTCGTCGAGTAAACCCTGAGCCTCCGCCCGAGCCTCGAGGTCGTCCCAAAGGGCCTGCGGGGCACCGCGCTCCCCTCCGCGCATCACGACCTCTTGAGAGTGAGCGACGCCCACGCTGCTCGCAACGTCCGGCAAGCGATCGGCGAACGGCCGACCGAAGCTGTGGCCGATGTAGAGCGCGTTCAGACCATCGACCGGCTCGGGCTCCTCACAGGCAGCGGCCGCCGCTGGGTTCGCGTCGCGCGCCACCTCGACATTCTCTTCGCACGTCTGGCTCGACAACTGTTCCGCCCGGTCAGGCGTACACTGCTCAGCGCACACGTTTGACAACTGTCGTCTCTCGCCCTCTTCGAACCCATCGCAGAGGTCGATGAGGCAGTCGACGACCTGCACACACGCCTCCTCGCAAGTGGGCGGCTCGGCGTCCGGGTCCTCCCGGGAGTCCGGTACGACGTCCGGGCCGCCGTCCCTCGGATCCAACACGATATCGGAGTCCTCCCCTGCATCTTCACCCACTCCGTCGGCGTTCGAATCCGCGTCCCAATCTGCGCCGGAATCTAGGTCCGAATTTGCGTCAGATTCCGCGTCGGACACGGCGTCGACCGTCACGTCCGGGCGACTATCCGCGCCGGCGTCCGGCTGAGCCCGTACTACGCCGGCGTCATTGCCACACGCCGCTAAGGGAACGAGCAGGAGGAAGAGATGGAATCGCGTGGTGGCGCGAGTGCGGCGACTGGTTGGCAGTGCAGGGTATCGGTTCATGATGCCATCATACTCAACGTATCAGAAAACATAAACCCTGATCGCAACAACAATGTGTCCTTATTTATCATGCACTTAGCGGATCAACCAGCCAGGCATGATCCGGTCATCGTTTCGCATCAAGAAAACAGCCCACTGGTCGACGGTAGGCCCGTAGCGCGTTCATCTTCGTGGAACCGCCGTGAACTGGAGACGCGCGGTCTCAGTTCTTGCTCAGTCGAACAAACGGACCAGGGCCGCCACTCGTCGCTCCGCCCTATCGTCATCGCTCAACCCCGGCGTCTCGGGCGTCGGGTCAACTAGAATGACCATCGCCGATTCGAGGTTCGTTAGCACCGTCTCAGTGGCTTCCTCCTCGCTCTCAACCAGGTAGTCGATGATGACCTCGGCCTCGTCGAAGGGTGAGATCGGGAGTCCTTCGAAGAGGCCATCAAGTTCGACAACCCAATGCAGGCGTGTGGGCGGGACAGCCCCGGCGAGGACGTCGGCATCGAAGTAGATGCTGAGACCGCCGGACGTTTCGTCGTCGAGCCGGAACGCCCGGTCTCCAATCTCGCCCGAGAACGTAATCAGCGGATCGCCTGCGTCGTTGGATTCGAAGACCAACACACAGGGAGCAGCATCGACCACCCGGAGCAGGACAGCGCTGTTGAAGCGCACACTGCGATTCACAGTGACTCGAGTTGCGTTGGAGAGCAGACAGCTTCCGTCACTCTCGAATGGCGCATAGAGCACATCGCCGATGTGAAGAACGGGCGGCGACCAGACGACCGCGCTAGAGGGGTCAGAGACCGAATCGAAGCTCATCAGTGCAGAAACCGCGGGGTTGCCGCCGCCAGTCCCGGTACCAGCCGTCGCATCATCGAGTTCGAAAGGAGGGGACACGGAGCCGGACTCGTCGGCGCACCCGCCGAGTGCGAAGGCACCGAGTACACACAGAGCGAGCACGGGGTATGCGAGTGCGGCCCACGTCCGATCGTCCAACCCGCGAGGGCCGCGCATCGGTAGCGTTTGATTGCCAGCGCGTGTGTTCATGACTCAGACTCGTCTGGTGCCGTATTCGGTCGGGCGGCGCGTTCCGTCAACGCGAAGAGCTGTGTGTTCAGCTGGTAGACCGCCTCGATCGGCTCGTCGCGGGTGACGATCGCCATGACTTCTCGCTGAGTCTGGGTGAGCAGCGCTTTGATTTCGCTCGCCTGATTGTGCGAAATGGCCATCGTCACGACGCGCATGTCCCGCTCCTCCGCTGGCTGATCGACGAGGGCCTGCGCGGCCAAGCGCATCATCTCTTGCTGGTGGTAGCGAAGTGCGTCCGAGCGGACTTCAGCGTCGGTGAGCTGAACCGGTTGTGCCTGAACCAAGCCACCGCTGGCGTTGCGCACCAATTGTCCGGTTCCGCAAAGGACGCGCAGCGCTTGTTCGGCCTGCCGGCGAGTGATCGATGGCCTGATACGCCGACGAATCCAATCGGGGTCTTCTTGGAAGTCATCCAGCGAAACCAGCTCGCGGACCACTGGTACAAACCACGAGCGGTAGAAGGCGACGGTATCCAGTTCGGCGCGCCATTCCTTGGCGAAGCGCTGAGCGACCTGCATGCTCTCAAGCAGATCGGCCCTCGCCTTGAAGTCGTTCGTCGTTGCGTAGGCGTGCATCCGTTTGAAGTGGGCGCGCTCGTCGGTCGAGAGACCGAAGAACGATGCAACGCGGGAGGCACCAGCCTGCGAGAGCCCTCGACGGCCAGTCATAACGAGCGTCATCGCACCTGAGGACTTGTAGCCGCACGCGGCCGCGAGCTCGCGGTACGTCAGCGCAGGATCGGCCGCGCGAGCCTCAGCGACCGCGTCGGTTAGCCATGCCCGAAAGTCGAGGTACGCTAGGATGTCGGGATAAGGACGAGCCACGCAGCTCTCTGACGCGCGAGAGAAGTAGGAGCAATCGACAACGTTACGCTCTTAGCATGGCAGGCGCGCCGATT
>JBLHWZ010000389.1:0-4751 GCA_047629415.1 Bradymonadia bacterium | reverse complement strand
CCGCGGTTTCATCACTAGGCAGATTAGAACGAACGACCGCGCCGAGCGTTGGAAACCCAGAAACACTCGACATCATCTTTGAGCCAGGGCAGTGAGGTCCGTATGAACAGCCTCGAAAAGCACCGACAACAGATCGTTCAACGCATGGTCGCAAGCGCTGGCGTCTTCGTGATCTTCGCGATCTTCGCCATCGTCGCAGGCGTGAAGGGAACAACGTTCGAGGACAACATCCTGCTTCTTCTGATCGGGCTTATGCTCGGCTCGTTGATGATTCTTCCCAGGAAGACCAGCCCCGGACGCTGGCCGGAGCCACAGGATGACGAGGCCTCCGACCGGCTGAATATGCTGCAGGACGATCTGAAGTCGCTTGAGGCACGGCTCTCGTACATGCGGCTCTTCTACATCGCGATCGCAACCCTACTGGTCGTCGCGATGCCGTTGATGGGTATTTAGCGGTTCGCGCTCCCTATTCGGTTTTCCGGCGAACGATCAGCGCAAGCGGCCACTCGACTCGTCGGATTCCGGAGCCCCAAGCCTCGCTCAGCCGAGCGTCGATTTCGCCGAGCGGGGCTTTGCCGGTGGCCTTCGCATAAGCCTTAACCCCCGACCACGTGTCGAGGTAGGCGAGGGCTTGCGCCGCTGTCCACTCGAGTGTCATCGGCGGTGATGACATCGGGACTGACTCCCAGGGAAACGCGATCGAGGCGTAGCCTTCCTCGACATAGGAGCGTTCGAACGCCCAGTAAGGGCCGGTGATGTCTCGGTAGAATTCTAGCACCGCCTGCTCGATCTCGGGGGTCACGGTGAAGAGGCCGTAGGACCAAACGGCCAGCAGTCCGCCAGGCTTAAGAACACGATCAGCCTCTCGGAAGAAGCCAGGGTGATCGAACCAGTGCAGTGCTTGCGCCACCGTCAGTAGGTCAGCAGATCCTGATTGCACTCCGAGGTCCTCGGCGGGCGCGACCCGATATTCGACACGCGCACATGCAGGCGCCTGCTCGATCTGATTCGCCGACGCGTCCGTGGCGACGACATGGTCGAAGTGGGACGCCAACTCGATCGCGGCTTGTCCGTTGCCAGTGGCGACGTCGAGAGCGAGGCCACGTGATTCCGTGGCGGCCGCGAGGTTGTCGAAGAGCCCTGATGGATAGGTCGGTCGGGCAGCGCTGTACTCGGCTGCATGCCCGGAAAAATGGTCTTTGAACTCGCTCATCAGTCTCCCGGTTTTGCATCACACCATACGTTTGGTAGTCTCCGATGCGGTACGCAAGCGAGGGCGTATTCATCGCTGAAACGCAGCGAAAGGTGCCTTGGTATCGGCCAGTAGAGCGCGACGCTGATGCGCAACGCTGGCGTGCAACGGCGCATCCTCTGGTAGAAGGAAACAACTGCCACGTTGGACCGATGATCCACTTCCGCTGGGACCTCGACAAAACCTACATCCACACGGACTTCGACAGTCTGCGTGACTTGGTGCGCACGTTTCGTCAGCCGCCGGAAGACAAGCGTTCGATCGCCGGTGCGCCGACGCTACTGCGCACCCTGCTGAACCCGCCAGACGGGGATGGTGAACGCCGTGTGACGTTCATCAGCGGCAGCCCGCGCCAGATGCGGAAGGTGCTGACAGAGAAGCTGAGATTGGACGGCATTGAGCCAGACGCCTTCGTCCTCAAACCCAACCTTTCCAACCTCTTGAAGCTGCGCTTCCGAGCCCTGAATGAGCAGCTCGGATACAAGCTCAAGGCGCTGCTCAGCAGTCGGTTCGGAGGCGCCGAGGTTCGTGAGGTGCTGTTCGGTGACGACTCGGAGGCCGACGCACTCATCTACGCTCTTTACGCTGACGTGATCGCGGGCGCCGTATCTCCCGATTTGCTTGAGGACGCGCTCTCACACTCGAAGCTCTACCGTAGCGACGTCGACGAGATCCTCGCGCTCGTGCGAGATCTTCCCGAAAATCGACCCAAAGTAGCTCGAATTTTCATTCACCTCGATCGCCGATCGCCGACGGCACGATTTGACGTGTTCGGCGCTCGAGTCGTCCCGATCTACAACTACTTCCAGGCGGCCCTAGTGCTCTTCGACATGGAGCTGCTCTCAGCCCAATCGTTGCTGCCGATCGTCGACGCGATGGAAGCGGCTGGCTACTCCCCAATGCGGCTCACCAACTCGGCTCAGGACATCGTGCGTCGCGGGTACGTTCATCCAAAGACCCTCATCAGGGCGCGCGAGGCTGCGCTCAAGTCAGAAGAGATCATGGCACGCTCGGCGTCGCTGTTCGTCGCGGAGTTCGCCGACGCGCTCGCTGGCGTGGAGCCTGTGTCCCATCGGCGTAAGTGGACCGAGGAGATCGACTACGTCGAACTCTGCGCGGAGACTGATCGCTACCGCCGCCGTCGCGGCGTCTTCCGTGGCGCTGGATTGCTAAGAGACGAGTAGGGCGGTCATGTTGGTCAGCGCAGACTTCGGCTAGAGCTGACAACACTCCCCGGAGTCCACCATGCGCCGTTGTCTATTGCTTGTTTCTGCCTTCGCTTTCACCATCGGGTGTGACGGCGACACGCCGAGCTTCTTTCCCAGCATCGACGCTCCCGATACCGCGGCGACCGACGCCAATGCTGACCCGGGAGGCGCGAGCACTGACGCTAGCACTGACGCCGGGACTGACGCGCAGGACGACCCGGAGCCCGGCGACACGTCTGTCGAGCCTGACGCCGTCGAGCCGGATGTGGCCGCGCCGGACGCGACCGTTGCGCCGGACTCCACCGTCGACCCCGATGCAGAGATCGAGGTTCGCGAGCTCGCGTTGCTGGTCATCGCTCCCGCCTCGAGCGGAGCTGCTGGCCTCGCGGATACGATGGGTTCTGCGATCGAGGCTCATCCTCACTTTGCCCTCCGAGAGGCCCAGGGCATTGGGTACCCTGACCAGGGCCTCCTCGGATTTGCATACCGTTGGACGGGACGCGATGAGCGGCTCGCACCCTTGAGCGCCGATTGGGATCTGGTCGTCTTGATGGACGGCGCTGAGATGCCGTTCTGGTCGGCCGGCGCTCACTTCGAGGGCGCAAGAGTCCTCGCAGAACTCGCCGCAGAAGCCGGCGCGCAACCACTTCTCGCGACAAATGGCGGCGGCGAGATCATCAACCGTGGATACCGAGTCGGAAACGGCCTCGGGATTCCCGTTCTCCCCGTTCAGGACGTCCTCTTCCAGGCGGGTGCTGCGCAGAGCCAGTGGTTGGTGGTCGCGGCCGCGGCGCTCCTGCATGAACTCAGCGAGGTCCCCGGCGGCCCTCCGGCTGGGGTCGACGCTGGGACATGGGACGGTCTGCTCTCCGCCTCCGCGCAAGTCCGCGCGGAGCCAACCCCTCGCTACGATACCCCTTGGGCTGGGGCGGTCCGCATTGACGCACTGCCGCTCCCCGAGACCTACAATTTCATGATCGCGGGAACCAGCTCCGAGAACGGCTGGCGCACACACATGACAGCGCTGCTCAACCGCGAGGGCATCCCTAACCGCTCGGTCAGCCTCGGTCAGTGCACCGAGTACCGTTCGGTCGATCAGGCCTGCGCAGAGGCTGCAGAGCCGCACTTTGCGGAGCGTGACTATATGACCCTCTACGCTCGGGCCTACGACATATCGGCATCTGCGCTGGGGGAACTCGGTGGCGCGCAGGTTCAGGCGCAAATCTACGATCGTCATTGGGACGCAACGGGCAACGACGGGACGGCCGCGCTCGACGAGATCGAGGACCGCACGCTTTGGGTGCCTGGAGTCGCCATCGACCAAGGGCTGGCCTGGCTGCCGCAACACATCAACTTCGCGCGCCTCAAGTACGAGCGGCCGACAGCGAGTCTTCTGACCGACGGAACCCACTCCACCCCCGCGGTCCAAGATGGCCTCGCCGCGATGTCATTCGTGTCGCGAACGGGTCTGTCACCGACAACCGAAGGCCTGTCCGAGGAGGCCGCCATTACCGTGCGCAACGGCGAGTCGGTCATTCGACAGCTTTCGTCGCTCTCGGTGAGTGGTGAGTACGTGTCCGACGTCCCTTTAGAGCGGCCGTCCCTTCGCTAGCGCGCTCGGTGGCGAGCCCAACTCTGACAGCGCCTCTCAACCGCATTGGGCTGCGATTACGTCGCCTACTGACTGCCTGAGGTGTTTTTGAATTCGCCCAAAAACCATGACATCCGTGTCGTGATTTCGTGTGGGTGGTTGTTAGCCTGACGCATTGGTTCAGAGCTTTGGTCGGTGAAAGTGCTTTTGATAACGGCTACTTGTAGCCATCACCTGCTTCCGATCCTGACCCTGGCACCGCTCTTGAATACGAAGAGGGCAGCCAAGTGGTGCTTCCCCAAGCTCTAGGCTGAGAACTGTATTGCCGTCGCGGCGCTAAGCCGCGGCGGCTTTCGTTCGTGCGGTCCCGTTTCAGGCCGCGTGAGTTTCAGGATTTCGGGGACGGCTCAATCGACGCCCAGCCTGTCCATCGCTCGCGTCGGCCGCCGAAGCCCAAATCGACCTGTATGCCGGCGGTGCCCATGTGCAGAGTAGCGCCCATCCCGCCCAGGCCACGATAGCCGGCGACGATGAAGATCCCGAGGAGTATCGGTGGCGCGGCGAATCGCCGCGAAAGATTGTCAGAAGGACTGTGACGACGGCCCTCGCCGCTTAGCTCGCCTCATCGTCGTCCTCGTCGCCGTCATACTCTCCGTAGTCATCGTCCTCGTTGGCTGACGACGCCCCCCCCCCCCCCCCC
>JBLHWZ010000388.1:0-4762 GCA_047629415.1 Bradymonadia bacterium | reverse complement strand
CCAATCGTCGATCGGAGAACCCCCGGACCGAGGAGCCACCTCCCAGGAAGAGGCACTGGCTTCGGGGAACCGGCTCGCCCGGGTCGATAATCGTTCCGCCGACGAACCGGGTCGCGATGCTGAACCGGCGCCCCATGCTCTGGTAGTATCGCAAGTCGGGTTCGATCCGAATATAGGGATAGTCTCCGACCAATCCCTCGCCGAACTGCAGACCAAGGCCACCTGCAAAATCGTTTGAGCGGGTCGCAAAATTCGGGTCGCGACGCTCTGTGTTTAACGACACATCGAAGTAGCCCAAACGAAACGCTCTAGGCAGGGTATCGCAGGAGCCGCGGGAGTCTGACGAAAGAGCCGACTCCGCGAAGTCTCGCGTGTAGTTCAGCGAGATTCCATACCCCACGCTAAGGCGGGTGAACTCGGTGATTCGATTCTCCAGGGCGAACCGCACGCTAGGCCGACTGAACTCGTGATCGGTCTCGATGCCATGTTCAAACCCGACGCGCATCGCAGCATCGAATCCCAGGACAACCTTGGGCCGCGACAGGCCAAGTTCGATGTCCCCGATGATGCCGGCGGCGAGAGTCCGCCGGTTGAACACCGTTGGCAGCCAAGCGTAGCCAAGTCGCCCTTGCAACTCGAGCCGATTCAGCGGTGCGAATACATTCCGCCACGTGCCCCGCGCGAGCCCGTAGGCCTCGGTTCGAGAGGACTCGATGCCCAATCCGCCGCCGAACTTGTAGGTGGCATTGGCGGACTCAGCGACGCGAATTGTGATTGGAATGTTGGGGTTGGACGCCTCGATCTCCCCGAGGTTATCGAGCAGGCTGACGGTCTCCGGACCCATCCAGACGGCATCATCGCGTAGATGAGCGACAGCCTCATAGCCGAGCGCCGCCATCTGTTGATCGACGTCGCTGACCACCGCGGTGCTCGCGGCAGTCTGCGGCCGAGCGAGTCGGGCCTCGATCTCCACCGCGGTGAACGCATCAAGATCATAAAGTTCAACCTGACTGCGCCGCAGAAGTGACTGCCGGAACGGGCGGCCGACCACGATTGGAACGGCGTCTTTAATCAGCTGGTCCCCGATCTGTCTGTTGCCCTCGACCGAGACTTCTCCGAACACACACGCGATGCCCGGCGTGAAGAAGAAGTAGACCTCCGCCGCCTGGTCCTCCCTTGAGACGTAGACGCGGGCGTCTACCTGAGCGCGCGCGTACGATCGTTCTTGAAGCGCCGTCCGCAGGCGCTGTCGTTCAGCGTCCACAGCGAACTGATTGAAGGCCGTGCCGGCTTGAAGTTGGGACGAGCCCAGCACCGAAAGCACATCATCGATACCGACCAGCCCTGACTCGTCGTACACAGCGTCGTTCGCCATGATGGTCCGCGAGCCCTCCTCCACCATGAACGTGACGATGGCCCGATTTCTCCGCCGGCCCTCCTCCAAACTCACGTCGTAGTCCGTGACTTGTGCGTCGAAGAACCCGTTCGATTGGTAGAAAGCCTCGATGCGTTGAATGTCCGACGCCAACTCAAAACGATTGTAGTAGCTGACCGGCGCGAAGGGGTTGAACGTGTTTCGTTGAGTCGCCAGCGCCTCCAGCAAGTCGAGGCGCTCTACCGATTCGACACCTTCGAACTCCACCCCAACAACACGGTAGTCAGTCATGCCCGGGCGAGGCATCGCCTCAGGGCGGCACGCGCACAGCGCCACGCAGAAAAGCAGTAGGACGGCGCGCGCTATCCTCATCGGAACGAGCATTGGTCGTAAGGGGGGATGACTTCCGCGGCGCGCCACGTAGTTTCGGTCGCGCGCTCCGCGAGGCCCAACTGCTCGAGTTCGACCAGCTGAGAGGTCACGGCGCCGAACATGATAAAGGCGCGTCGAATCGACGTCGGCGAAGGCCCGAGAAGTTCGCCGGCCAGACAGGTGGGATCGAACACCACCCCGGGTCTGAGCCTCTCCGCTACGCTGACGTAGAGGTCGCGAACGTGGGCCCGCGAGGTATCAAGGGCATCCGCGAAGTTCTCGGTTGCTCGGCCGTGGCCGGGAACCAGAAGGTTCACCGAGGGGAGCAAGTCACCCCGCCATCGGTCTAGGGTCCGACGATAGGCAGTGAGATCGTCACGCAACACCGGGAGAATCGGCGTCGGATTCCGGAGAACGACGTCACCGCTGTAGAGCCACCCACGTGAGCGCTCCAGCCAAGCGGCGTGAAACGGATCGTGTCCGCGGCCATCGACGCACTCGAAAGTGCGTTCGCCTACCGTAACCGCCTCACCGAAAGGAACCAGCGTCGCGTTTCGCAATTCGCCACTTCCGAGCCGATCCCGAGAACTCGACCCGCCAAAGATACTGAGGATGGTGTCGCGCGTCGGACCCGGCGTGAGTTCTTCCGAGAGCCAGTCCTTCCAGCGGGGCAGCGCCTCGTAGAAGTCATGGTAATTCAGCAGCGCCGGTTCACTTCCTTCCCAGAAGACGTGCTCGATATCGTAGTCGTCCGCCATCGCGACACCGCCACCCATGTGGTCGACGTGCGTGTGGGTGTAGACGATCTTGTCGATGTCTTGCGGCCGCAAGTTCAACTCAGCGAGCGCCCAAATAGTGTCGTCGAGCTGTTGTGGAAAGCCGCTGTCGATGAGAGCGATGACCCCTTTCGACTGGACCAGATACGCGTTCACCGTCAGTCCCCAGTTACTGGTGGTGCGCAGCAGCCAAGTATCATCGGCGATCTGCCGCGGTGGTCGTCTTAGAGACATGTGCCCCCGTTAGCAGCTAGTGCGACCTGTGGCGACTCTATGCAACGTGGATTCCGGACGCAATTCGGGGTACACCAGGGCTGGATGCCGAACGTACCTGACCAGCCACCAGCCAACAAAAGCCTTGTTCGCCGAGCGCTCTCGCGAGGCCGTCGTGCCGCGGGAAGCGCGTTGCGCACCGGCGTGGTGAAAGTGCGGGAGCGAGCGTTTGATGCAGGTGGCCCTTTGGTCGCGCAACTCGGAGAGCGGGTCGGAGACTTGGTCGACGCTGCTTCGACGAGAATTCTTGAGTCCGATGAAGCGGCCTCGCAGTTGGCGTTCTTCGTCGAGTCGATCGCGGTCGAAGTCGAGCGTGAAGCGGTGCTCGCGTTGGTCCTAAAACGTAATCTGCTTCTCGACGGCACTGTCCTGGGACTCATCTCGCCGGTTTTGAGCGGCGAGCGTGAACTTGGGCTCGACCCCGCCAAACTTGAGAAGGCCGTCTCGACGCTCGCGACGCTGCTTCACGAGTTAGCGTGCCTCCGAGACGACGCGCCCCAACCCCCGGCGGATCTCCTTCCGTACGAGCGCCTCGAGGCACTCGCGGAACGAGCCCCAGATCTCCCCACCGACGCGCTCGCCCCCTACCTGCGGCTTGAGCTCGCCGACGAAGAAATCGGCACATTTGTGCTCACAAGCTACTCTCTCTTCCTTCAAACTTTCCTGCTGCGCTCCACCGTCCAGATGGCTGCGAAGCTGGCGACCCCCCTTCTTCCCGAGGCCACGTGACAGACACTGAGAGCCACACTTTCGAGTTCATCGAGGACGACGACGCCCTGGCCGAATTCGCGGAACGAGAGATTCCTAACATCGAGGGGCAACCCATCGGCCTGGATATCGAGGAGGACCGCGAGCACCGCTACAAGCCTAGCGTCGCGCTGATCCAAATTACGATTGCAGATCGCGACTTCGTCATCGATCCACTCGCGCTCTCGGCGCCGGTGTTCTTGCCGGTAATTGAGGCGCTCTGCCTCATGCCCTCGCGTGTCATCATGCATGGTTGCCGCAACGATGTGACTGGGCTCAAACGGGACTTCGGGGTTGGACCCAAGAACGTCGGGGACACCCAGACCGCCGCTCGCTTCCTCGGTGCCGACGCCTTTGGCCTCGCAGCGCTGCTCGGACAGCGGTTCGGGGTCGAGCTGAACAAGGCGGTTCGTCGCTCCAATTGGCTCAACAGACCGCTGTCGGAGAAGCAGATCGCCTACGCAAGGGAAGACACACGCTACGTGTTGAACCTGTGGTCGCTCCTCGAAGCCGAAGTCGCTGCCGCTGGCTGGGCTGACGCTCTCGAAGAGGAGTGCGGCGCGCTAGCAGAACTCTACCCTGAGCCTCCAGTCTTTGACCCACTTGGATGGCGCCGGGCGAAGGGCGCGAAGCAGCTCACCGATGTCCAACAGTTCCGAGCTGCAGCACTTTGGAGATGGCGTGACCAGGTCGCGCGGTCCCAGAATCTACACCAGTCGCGGACTCTCGCCCCTTGGGCAGTCGTGTACCTTGCGAAGGCCGGCGCCGCGGCGGTTGAAGCAGGAACATCCAAGGGCCTTCCGTCGCGACTGACCGGCCCCCAGAGAGCCGCCCTGATTCGAGCCTTGGATGACCCGAGCGAGGTCGAGCTCAAGCGTCCCCACGCTCCCCGGAAGAAGGCGACTGTGTCGTCCGACATCCTCGACGCACGAATGAGTCGGCTGAGCGAGTGGAGAGCCCGAATTTCGGAAAGAACGGGTCTCGAGTCTGGGTTCGTAGCCCCGCGGACAGTCCTTGAGTCCATCGCTCGCGCCTCGGTGGAAGGGCCTGAGGGCTACGCCGAAATCCCCGAAATCCGACAGTGGCGCGCGAGTCGTTGGGCCGACGATTGGTGGACCCTGCGCTAAGAGAGCGAGCCCGAAGAGAGCGAGCCCGAAGAGAGCGAGCGCGAAGCGAGCGAGCGCGAAGGGAGCGAATGCGAAGGGAGCGAATGCGAAGA
>JBLHWZ010000387.1:0-4777 GCA_047629415.1 Bradymonadia bacterium | reverse complement strand
AACTCCGAAGAACCGTTTACAAGGCATACCGCTCGGGTAGGGGATCGTCTGTGGGTCAATGGACCGCTCGGCTGGTCGAGGGCAGGGTTAGAACTCTTGATGACCGAAAATGCCGTCGCCAGCACCGGGGACTTCGTCCGAGTTCATCGGCGCCCGCAACTGCCTCCCTTCGACCCGGTATTGGCCCGTGCCGCTCGTTGCAACGCGGCGATGGATATCAGTGACGGTCTAGCCGTCGATTTGCGCCGGTTCTGCGACGCGTCGGGGTGCGGTGCACTAATCCGACTGCCCCTGCCGGGGCGCGCCGAACTTCTCATGCTCGACTTCCTCTCTCCGGCCAATGTGGACGAGTTTCAGCTAAAAGGTGGAGAGGATTTCGTTGCGCTGGTTGCCGGACCGTGTTGCCCAGGGCCAGAGTTTGTAGAGATTGGCACCGTCTGCGAACCCCACCTCGGCTTGACCGTGATCGGGCCCGATGGTAGCCGCCAATGCCTGCCTGACGCAGGCTTTGCGCACTTTTCCTAGCCGAATGTCGAACACGCCAGTCCTTGAGTACGTGCCAGCCGAACACTGGGAACTCGGTGTCGCTGAGGCCCTACTCCCCTATGTCCCAGCGGACCTTTCAGGAGCAGTGCTGGTTGCGCCCGCAGGAGTCGGTGTATTCGCTCGACTGCTCGCCACTCACCTCACCCGCGCTCGCCGCTTCATGGTCGTTGACCCGAACTCTGAACGGCTCGACGACGTTCGGGAGGCACTTGGTGACCTGTCGTGCCAAGCCTTCTACGCCCACAACCGTCTTTCGGAGATGCAATACGCGTCCGGAGTCTTCGAAGCAGCCTTCTGCCTGCTCGGTCCTCTAGACGGAGCCCGGTTTCGTAATCGTGCGGCAGACTTTGCGACGATGGTCGAGGCCGGAGGCGTCGTTGGGATGGGCGTGATCGGGGACCGCTCGTTCTCGGTCGTCGAACAGCTCCTGAGGGAAGAGGCGTTCGCAGCTCATCCACACCTCGCAGATGAACTCGACGACTATCTAGCTCGCCGCTTGAGAAGCGAGGATGTTCCGGAAGCGCTCGCGTCACTCGGGCTCGAAGTGCAGGCATGCGAGACCATCGAGGTGCGCGTCGCTGCAAGTCCTGAGACCTTACTCACCGATCACATCGTAGCCGCAGGACTCGCGCCATTTCTGGGACGTCTGGATCAGAGCCTCTGGGAAGGCACCGCATTACGTCTGCGCACGTACTTCGCCGACCAGCGAATAGAGGACCGCATCGAGCTCCACTGGTTCGTCGCTCGCGTTCCCCTTCTCGATGTCGACGAGAGCGACGTCCTCGGAGAGACGGACTAGCCTCTCGGAATGGCGAGGCTCCCCAGGGAGTTATCGAAAATGACCGCAACGACTCGAGACTCCTCGCCGGTTCACTAGATGGCACGCAAGAAATCAAAGCCCCGCCGATCGAAGCTCCGCTTCGTGTTGAAGTGGGGGATAATACTCTCCTTCATAGGAGCGATCGCGGGAGTCTTGGCACTTGCCGGCATCATCTTGCACTACTCGCAGGACCTCCCGCCGATCGACAGCGCTCAGGACTACAGTCCGAAAGAGGTCACGCGCGTCTACGCAGCTGGAGGGGAGATTCTCGCGACACTGACGGACGGGGACGCCGAGCAAAGAACCGTGCTCAACTACGACGAGATGCCACAGGTGATACGGGACGCCATCATCGCGGCCGAGGACTCGGATTTTTACAGTCATCCTGGGCTGGACTTCGTTGGACTCCTGCGGGCCATCAAGACCAACCTCATGAGAGGGTCCCTGAGCCAGGGAGCCAGCACGATCACTCAGCAGGTAGTTAAGAACCTGGTCCTGAGTCCGGAACGGACGATCCGTCGAAAGATTCAAGAAGCGGTCCTCGCGTTTCGGCTGGAGGAGAGACTCACAAAGGATGAGATCCTCACAATCTATCTGAACGAGGTCTTCTTCGGATCGCGATCCTACGGTGTCGAAGAGGCGTCCAGATACTACTTCGGGCATCCTGCCAGCGAGCTGACTCTGCCGGAGGCAGCGCTGCTAGCTGGCATCGTGCAGTCGCCGAACCGATATAACCCACACTATCATCCGGAGCGTGCGCTCGAACGGCGTGCCTACGTTCTCCGGCAGCTCTGGCAGAAGGGCTTCATCGAAGAGTCCGTTTATCGAGAGGCTGATGCGTCGGAACTCGTCCTCGACCCCGACATGGGGGTCGGCGATTTCGAAGGCGCGTTTCAATGGTACACGGATGCCGTGCGGCGGGAGCTCTTGGACACCTTCGGTGCTGATGAAGTTTTCGCAGGTGGACTCAACGTCGAGACCGCGATGGACGTAAACATTCAGGCCATCGCTGAGGATGCCGTACGAGCAGGCTTGCGCGACTATGACTCGCGGCACGGCTTCCACACGCCCTATCGCACCCTCGAGGGGAGCGATGCGGTAGTTGGGTGGCGCGCGGAGCACGGGAGCGATGCCCAAACACAAGGCTTGCTGCCTAACAGGCTCTATCGTGCCGTCATTCTCGAGCATACTGAAACTACGACCACGGTCGGGATTGGGCCGTTTCTGGCAACTCTGTCCCGCGACCCGCTCTCGAGGATACGTCCGGACGACACCCCATGGAGCGAGCTCTTTCCGCTCGATTCTGTGTTCACGGTTATCGTGAATAGCCCGACCCCCGCGGATCAACTCTCGCCTACGGATCCAACCGGGACAGTCGTCTACCTGCAGCCGTCTGCCCAGGCTGCCCTGGTGGCGATCGATCCTGGCACACGCCATGTACTGGCCTTGGTGGGAGGGTACGACTTTGCGGAGAGCCCCTTCAACCGTGCGGTTCAGGCCTCACGTCAGGTGGGCAGCGCGTTCAAGCCGGTGGTCTATGGCGCTGCGATCGGGCGAAGAACGATCACCGCCGCGACGGTACTCTTGGACCAGCCTGTCACCTTCCCCATGCACGGTGGAGAAATGTGGCAGCCGAGAAACTACGACGGACGGTATCTCGGTCCTTTGACGATTCGAACGGCACTGGCGCGTTCTCGGAACGTAATCGCTGTTCGCATCCTCGACATGGTTGGACTCGACGCCGCACGGACGTTTGCATTGGATATCGGCATTCACTCGGAGCTCACAGACAATCTCACCCTCGCGCTAGGATCTGCGGAGCTTACGCCGCTGGAGATCACCAATGGATTTGCGACCCTAGCGGCGGACGGAATGGTCGATGACCCCGTATTCGTCGTGCGAGTCATCGACTCGCGAGGAAATGTCCTCCTTGAGCAAGTCGGCGAGCCCGTCCAAGCGCTCGATCCGGCCGTCAGCTGGCTGGTCAGTTCGATGATGCGGTCCGTCGTAGAGCGCGGAACCGCAACGCGAGCGCGGTCCGTCGGACATCCGGTCGCCGGGAAGACAGGGACGACGAACGGAGCGCGAGACGCCTGGTTCATTGGCTTCTCGAGGCAGATGGCGGTGGGAGTGTGGGTGGGGAGAGACGATAACGCCGAGCTCGGACGAGGGGAGACGGGTGGCGGCACCGCTCTCCCCATATGGGTCGACTTCATGACCCGAACCCATGAGGGCAGAGAGCCGATCGACTTTCCCGATCCTCCGACTGGAGTCGTCTCTGCCCAAATCGATTCAGATTCTGGCCTGCTCGCGAGACCTAGTCAGGAATCGTACACTGAGTACTTCCTAACGGGCACGGTCCCGACCGAGTACGCGCCTGAAGAAACCGACCAATCGGTGCAAGACATACTACTCGGTGGCGGGTTCGAAGGGCCGAGTTCGGACGACGGAGACGGGTTCTAGATCAGTGTGGTCTTGCTCTCTCGAGCGGGTTCAGACTACCGAGATCGCAGGATCTCTGCGGACTCGAGGAACTGTAGCGTTCCTCGACCGCGGGCGGGTAAAGAGAGCCTGCCGGGCTCTGCTTGGTAGCGAACGGTCCGGTGGCGCAGGACGCCGAGGGGTGCTCATGGAGAACAGCCCCAGCCTCCCGGCGGCCGCACGGTAGCTAAGTCGGGCGTCGCGTTGGAGTAAGGCTTTGCTGGAGCCGCCTTTGTCGGCGTGCTCGCGACCAGCGAAGCCCCTCTCGGCGCGCTCGCGACCTTCTGCATGGTCGAAATACGACCACGAAGAAGGTCGTCTGACGGGCCACCTAGCCCGCCTTCCAGACGTCTCTCAAGAATCAGAACACGTCACCGCGTTCTCTTCTCCTAGTCGCTCCCTTCACCGTCGATCCGCTCGCGGACCAAGCTTACATAGCGTGATGCGGAGGAGTCCCCGAGCGCGACGGCCTCCTCGAATGAGGCGAGCGCGGCATTGTAGTTTTCGAGACGGAAGTAATCCATCCCGAGCTTCCGGTGGTAGTCCGCATTACGGCTAGAAAGTCGCGTCGCGCGCCGATGGTTGCGAGCCGCCTGCGAGTAACTTCTCTGCTCGAAGTTAACGTCTCCGAGACCTGCGTGGGCTGAAGCGATTGAGTCGTCCAGAGAGATGACCTCCTCGAAGAGCGTCGCAGCCTGGGCGAAGTTACGAGAGTCGAGCGCAGACTGAGCGCTGCTGAGTACCTCGCGGGCTCGGGCACGATCCGCGTCACGCTGTTCTTCCTCGAGGTCGACCTCGGGCTCGGGCTCCGGCTCAACTTCTGGCTCCGGCTCAACTTCTGGCTCCGGTTCGACTTCCGGCTCCGGTTCGACTTCTGGCTCCGGCTCGGGCTCCACCAAAGCGACTACGACATCAGGTTCCGGCTCCTCG
>JBLHWZ010000386.1:0-4784 GCA_047629415.1 Bradymonadia bacterium | reverse complement strand
GGTGTTGCTGACGCTTCAACTGACGCCGACCACTGCCCGCGCGCGTCATGAGATTACGCTTCGAGGTGGCTACGCATTCGAGCGATCAAACGAGACGTATCTTGGACTTTCTGACGCGGACTTCGAGGCCGATCCGTACCGCCGCTATTTGGCCTCATCAGAGGACCGGATGGAGTGGGATCGCTTCGAACTTCGCCTTCGGCACGTCGCGGACTTCGGCGAGGTCACACTCGCGTCGACTGTTTACCGGCATCAGTTGACCCGCTCGTGGCGCAAAGCGAATGGATTCGCGGGCGCGTCGTTCAATGACATCTTGGCGGACCCGAGTGGCGGCGTGCGGCGTGTGTTCTACGACGTGATGACTGGAGCCGAAAACTCGGCGGGCAGCGATGAGAACATCGTGCTCGGTACGAACGCTCGAGACTACGTGTCGCAGGGTGCCCAGACGATCTTGGAGTTCGACCGCGAGACCGAGACGCTCGCGCACCAAGTTGAGTTCGGGTTGCGCGTACACAATGACTACATCGACCGCGACCACACTGAGCTCTCCTACGCCGTCGCCGACCAGGCATTGGAGGAAGCAGGCTCTCCAGAGGTCCAGACTGCAGACAACCGGGGCGAGGCGTTCGCGGTGGCCGTGCATGCTTCGTACGCCCTGAACTGGGATCGCCTAACGATCAATCCGGGCGCGCGGTTCGAGTACGTGAGCACCACATTCGAAGAGCGAGTGAGTGGAGAGAGGCTGGAGGCGTCTAATATCGCGGTTCTGCCAGGCTTGGGGATTCACGCTCAGCTCTCCCCTAGCTGGGGCGTGCTTGCGGGAGTTCATCGTGGCTTCAGCTCGGTCGCACCCGGTCAGCCGGACGACGTAAAGCCGGAGTACAGCATCGCGTACGAGGCAGGGGCTCGGTACGGACGCGTAGATGAGGACAGCCACGCGGAGGTCGTGGGATTCTTCAACGACTTCTCAAACATGACGAGCGAGTGTTCGTTCTCGACAGGGTGTGCTGACACCGAGGTAGGTCGCCAGTTTAACGCTGGTGAGGTCAACGTCTTCGGGCTCGAGATGGTCGGTCGCCACTCGTTCTGGCTGCCAAACGGCTGGGAGCTGCCTCTTTCGGCTACTTACACATTCACGAAGTCGAGCTTCCAAACAGCATTCGAGTCGGATGACCCGCAGCTCGGAGATGTGGAGTTCGGCGACGAACTTCCCTACCTGCCGCGGCATCAGGGGCGAATCGAGCTCGGCCTCTCCGGAACGAACTGGCGTGGATCGGTCGCGACTACCCTAGTGGGTGAGTCGTCCGAGCAAGCGGGCACGATCGGGGAGGGGTTGACGACAGACCGGCAGGTTCTGGTCGATCTCTTCGCCGCCTACACGCCTTGGCGAACCCTTGAGGTCTCTCTGCGGGTCGAGAACGTCGCTGGCGCAACGTCGGTGGCTTCCCGCCGCCCGTTTGGCGCGCGTCCCGTCCGCCCTTTTCAATTGACCGGTGGAGTTGGCTACGATTTCTAGCCATCGGGAATGTAGCTCAACACTGAGTGAGAGGCATGTTGGTGTCGAATTGCGAAATGAAAATGAAAACCGTTTTCATTTTCATTGCGGGTTCTAAGAGCGGGCACTAAGAGGTCCCCACTAATCGCTAGTCCCCCCTGCAATCGACTCCATGAACAAGAAACTCCTCGCGCTCTCCTCGCTGCTCGTAATCACCGCGTGCAGCGAAGAATCTACTGACACCACCCCCACGGACGGCACGCCCTCGGACGTCGTGCCCGGGGAAGAAACGCCCGGGGAAGAAACGCCCGGGGAAGAAACGCCCACGGTCGAAGTGCCGAGCACCTATGACTTCGCAAGCCTCAGTGACGCCTCGGCGTCCGGTGTTTCGAAGTCCGGCCAAGTCCTCCGCCACATCCTGATCAACGAGCTGAGTGCTTACGTCGGCGGCCTCACGCAAGAGCTCGACTCGGCCGCGTTCTCGCCGACCGACGAAGGGCAGGTAGTGGCCGCGCTCGACTTCTACTTCCGCTTTGATTCAGACTCGAACGGGGGTGAATCACTTGAGAGCTTCTCGCTTGACCTCGAGACCACACAAGCGACCTTCGATGACGTTTCGTCGGGCAAGGACATCGCGGGGAAGCTGGCGGGCAACGACAGCGCAACCGATCACGCTGTCTGGAGTTCGGAGTTCACCGGCTGGTCAGACGCCGAAATCGTCGCGCACGGCGGCTCATTGACGTCACCGGAGGGTTTGGTCATCGCGTTCTTTGAGACAGTCGAGGCCAACGCGCTTGGCCGAGTCAACGGCATCGTGCGCACCGGACCGGACGGCACCCAGCTCCCAGTCTATCTGACCGAGTCCGGTTTGGACCTCAAACAGCTCATCCAGAAGTTCCTGCTGATGGCCGTCACGTTCTCTCAGGGTACGGACGACTACCTCGACGACGATGTGGAAGGAAAAGGTCTCTTGGCGAGCAACGAATGGGATGGAGAATCCCCGTACACGGATCTCGCACATGCCTGGGACGAAGGCTTCGGCTACTTTGGTGCCGCAGTCGCCTACGGCGACCGAAGCGACGTGTCGATTGCGGACTCTGCCGCTGACGATAGCGACCAGGACGGTTTGATCGACCTCGGCTCCGAGTACTCGTACGGTGCTTCGGTCAACGCAGCAAAACGGGACAAAGGAGCAGACATCGCGACCGACTTTAGCGCTGGCGCCTTCGAGGCCTTCCTCGCGGGGCGCGCTCTGATTCAGGCGACGAGCGGAGAGCTGTCGGCGAACGAACTGGACCAGCTTCGGACCCACCGGGACGCGGCAGTTGGGAATTGGGACGCGGCGATCGCCGCGACCGTAGTGCACTATATCAACGATGTGTTGGCCGACATGGAAGCCATTGGCTCCGATGACTACGCCTTCGCCGACCACGCCAAGCACTGGTCGGAGCTCAAAGGATTCGCACTTGGGCTCCAGTTCAATCCTCGCTCGCCGCTCTCGGATTCTGACTTCGCGACGTTCCACGGACTCGTCGGCGATGCGCCGGTTCTGGACGCAGCGGGCCTTGATGATTACGCCAGCGACCTAATCGACGCTCGCAACCTACTAGAGGACGCCTATGACTTCGCACCTGAAAATGCCCAAGGCTGGTAGCCTACTCGGCCTGGCCGTTGCGCTCGCCACGTTCGGATGTGGCGAGACGGCGACCGAGCCGGAGGAGACGGCCTCCCCGCAGGACGCCGCTGCACGGCAGGCGCTCTTGGAGCACACAGTGTCTTGGGTCGACAGCATCTATACGGACTTTGCGGTCGCAGCTGGCGATCTGAGGCAGGCCACCGAGGACCTCCAGGCGGCCCGTGGCGACGAGACGCTTGTCGCAGCCCAGGACGCTTGGCGGTCAGCAGCGGCGGCGTGGCAGCACGCCGAGGCGGGGCTACTTGGTCCGGCCGGGGCGATGAGCGCTGCGGTAGGTGGCCAGGACTTGAGGGACGAGATCTACTCGTGGCCCGTGGTAAACCCGTGTCGTGTTGACCAGGAGATTGTCGCACAGGGCTATGCCGGCGCCGATTTTGTGGATGCGCCTGTGAACGTCCGCGGCCTAGACGTGATCGAATACCTGCTCTTCTCCTCAGATCCGCTGGCGAACGGCTGCGAGCCCAACAGCAGCATCAACGCTGACGGTGACTGGGCGGCCCTGAGCGAGGACGAGATCGTCGCTCGCCGCGCGGAGTATGCGGCACGTGCGAGCGTGCTGCTCGTGTCTGCGGCTGACACGCTCTTGTCGGAGTGGTCCATCTTCTCTGGTGAACTGCTCTCAGCGGGGGCTGACTCCGAACTCTTCTCGCGTCAGCGGGAGGCGGTGAACGCCATCTCAGACTCGCTCTTCTACCTCGATAAGGAGGTCAAAGACATGAAACTGGCCGAGCCGCTCGGGCTGACCAACTGCGCTGATTCAACGTGTCCTGACGCCCTCGAGTCGAGATTCGCGATGGCATCGATCGAGCACGTTCGGGCAAACGTCGTGGCGTTTGAGGGGCTCTTCGGCTCGGCTACAGGCACCGGGTTCGATGCGTATCTCCGGCACTTCGGCCAGGATGATCTCGCCGATCGGTTTGGAGCGGCAATCGCCGACGCTTTGGGAGCTGTTGATGCGATCGACGGCACACTGCGGGAGGCGATCGATGGAGACTATGACGGCGTCAGCGCCGCGTATGACTCGATCAAGATGGTCACCGATCTGTTGAAGACCGAGTTTGTCAGTGTGCTCGACCTCGACCTGCCGAATCGCGCGGCAGGCGACAACGACTGAACGTCCGGTTTAAGCGACTGTGCTCTCACCTGGGCGAGCGCGTTGATGGTTCCAGCCTAGCGTTCTTTCGCTTCGCGTTCGCCGCGATCATCTCGGTTAGCGCGATTCGCTTCCTCGCCAACGGGTGGGTGGAGCGGTTCTTCGTAGAGCCAGAGTTCTTCTTCCCCTACCGCGGATTCGAGTGGGTGAGGGTGCTCTCTCCGAACGGGATGACCGCACTCTATGTGGTGCAGGCGATCGCGGGAGCTCTCGTAGCAGTTCCTAAGACATCGCGGGCTGCGGCGGCCGTGTTCTTTGCCGCGTTCACGTACGTCGAGCTCATCGACGTCACCAACTACTTGAACCACTACTATCTCGTGAGTTTGCTAGCGTTTCTGCTGGTGGTCATTCCGACAGGGCCCGATGTGCCGCGGTGGGCGGTGTGGGTTTTGAGGCTCCAGGTCGGCGTGGTCTACACGTTCGGCGCGCTCGCGAAGGCG
>JBLHWZ010000385.1:0-4799 GCA_047629415.1 Bradymonadia bacterium | reverse complement strand
ACTACGAGGATTCAATCGTCGAAATTCCGGGGAGTCGACGCCCGTCGCTGGAATACGCGACGCCGCTTCTCTTGACGGATTTCCACCTCAGCTTCGTGCCACTGCACGGCAAGGTGAACCTCTTCAACAACATCTTGCACTGGGACTTCTATCTCACGGCAGGCGTTGGTGGGGCGTTGATCAGTAGCGACTCCGACGACTTGTCTGGTTTCGAATTCGGACCGGCGATAGGAGTCGGACTCCGTACCTTTGTGAGTGACAAATTCGCTGTGAACGTGCTCTTCCAAGACTACCTTTACTCCAGCGCCGATGCGCAGGAGATTTGCTGTGGTCCACGTGGTGAGCCACGTGAAGTGAATGACCGATTCCGCAGCCATGTGGTTGGCGGTGCTGGAGTCAGCATCTTCTTCCCGTCCGACGTCCGCGTCTCGAGATAGAATGCAGAAGCTCCTTCGCTCGGCTCTCGTAGCCATCATTGGTCTGCTCCTCGCCGTCCCGGCGAGCGCGTCCCATTACTTCCTCGCCGACATCGCCGACCGATTCTCGCCGCTCGCGCTCGCGGAGTTTACTCGCTTCGGTCTCAACGACACCGAGGACGTGTTGCGCAATGTCGATACCCACGAAGATCGAGAGAGCTTCGCGTCGGTGACAGGCATCGATCCAAACGAACTCTACGAGATCGCGCGAATGTGCGAGATGCTACAAATTGAGGGTGTTGGACCGCGCGCTTTTGACCTCCTCTACGCGAGTGGCGTTCAGAATATCGAAGACTTGGCGTCTCGCAGTCCCGCTTCGCTGCTGGCTGAGTTAGAGGTCGTCAATGCGAGCGAACATCTGACGGGTGTGAACCCGCCGCTGGAGCTTGTCGAGGCATGGGTAGAGCGCGCGTCCAGCGCGCCTATTCGCGTGCAGTACTAGTCAGATGGGCTTTGTTGATCGTGCCAAGTCGATGCACGCTCGCGGCGACGTGGTACGTGCTGCGGTCATTCTTGCCCAAGGCCTGAAGAGGGAGCCGAGAGATAGTGAGGCCGTTGGTTGGCTCCTGCATCTCTACGTCGAAGAGCTGCCCAACCCTGGCATCGAAGCCGACCTCTTGCAGGTTCTCTCTTTCCAGCCCAACGGCGCGGACCTGCTCGCGATCGTGCGGGCGGAGTTGAACGAGTTGGGCTCGGGCGACAAGTTGAAGGCGATCGACAAGTCTCTGGATCACTCGCCGATGCAGTTCCCTTCGTCTGGGCCTCCGCCTCCGGAACCACCTTTCGAGCCCCACTCGGCCGCCGCGCCGCACGAGGAAGAGTCGAACCAAGCGGAGCCGCGTTCAGAATTCGTCCAGCAGCCAAGCACGGCCCCTGGGGGAGAAAACTGGTCTTCGTTCGATAGTCCGTTCGATCACACGGGGCGCGTGAAAGTTGCGCCGGCCGAGATTGAGCAGGAGACCGCGCCTGCGAACCCGATTGGCGTCGTGGCTCCTCGTCTCGAGGCCCCCGAGCGCCAGCCGCAAGTCGCCGACCGCGAACTCTCCGCTTCGATAGATTTGGCGCTGAGCCAGCCGCTCGGAGCCATCGATGATCTGCCGGAGTCGCTCAAGCGCGAGTACTTGGGCGCCGAGTCAGCTTCACCGTCCAGCACGCGTCCAATGGTGTGGGCGATCATCGCCGGATTGGCGCTGCTCTGCGTGGCCGCTTTGTTGGCGTATGCCTCGAACTCGTCCGACGAAGTTCCTCCCGAGACGACCCCCGAGTGGGCCCCCGTAGAGGAGGCTGAGCCCGCGCAAGACGGCGACTCCCCATCGGCCGCGGTGGTCGCTTCCGACGATAGTGCCGAAGCCGAGGGCTCTGCAAACCAAGAGATTATCGAAGCTCCTTCCGATGGAGAGGTCGAATGAGAGCGCTCCTCCTCATGGTCGCGTGTGCGGGCGCAGCGGCTTGCAACATCAACTTCAACGCGGACATCCCTTGCGATAGCTCCGACGACTGCCCGTCCGACCAGGTCTGTGATCAGACTTTCTTTCGGTGCATCGATGGAGACCTGCCGGGCGACACTGACCGGGACACAGTCACCGACGCGGAAGACGACATCGATCCGACAGACATTGAGTCTGATACCGACGCGACGGAAGAGGTTCCGGACACGCTCCAGGACATCGCTGAGGACGGTGGAAACGACGCCGACACGACGGGCGACGCATCAGATGCCGAAACGGACACAGACGTCAGCGACATCGAAGACTCGGGCGACGATGTGCCCGAATGTGTACCGACCGGAGCCGAGATTTGCGACGGAACGGACAACGACTGTAACGGCACGATCGACGATCCGCCGGCATGCGACGGCCCCTGTGGTCCCGGCATGACCTTGGTCGACCGAGGAAGCGGGACCACTTTCTGCATCGACATCTACGAGGCATCACGCCCCGACGCGACCTCTGAGAATCCGGGCGCTACCTCGACTCAGGCAGCCTCGCGAGTGGGCGTGTTACCGTGGAACTCGGTTGGATTCGGAGAAGCCCAGGCGGCGTGTATTTCAGCCTCTAAGCGACTCTGCTCCGCATTCGAATGGCAGAGCGCCTGCCAGGGGGCTGCTCTCACGCTCTATCCGTACGGGAACTCCTACGCATCCGACGGTTGCAATGGCTCCAACGTTCCTCCTCTCGACGGCCCCACGCCCAGTGGGCAGTTCGATGCCTGCGTTTCTGTAGACGGCACGATCGATCAGAGCGGCAACCTTGAAGAGTGGACGAGTGACGGCGTCGTTCGCGGCGGAGCGTTTGCGTCACCGCAGTTGAACCTCAGATGCAGCAGCCGGGCTACGGCAGACACCGGTGGCCCGCCGCTGGCGAGCTATGGGTTCCGTTGCTGCCAGGATCCGTCGGAATGAAGATGAAACTAGCACCCGGCCTCGGGCTTCTGCTGGTCGCTAGCTCCGTCGATGCCCAGGAGACAGCCGAGAACGTCTATGCCGCCGCTGAAACGGCCGAGCTAGAAGCTGAAACGATCGAGCTCGAGACTGAAACCGTCTCGCCCTGGTCGTTCACCTTTGGGTCGTATGGACGGGTGGTTGGTGCGGCCAATCTCCGCGGCGGCAACGGTAAGCAGCTGAACATCGTGAACTTTGGGCCGAGGCTCGAAGAAGGGCCCTACATCGAACTGGACTTCATTACCGGCTACGATGACGGCGACATCGCGATGGATACCGTGATGACTCTGGCGCTGACCGATGCCCTCTTTCACTTTGACGGTGACTTCAGCGGGGCGTTCGCGCTCCGTAACGCCTACGTGAACGCCCGCGATTTCGGGGTTGATGGCCTCTCGGTTTGGGCCGGCAGCCGGATGTACCGCGGCGACGACATCTACCTGCTCGACTTCTGGCCGATGGATGAGCTGAACACGGTGGGCGGAGGCGTTCGCTACGATGTCGCTCGAACACAGACGACGATCGCGGTTCACGGTGGTGTGAACCAGTTGCAGAACGAGTTTCAATATCAAGAGGAGACGGTCGCCGGACCGTCGTTTGAGACCGAACAGCTGATCCGTATGGATCGAGTCCGCGCGCTCGGCTCGCTTCGGCTTGAGCAGAGGTATCTCGACATCGCCGATCTGTTCTCAGCGAAGCTAGTGCTTTGGGCCGAATACCAAGGCCTTGGTGCGGGTGAGTTCGAGAACGAAGATGACGTGCTCATCCAGCTGCCGGCAGACCGTGGGTACACCCTCGGTGCGCAGCTCGGCGCATGGGGCTTCGGTGAAAACGCGTTCGCCAATCTCTTCTTTCGACACAGCCGAGGTCTTGCCGCCTACGGCGAGCTAGCGGTGCCGGAGGGCTTGGACACGGAGCGTTCTGCCAACGATGCGAGTCTGACTCGTCTGGCCGTGTCTGCGAACTACGAGACCGAGTGGTTTGGGGCGACGTTGGGTGGTTACGTGCAGTGGTTCCAGGACGCGGACGGAAGCTCGAACGATCCAGACGACTACCTGGAGGGAGTCATCGCGATCCGCCCTGTCATCTTCGTGACCGACCACTTTCACCAAGCGTTCGAATACTCCTACCAGCGGCGAATCCCCGAGGGACTCTCCGCCCGAACGGACAGCTACCTTGAGCCGGCGATCAGCAAGATCGCGGTGATGCCGACACTGAGCCTCGATCGCGCTGTTTATGCGCGGCCACAGATTCGGCTTATTTATTCGGCATCTCTCTTGAACGAAGGCGCCCGCGATCAGTGGCCGGAAGGCGATGTTCGCCACGAGGAGTCAGTCCAGCACTACCTCGGCATCGGCGCGGAGTGGTGGTTTAACTCGAGCAGCTACCAGTAGGCGACCCGTACGCGTGCGGAAGTCCTGGAGGCAGTGCTCGGATCAAATGGGCGGGTACCTATCTGGATCCGGCAGCGGGGCCATCGAGATGGCGTCCCAGTCTTCTGCTAGTCGGACCAACCATCGAAACGCGCGCGTGCGCTCGTAGACGACGCTGTAGTCCATGGTCTCGGGGACGATTCCGCCGGTGGACCGCATCGCGCGGGCGCCGGCCAGGAGCGTCTCGTAGTAGTCGGCCTCCGCGAGCAGTTCTTCAGAGGTTCGAGGGTTCGCGCCTTCACCGAAGAGCGTGCCAGCCTCTTGGACGAGCGAGACCTCGGTTCCAATATCAGCAGCCTCGGCTGGCCCATGGAGTTCCGAGTACCCGAGTGCCCAGAGAAACACGTGAAGACATTCGAACCGCCATGAGTAGTCGACTCTTGCTTGGGTTTCGGGCGCGTCGTTCTCGATGAAGAGCGTCTCGTCAGCGCTAAACACGGCCCTTTCGCCGAA
>JBLHWZ010000384.1:0-4839 GCA_047629415.1 Bradymonadia bacterium | reverse complement strand
GATGCTCCAGGAAGTGCATCAGCGCCCCCCAGTGCCGAATCAGCACGCCGTCTGGCTGAAGCTTCGCGATTCGTTTGTCGAAACCCTCCTCACCGGGCTTCTGAACGCGAACTGTTGCCACTGTGACCTTCAGGCCTGCGGCGCGCGCTCGGTCGAATGCCTGGCCGAGTCCGACGAGTTCCATCCAGTCCAGTTCGACATCGGTGCAACCTGCGTCGATGACGGCTTCGAGCTGTTCCGGCGTTCGGACCAGGGGAACGAAGAGCGTCTTCGACTCCTGGACTCCCACTTGCCCGTACTTCTCTCTGAGGGCGGGCAACGCGGCTTCTTCGGTAACGAGCCGGCCGGAGTGCGTGATCTGTGGTTCGAGCGCTGCGACAAGCGCTCGCCTCACTTGTTTAAGCTCGCGCACCGGGAGGTGAAGTCCTGACGGGAGGCCATCACGGTCTAGAAGTCCCAGCGCAAAGGGGGTGCCGCCGAACGAGGCGAGCTTAGACCGAATGAGTCCCTCGTCGATGCCTTCACCGCTAGCTGCGGCGAGCGGGCTCTCCGTCTTAGCTTCCGCGTGTGCCTTTCCGTTCGCGAGGGTTGCGGTGACGACGAGCGGTGCGCCGAGCGCGCCGGAGACAGTCAGATTCAGCGTCCATCGACCGTCTGGTGCGAGTCCATCAGCGAGCTTCTCGGCAGCGCGCGACACGGCTGGTGCCGACGTCAACCAAACCCGGTCTCCCTCCTGGATGGCCTTCATGTTGGGGCCCTGGCGCCCGAACGTGAATCGCCAGCCGGCGTCGGTCAACTCGACCCCGTACAGGGGGCCGCCTGGCTCATTCTTGTGCGGGTTTCCGGTATCAAATCCAATGCCCATGCCGCGGGCGAGCTCCGGAAGGATGACCTTCGCCCCCGATGCGGCATCTGCTGAACCGCCAAGCTCAGGGAG
Source organism: Bradymonadia bacterium (assembly GCA_047629415.1). Lineage (GTDB taxonomy): Bacteria > Myxococcota_A > Bradymonadia > REDH01 > REDH01 > CBDUJZ01. The sequence goes on along the minus strand of JBLHWZ010000384.1, from coordinate 3,902 downwards.
CGGAGAAGCGATCTCGCCCTCGGCCTCTGGAATCGGCCGCTCTTCGGCACGCACAAAGACGTCGTTCCCGACGATCTCGATGATGCGCCCGAGATAGGCACCTCGATGTTTCGGGAACCTTCCCTCAACAAGCGTCTGGTGATCTGCGCCAGCCAGGAACCCGTCGCCGAAGCCGCGCGAATACGTGACCATCATCTCGCCCAAGCGGCGACCAAGTTCGTCCTGCGCCTCTTTGTCGTCAGCACGCCCTTCTTCGATGACGTCCACCCATCCTTTCACGCCGGTCACGGCGGTGGCGACATACGCTGGCCCTTTGAGGCGTCCTTCAATTTTGAGCGTGTGAACGCCGATCTCCATGAGCGCCGGAATCGCGCGCATTCCCGCGAGATCCTTGGGGCTCAGCAGGTAGCGAACGTCGCCGAGCGGCTTGTGTTCACCATCGAGGATTAGGTCGTACGGAAGTCGACAGGCCTGCGCGCACTTGCCACGGTTCGCGGACCGCCCACCCCACGCTTCGCTGCTCAAACACTGGCCGCTCCACGAGACGCAGAGTGCCCCGTGGATGAACACCTCAAGCTCCATGTCGGTCTTGGCCGCGAAGTCTCCGATCTCAGTGACGGTCAGCTCGCGTGGGACCACGACACGCGTCACCCCGAGCGTCTCCGCAAAGCGTGCTCCCTCAGCGCTCGAGATCGTCATCTGCGTGCTCGCGTGAATCTCAAGCTCCGGACAGAGACGCTGAGCGATCAGACAGACTGCTGGGTCTTGCACGATAATCGCGTCCACGCCTGACTGAGCGACGCGTCGAACAACATACTCTAGGGCCTCCAGTTCCACCTCAAACACCAGGGTGTTGAGCGTCACATAGGCGCGAGCACCGGCGCGATGAATCTCGCTCACGGTCTCTTCGAGATATTCGACCGAGAAATTCTGCGCACGTGCTCGCGCGTTGAACCCTTCGTCGAGCCCAAAATAGACAGCGTCTGCACCAGTCGCGAGGCCAGCACGGAGGCTGGTCAGGTCACCGGCAGGGGCGAGCACTTCGGGCCGACGAGCGACCTGAGGTGTGAGATTCGGCACTAGGGGTCGGAGAGGCATGCGAGCGCGTTAGCCGCGCCGGCGGCTCGCCTCAAGCGGATAACTGGGCAATCGCTCATTCGCCGAACCGAAGGTCTATAGAGAACGTGCTGGTCCAGGGTCCAAATCGGCCCTCAAAAACGACTCAAGGGCGCGATGTGGCGCCCTTGATGGTCGTTTGAGAGCAGATCGCGGCTAGGCCCCGACTTGGTCCTCTCTTAGAAACGAATCTCAGCCATCGGCTCGTCCAGCGCGGAGAGGTCCGACGCGGTCACGCCCATGTCGCTGATCGCGAAGAGCGCATCGTCAATGAACACGCTGCGGCGCATGTTGACCCACCATGGGTAGTCCCAGCTCGAACAGGCCTCGACCGGCTCTGGATCCGTCTCGTCGGCGTCACCACAGTAGCTGTCGTGCGCCATGAAGGTGTGCGAGACACGGCCGTACTCCGAGATGCTGTCGCCCTCGACTTCGAAGACCACGATTCCGGAGAAGTGCGAGTAGCTGTCGTCTTCCCATCCGTAATCTTCGAGCGTCACCGGAATCGCGAGCAGGTTGTGGCTCTCGTAGAAGGTAAACGCGTGGTGGTCGTGCTCCGCCTCCGACCAGGAGTAGTTACCTTCACCGTAGGGGAGCGTGTAGGTCGCGACACGGGCCGGCGCGTCCAGGTCTGACACGTCGAAGAGGGAGATCTGAGTGCCGAGCACCTGGCCCTCCTCGGTACCGTCGCGGCCAATTCCGATGAGGCGGTCTTCGCCGTACGGGTGCAGATAACCGCTGTATCCGGGGATGTGCAGTTCGCCACGAACAACCGGCGCCGTCGGGTCGCTGAGGTCGATGGTGAAGAGCGGGTCGGTCTGTCGGAACGTCACCACGTAGCCCGTCTCTCCGACGAACCGCACCGCGAAGATTTGCTCGGTGGGAGCGATGCCGCGGATTCCGCCGACGACGCTTAGTGCGCTGCCGTCCTGCTCGAGAACGAACACGTTGTTTGCCTGAACCGTTGGATCCTCACGCAGGTCGAGGAGGTCCTTCTCGCCGCTGTCTCTATCGTCGTCGGAGCCACCGTCACCAGAGCCATCGTCGCCGGAGCCACCGTCACCGGAGCCACCGTCGCCGGAGCCATCGTCGGGCTCAGGTGCTTCGTCGGGGACAGAGGGTGTCGTGGAAGGTTCCGAGACGCCGACGTCGACCGAGACTGAGTCGCCAACGGAGATATCGCCGCCGCCGCCCCATCGCCCGAAGTCGCTCTCGTCCGTCGTCGCTACGCGAAGGTGGCCGTCAAACTCGGACATCGAGAACTGATTGAGCAGCCAGCCGGCGACCTCTCCAGACGCCTGATAGACCGGCGAGCCCGAGTTGAGCGCGAACTTGTGAATGTGGCTGGTCGTCTCGGCAGTGTCAGGGCCGGAGAAGTACCACCAGCGCGAGTCCTGAGCGATGTAGAGCGAGTCCTGCGAGCCGTATACCTGCCAGCCGTCGGCGAGGAGGCCGACACCTTCTGGCGTCGGGGAAGCGGGGTCGAACGCGACGACCGAGAGCACACCGATGCCCGCGCGGGCACCAGGCTCCATCAGCTCGCCACAGTCGAAGAGGTTGGCGCGATCGCTGTCGGTGGTTCGGATGTCAGGGATGAGCTGGTCTCGACCACGGTCCGCGACATACTCCACGAGAATGGGTCGAACCTGAGTACGGAGCGTGGCTGCGGCGGCCTCGCGCTCGGCGGGTGTCGCGTCATAGTCCAACTCCGGGATGACGAACTCGCTCGCGGCCTCCTCGAGCGCCGGATCGTAGAGGTTGAAGAGGCTCGAGTTCGACACGAGGTAGATTTTCCCGTCTACCATTCGCGCGCTCACGAAATTGCCTTCGATGTCGAAGACCGCTGCCTCCGTCGGTGCCGAGGGGTCACTGACGTCGATGACGGTGACGCGCGTACCGCCGAACCAAGTGCCATCGTCGAGGGGGTCTGGCGTTGGCTCCTCAATCGGCTCTCCTGACTCCTCGGGCGGCTCCACGTCGGGCGTCGGCTCAGGTCGGCTCTCCTCGTCGTCGTAGGAGGAGTCGCGGCCAGTGTAGATGTGGCTGAAGACGACGACTCGATCCCCTGCCAAGAACATTTGGTCGCCGTAAGACGGGAGGGCGAACGTACTCAGTTCGTGGGCCTCTTCGACCGGAAATGAGTCAATGATGTGAAGCGTATCGCCGCTCACAACATACATGGTCTCACCGTCGGTCTTGACCAAGTCGGGCTCGTCGACACCGGCCTCTTGGTTGTTCGTTTCGGTGAACTCGCCAGGGCCGGAGTCTCCGCCCGTGCCTCCACCTGACGTGGGAGCGGAGGGCTCGGCGGCACCGTCTTCCATCCCCATGTCATTGCGCATGTCGACTTCGTAGCCGCCGTAGCCGTAGACGTAGTTGTCGACGATGACATCGGTCGTGAGGTCGACGATGTACTCGTCGAGCGCATCACAGCTTGAGAAGGCCGAAAGTGAAGCCGTATAGGTTTCGGTACCGGGCTCTGCTGCTGGGTCGTCGCCACACCCTGCGAGCGCGATGACACCCGTCGCTGCGAGCACAGACGCTCTCTTGAAACATCGTAGACTATCGAATTTCTGATACGGCATATCGGTTCTCCTGGTGGATCTGGGCCAGTTGACCCGAGTTCGAGTGGAATGCTGAAAGAGATCGCATAACCTGTGCCAAGTTCGACAGCGGCCGTACCAAGTTCGACTGCGGCCGTACCAAGTTCGACTGAGGCCGTACCAAGTTCGACTGCGGCCGTACCAAGTTCGACTGCGGCCGTCCGCGATTGGCCTGCGATTAGT
>JBLHWZ010000383.1:0-4857 GCA_047629415.1 Bradymonadia bacterium | reverse complement strand
GCTGACAGTAGACCTGCCGAAGGAGTTCAAGGGCACGCATATGTCGCGCTTCCTCGCCGCGATTGAGAAGCATCGCGGAGAGATGTCGTTGGAGACGATGCCTGACCTGGTCGACGACCTGCGCAGCCGTCTCGACGCCGAGCGGGCGCATGTCCGCGTGGAGTTCCCGTACTTCATCCGCAAGGCCGCGCCAGTGTCGCGCGTGGAGTCCTCGATGGAGGTCACGTGCTGGTTCGTCGGCGACGCCGAGGAGAAGGACGCCGAGTTCACGCTTGGAGTCGAGGTCCCGGTCATGACGCTCTGCCCCTGCAGTAAGGCGATCAGCGACCGTGGAGCGCACTGCCAACGTTCAAAGGCCCGCGTCTCCATTCGCTTCCGTGAGCTCGTTTGGATCGAAGAGCTCGTGAAGATCGCGGAAGACGCCGCGTCTGCCCCGCTCTACCCGTTCCTTAAGCGCGCGGACGAGAAGTTCGTGACCGAGCAATCCTACGACAACCCGGTTTTCGTCGAGGACCTGGTCCGCAATATCGCGGTAACTCTACGAGACGACGACCGTGTCACCTGGTTCTACGTTGAGGCGGAGAACCAGGAGTCGATTCACGCGCACAACGCGTACGCAGCAGTCGGCTCGGCCGACCTCTAAGCCAACCGGCGGCGTTCGATGAGCGCCGCGGTGGGCGTCTGGACGCGGTCGGGTGTCGAACGCGCTAGGTGAGACGCAGGGCCTTCGCTAGGGGCGTGATGTCGTCTTGTAGGCGGACGACTCGGATGCCGGGACACAGGCGGTCCAGCCATTCTGCGTTGAGGTCGTGGTCGACTTCAGTGTCGTCTGGGTGTTCGTTGAGCACGATGGCGGCGACCCGCAGATTTCGGGAGAGTAGGGCTTCCACACAGGTGGCGACGTGGCTCATAACGCCGAGCCTGCTCCGGGCGACGAGTATTGCCTCGGCGTCAAAGATGCCCGCGAGGTCGGCCGAGTTGAGAGAAGGCGTCAACGGGGAGAGCACCCCTCCAGCCGACTCCATCAAGAGCACCGCGCAGCCAAGCTCCGCAGTGTGGGCCTTTGCCTCAATATCGGCGGCGGTGACCTTCATCCCGAGTCTTTCGATCTCGGCAGCTGGAGCGACGGGTCGCGGCAGAGGCCAAGGACAGACCTGCGCAAGCGGTTGCCCGGTTGCGTCTGCGTAAGCGGTCGCGTCCGCCGGGATGCCGTCGTTCAAGTCCGTACCGGACTCGATCGGCTTGTAGGCGGCGACGGTCCGCTCACTGGCGACGAGGTGGCGGGCAAGGGCCACCCCGACCCAGGTCTTTCCTACGTCAGTATCGGTTCCTAGAAGTGCGATTCGGCGTGTCTGGGCCACAGCGTGTCGATTGGAGGAGGGCAAAAACTAGTGAAGCGTCTTCAACGAAGACGCTTCACAGAGCCGATGAGCGGAGTTGAACCGCTGACCTACGCATTACGAATGCGTTGCTCTACCAACTGAGCTACATCGGCGCGGAGGCGCGAAGTAGTTCCGCGTTTTTCGACTGTCAAGGGAAAGTGGGTATGCCGCGGATCCAGCGGGCCCTTGGAGATCCAGTTAGCTCTTGGACTTAACCGAGCGGAAGGCCTGGGCCCAGCGCACGAACGCGCCTGGTCTACGAGTCTGAATCCAGACCTTGCCTACGCCACGGAAACGGCAAACGAGTCCTTCTCCCGAGAAGAAGAGCGACTTCATGCCACCGACGGTGTCGATGTCGTAATCCAGCCCTTCGGTGAACCCGACAATGTGTCCGGTGTCGACGACGTAGGCGTCTTTCACGTCGATCTCGATGATTCCGCCGTAGCTGTTGAACCAGAGATCGCCTTGGCCGGAGCACTTGATCAGGAAGAACGACTCACCCGAGAAGAACGCCTTCTTGAGGCCCTGGAACTTCGTCTCCACCTCAACGTTTATGCCCGAGGCGACGAACGCTGAGTTCTGCAGGTAGATCGTGTTCCCGTTGAGATACTCGTGAATGATGTCTCCTGGGGGTCCCGGAGCGATGCCGATTTCGCCAGGCGCGTTCTTTGCTGTGAACTCGTTCATGAAGATGGACTCCTTCGTGAGCAAGCGCCCGAGTCCCCCCTTCATTTTGGTCTTCATCTGGATGTGGGTGTCCATTGTCGCCATCGCCGACGCTTCAACCTTTAGTGTTTGGTTAGCCGGGATGGTGACCACGGCGTAGCCAAAGTCTGGTCGCCCCTCGATTCGGAAAGGGAAGCCTTGGGTAGGTGCTGCGGGAGCCGCCGCGGGAGGTGCCGCTCCGTGCGGCATATCTGTGGGATGCATTGCCATGAGTTGCTCCTATTAGCGGGGTCTGAGGCTGGGAGTGAGCGAGCTGCCGAAGCCGCCCACGTTGTGTGATTGACACCACACACGCCCTTTGCCTTTGAAACGGCAGACGAGACCCTCGCCGCCCAAGATGGAGTGCAGCCATGAGCTGCCAGCCTTGGAGAGTTTGTAATCAAGTGTCTCTTCGAACGCGACGATGTGTCCCGTGTCGACGATGTATTCGCCGTCGATGTCGATCGGGTAAATGGCTCCGAACGAGGCGATGACGACCTTGCCGGAGCCCTTCGCCGTAATCCAGAACATGCTCTCTTTTGAGAGCAGGTTCTTGAATCCTTGCCAACCCACATCTATGTCCACATCGGGAGTCGACGCGCAATACGCGCCGCCCTCGATCACGAGCGTCGGGCCGTTCAGTTCCAGCACGTCCATGTCGCCCGGGAGCGACGTGCCGAGCAATACTTCGCCGGGGTACTGAGCGGCCTCGAAGTGGTTAAGAAAGAAGGACTCCTTGGCGAAGACGCGCTTGAGCGCTGCGCCTATCCCTCCTTTGCCCTTCTTGTGAGTGGTGGTCGTGACGCCGATGTGCCCGCTCATCGCGATCATCGCGCCGCCCTCGGCCGTGATAGATTCACCGGGCTCGAGCGCGACGCGTGCGATGGCGTTTCCAGGCCGGTGTTCAAGTGAGAATTGCATGATGTCCCCCTACCAGAAGCGTGGATTGAGCCAGCCGGTCAGTCCCGAGAGGCTACGAGTTTGCACGACGATCTTCCCTCTACCGACGACGCGGGTCACGAGACCCTCGCCACCAAAGAAGCTTGAGAAGATGCCGCCAGCGAGCTGAACCTTCAGCTGGATCCCGGGCGAGTACGCAACGAGGTGCGAGGTGTCGACGATGTACTCGCCGTCGATCTCCTTCTCGACGAGGGCACCGTAGGCGCCGTACCAAACTCGGCCAGCTCCGCTGACCGCGAGTTTGAAGAGACCCTCGCGAGCAATGAAGGAGGCGATGCCTGCCCACTTGAGGCCGAGTTTGATCCCGCTTGTGCATGCCAAGAACGCGCCCGGCTGCAAGTAGAACTCATTACCGTTGAGGTCGAGCGCGCGAACTTCGCCGGGGGTCGGTTGCACCAGCGTGATTCGGCGAGGGCCTTGGGTCTTGTTGGTAAAGCGGTTGATGAAGAACGACTCGCCGCCGAAGAAGCGTTTGGCCAGCGCCCCGAAAAACCCGCCATTGAACTGCGAGCGCAGTTCGATGTCAGCGTCCATCGTCGCCATGGCGTCCGACTCGGCGATGACTTCTTCGCCGGGTTGAAGGTCCACGTGTAGGTAGGCGAACGCGGGTCCGCCCTTGAGTTCAGCGTTCACTGGTCTCCTTGGTTTGTTTGGTCTTGTGTGGGAATCTCTAGCGCTGATTGCAGAGCCTCAAGCTCGCCGCGATAATCGTTGTACGCTCCGCCGCTGGACGCTGCCTCGAAGAACTCGATGCGCTCGTCCGTTTGAGGATGAGTGCCGATCCATGCCAAAATCCCTTCGGCGATCTCCTCGCCTGATCCCGAGATCGTCGCATGGACCTGCTCCATATGGGCATCCATGTGTTCAAACATTCGTGCCATCGCAGCGGGATCAACACCGGCGGCGTCCATGCAGGGGAGGGCGCCAGCGTCCGCTTCTCGCTCGAAGTCACGGGAGAAGCTCGGAGTGAGTAGCAGCGGTGCGGCGCTGGCGGCCAGACCGAGTGCCCCCGTAGCGTCGCCCAATACTGCGGAGAGCAGGACGAAGGTGCCGGCGGACTGCATGATCAGCCGAATCCCGTGCTGCTCATTCACGTGTGCAAGCTCGTGGCAGAGCACCGCGATTACTTCGTCCCCGGTTTCAGCTGCTGCCAACAACCCCGTGTGCACCGCCACAATGCCCCCGGGCAGCGCGAAAGCGTTGGGTTCAGCGTCCTCGACGATATGGAACTGCCACTCCACGCCCTCGGGGAGCTCCAGATGAGCGACCAGCGCCCCAAGAGCAGCGAGCGAGGCCTCGTCGTCGATGATCGCCGGGTTCAGGCTCTCGAAGGCCGTTTCGCCTAGTTCCTGCTCCCACTCCGTCGGTACCGAGTTCGCAATACCTCGAGTAATGCGGCCGGCCTGTGAGACGATGACTAGTGGCACGCTTAGGAACATCGCTGCGAGCGCGACGAGCGCCAATAGGCCCAGGTTTCGGCCGCCCTTGGCGCGCTTCAGGACAGCTGCAAGTTCCGAATGCCGAGCCAAGAGCGGATCGTCCAGAATTGCTGGGTCGGAGACGGTGATCTGCCAGCCGTCGACCCCGTGATGCGAAAAGAAAGCGATGCGGTTTCGCGCCCCACCCATTTCAAGTTGGAGGCCGTGCGTGGGCAATGCCACCTGGCCGCCCTCGTAGCAGAACTGGAGTGTGTTGGAGGAGACCGACAGAATACCGGATATCCTGCCCTTAGGCAGCTGCTCGGAGAAGGCGTGGGCTTGGTATTCGATCAGGTCCTATCTTGTTCGTGAACGTTGAGGTTGCTGTTTAC
>JBLHWZ010000382.1:0-4887 GCA_047629415.1 Bradymonadia bacterium | reverse complement strand
CCTTGACCCCGACGAAGTCTACCTCTTTGAGCTGGGCTCGGACGGGCAGTGGGCGCTCGCTCAGACCGTGCTCCCGTTCGATGGCGGCGAAGACCTGGGCGGGGCATTGCTACTGGAGCCCGACCTCTTGGTAGTCGGCGCGGTCGTCGCAATGGAGGTCTCTATCTATGAGCGTAACTCTGGAGCGTTCGTGGGTGTCGACCGGATTCAAGGACCGGCGGATGGCGTAGACTTTGGGCGTGCACTCGCACACGTTGGAGACGCGATCTACGTCGGTGCCGCTCGCGACTCGACCAACGGCACGAACGCTGGTGCTGTGTACCGCATCGAGCCTGAAGGCACACAATGGGGAAGCCCCGAACGTACCGGCGTGGCGTCTGCCGCAGGGCAGTTTGTCGGTCGCACACTTAGCGCGACGGAGGACCTACTCCTCGTTGGTGGCGATAACTCCGCTGCGGTGTACGATCTGAGCGTGGAGGACGTAACGGCCGTGACGTTGCCTCCAGAACACGTCGGGTTCGGCAACGAAGGGCTGGCGACCGCTGACGCGATCTTCGTTGGCGCCCCGGGCGGGCTGAGCGATGGTGGATTCGGCAAGGTCATCGTGTTCGAAGGCGATGGAAACACATGGAACCAAAACGGGCTGATCGAGCCGGCCGAGTCGGTATCGCGCCTTTCCTTCGGTGCTGCGCTTGCCGGCGACGGCACACGCCTCGTCGTCGGCGCGAGCTCTCCGAATGAGTCACGTGGTGGGGACCAAGTGTTTCTCTACGAGCGTGACGAGACCGAGCAATGGGCGGAGATTGCGCGCTTTGATTCGCAAGTAGAGGAGGGCGAACCCACCTCGTTCGGTCTCTCCGTCGCGCTGGTTGACGACCTCGTGTTCATCTCGGACTCCCATGCCCCAACTGAGGGCGGCACGGGTGTGTTGCATGTGGCGGCCTGCCGATAGGTCCTGGGGTTGGCCGAAGCGCGGGAGTCAGGTCTCGCCAGCGCGTCACCGCTAAGGAGGTGTCCTTGATTACACCTACTGCCCTGTGAGCAACGTGGTAGGTGGTTGGTATCAAATCACAACCTTCTTCACTCCACGTGATGCTGAACTACTCCCGTACGGTCGCCCTCGCGATCGCATTTCTCCTGACGCTGCCTGCCGGAACGGCCTTCGCTCAGGAACTCGAGTTGAACCGTTGGCGCCCCGCGTCCTCGCTTCGTTACGATTACATCACCCTCGAGGGCGGTCGCGCCGATTTGGCCCGCGGGTATGAATTGGGGCTGTGGCTTCACTATGCGGACGATCCGCTGGTGGCGACAGTCACCGGTCAGCCGTCTGAGAAGATCGTGACCGGTCAGCTGACGGCACACGTGGTCGCGGCCTTTGAAATAGCGGACCGGATTCGTCTCGGGGTCGACCTTCCCGCCTATCTTCTGCAGTCCACCGACCGCGACGACCTCTTGGGCCGCGACCTGTCCGGCGGCGGCATTGGAGACATCCGCGTCACGCCCAAGCTCGAACTCTTCGACGGGCGTGCGGATGGCAGCGGTGGAGCCGCGCTTGCTCTTGTCGTTCCCGTTTGGCTACCAACGGGCGATGGCACTCGGCTACAGGGGGAGGGCTTCCGAGGGAGACCCACTCTCGCATTTGACTGGCGAAATGCTCGCGAACTCGGATTCGCCGTCAACGCTGGCGTCACCTTGCGCGAGCGCACGACTGAGCGGAACCTCGACGTTAACGAGGAGTTCAATTGGGGGCTGGGCCTGAACGTCCCGATCGGCAATGGACCGTTCGAAATCGTTGGCGAATTCGACGGCGCGCTCCCGCTTAGTGGCGGTGTGTCGACGGAGGAAATGCCGATGGACCTAATGGGTATGCTTCGAGTTGGGCTCGACAACGTGGTGCTCGGAGTGGGTTCCGGTATCGGGCTCAACGAAGGGTGGGGCACGCCGGACTACCGGGTGTTCGGTATGGTCGGCTACTCGCCCGGTGAGAAGACAGAAGAGGAGCCCCCTCTCGTCGTCGAGGTCGCCCAGACTCGTCTCGACACCGATGGCGATGGTTACTTCGACGACGAAGACGGCTGTCCAGAAGAACCGGAGGACTTCGATGAGATCGAGGACGAGGACGGTTGCCCTGAGGACGATGTCGACGGCGACGGTATCCTGGATGCAGACGACGAGTGTGTGTTCGAGCCAGAAGACATCGATGGCTGGGTGGATAGCGACGGTTGCCCGGACCCCGACAACGACGCTGACAACGTGCCCGACGAATCCGATGACTGCCGAGGTGTCGACGGCGACGTACTCGCGGAGGTGCAGGAGGTCTGGAACCAGTTTGAGGACGAAGACGGCTGCCCGGACGCGCTCGCTGAGCTCACCGATACACACATTCAGATCAACGGCTTCATCTACTTCGACGTGGATTCGAACGTGATTCAGCAACGGTCGATGGCCATCGTGGACGACGTTGCCCGCATCCTCGAGGAGACTCCGGATATCACCATAGTTGAGGTCGCCGGCCACACGGACACTCGCGCGCTGGACGACTACAACTTGAGTCTTTCTCGGCGCCGGGCGCTCTCGGTCCGCGACGCTCTTGTCTCGCGTGGAATCGAAGAGTCGCGGCTGACTTCGCGGGGATACGGTGAGACCGAACTCGCCGACCTCGGGACCACCGACCAAGCCCACCAGCGCAATCGCCGCGTTGAGTTCCGTATCATGGAGCGGGCAGAGCCCGCAGCGGAGGAAAAGTAATGAAGACAGCAAGCAAAATACTGATCATTTCGGGGCTCGGCCTTGCGGTCGTGGCGTCGGACACCGCGCATGCTGAATGCGGCGATGACATCATCGATACGGTCGACGGCGAAGAGTGCGACGACGGCGGTATCGACCCCTACGACGGCTGCGGCGCCACGTGTCTCATCGAGGCATGTGGTGACGAAGAAGTGTTCGTCGGCGTTACGCCGGAGCTCACGCTCTGCGGCTCCATCGACGAGGACGGCGCCCCCGAATGCGGCTTTGAGAACGGGCCCAACGCGAACGAAGAGAGCTTTACGTTCGTCGCTCCAGGAACCGGCCTCTACTCGTTCAGCACATTCACTGGAATAGAGGTCGAGGGAGGAGAGGAACTCTTCGACACGGTTCTCTACCTGCGTGACACTTGCTTCGACGCGAGTTTCATCGATTGTAATGACGACGCGTTCGTGACCGTACCGCCGTTTGAAACCTTGTTTTCGATTCTCAGTGACATCGAGTTGAGCCGTGCCCAGGAGATCATCGTCTACGTCTCGGAGTTTAGCCGAGGAACGGACTTCTGCGCCGAATACGACCTCACCATCGGTGGGCGATGGTGTGGTGACAGCACGGTGGACGAGGACCTCGACGAGCTATGCGACGACGGAAATGTTGCGAATGACGATGGCTGTAGCGAGTTCTGCTTGCTTGAGTTCTGCGGTGACGAAACGACCAACGGAGACGAAGAGTGCGACGCGGGCAGCCTGCTTTCGGAGTCGTGCGATACCGACTGTACGTTCCCTGAGTGCGGCGACGGACTCCTCAATTTGCTCGCCGGCGAAGCCTGCGACGCAGGAGAAGAGACCGAGACATGCGACACTGATTGCACCCTCGCTCTCTGCGGAGACGGCTTGCTGAACGAGTTGGCAGGCGAGGAATGCGACGACGGCAACACAGACCCCTATGACGGCTGCGGTGTCAGCTGCCTCTTGGACATCTGCCCAGGCGAGACCGCGGTGCTCGGTATCCAGCTTGGAAACTCGTGCGATCGCGACAGTGACCCGTCACCGTGTGGTGGCGCGACCGAAGGGACGCCGGAAATGTCTTACGAGTTCGTCGCCCCAGGGGATGGCCTCTACGACTTCGATACGGTTCGCGAGGATGGATTCGACTCCGAGCGCGACTACGACACGGTGCTCTACTTGCGTTCGGAGTGCGGCGCAGAGGCAGACATCATCTGCAACGACGATGTTGGCATTGAGGAATCTGTGTTCTCGGAGATTCTCGCGGTACCGCTTGCCGCCGGAGAGTCGATCATCGTCTACGTCGCCGGATTCAGCGGTAGGTGCGGCGACTTCGAACTCGAGATTAATGGGAACTTCTGCGGCGATGGGACCCTCGATTCAGACTCGCGTGGCGAGGAGTGCGACGACGGCAACGTGATCGACGGTGACGGTTGCAACTCCAGGTGTTTCATCGAGTTCTGCGGCGACGAGACGACCAATGGCGAGGAAGAGTGCGACGCTGGTGGCCTCGAAACCGACTTCTGCGACCTCGACTGCACGTTCCCCGAGTGTGGCGATGCTGTGCTCAACACCACGGCTGGCGAGGATTGCGACGAAGGTGGAGTCACCGGAACCTGCAACGCCGATTGCACCGAGCCGCGTTGCGGCAACGAGTCAATCGAGGACTTGGCTGGCGAAGAGTGTGACGACGGAGGCACAGCGAACGGCGACGGGTGCGATGAACTCTGCCAGTTGGAGCCCGTCTGTGGCGACGGTGAAGTGGAAGCTCCAGAAGAGTGTGACGACAGCAACACCGACAACGACGACGGCTGCAACGAATTCTGCTTCCTCGAATTCTGCGGCGATGGCATCGTCAGCGGCGATGAGGAGTGTGATCTGCAAGGTGCCGAGACGGACGTATGCGACTCGGATTGCACACTGCCGGAGTGTGGCGACGGACTGCTCAACCTGTCCGCCGGTGAGCTTTGTGACACCGCTGGAGCCAGCGATACCTGTCGCGCCGACTGCACCCCTGTAGTCTGTGGCGATGGAGTCCTCGATGACCTCGCGGGCGAAGAGTGCGACGACGGCAACACCGACAACGACGACGGATGTAACGACTCCTGTGAGTTGGAGCCCGCCTGTGGTGACGGAA
>JBLHWZ010000381.1:0-4948 GCA_047629415.1 Bradymonadia bacterium | reverse complement strand
GCGGTGGCGCTGACGATGGAACCGAGGTGAATATCGACGAGACGGATCCCCTCAATCCCGTTGATGACGTGGGATTCGATTTCGACTCGGACGGGCTTGAGAATGATCGTGAGCCCAATATGGGGCTCGATCCTGCAAACCCGGACACGGACTTCGACGGACTTTGCGACGGAAACGTAGGTTTGGATTCGGGGGCGTGCGCTTTTGGCGAGGACCTAGATACAGACGGCATCGTCGACGCAGGAGAGAGCGACCCAAGACTGCCAGATACAGACGGAGGCGGCGTTGATGATGGTACCGAGCATTTGGCTGACGGTAGTGATTTCCGGAACCCGGACGACGACGATCCGGATCGCGATCGCCTGACGAATCTCGAGGAACGCCTCGCCGCAACCGACCCGCGAGATGCAGACACTGACGATGACGGACTCCTCGATGGCGAGGAGGTCGCGTTCGAGACAGACCCGCTCAATCGGGACACCGACGGCGACCTTTTGCTCGACGGTACCGAGGCGGGTGCTCGGAGGCCTCATGCAGATACGGACCCTGCCCGCTTCGTCGCGGATAGTGATCCTCAGACGCACACCGATCCGCTGAACCCCGACACGGACGGCGGCGGCATCATCGATGGACTTGAAGACATCGACCGTGACGGCGCGATCGGAGGGGATGAGACCGACCCCAGGAATGGAAGTGATGACCGGCTCGAGGGTTGCCTCTCTCGCCGAGATTGCGACGGCGATCGTCTACCGGACACCTTCGAACAGACTATCGGAACTGATCCGAGGAACCGCGACTCTGACGGCGACGGCATCGACGACGGAACCGAGGTCTTGCGGCTCCCCGCGCTCGATCCCCTCAATGGAGACAGCGACGAAGACGGACTCTGCGATGGCTCAACCGATGTTGAGCCCGTGTGCGTCGGAGGCGAGGACCTGAACTTGGACGGGTTCATCGATCAGGGAGAGACGGACCCAGCCGAGGGAGACAGCGACTTCGGAGGCGTTCCCGATGGCGTGGAAGTTCGGCGGGGCACCGACCCACTCGACCCCACGGACGACGTGGCTGCGGATGATGGCTGCGGATGCAGCTCCTCAGAGGGCGATGCGACCTGGTCGCTCGCACTCTTGGCGTTGCTTGCGCTTCGCAGACGCCGAGCCCTCGCGACCGCCTGACACCCGGCGCAGCGGGCGAACTACTCGGCGGGCGCGAAGAGGGTACGAGCGATACGGAACCCGACGTCGCGAACCTCGCTCGACGGTGCGCGGAAGGTCTGCGACGCCGAGCGGTAGTGCGTGAGGAAACCTCCAACGCCTCCGCCGCGGACAGCGCGATTTGCGCCTTCCGTCTCCAGTGGATCGACGCCACCCTGCGGGGGCGATGCGGCTTCCTCCGGCACTGCGTCCAGGGTCCACTCGGCGACGTTTCCAATCATGTCCACGAGTCCCCAGGGGTTCTCCGCCAACGAACCGACGGGCTGCGTCGTCCCGCCGAAAACGGCGATCGCCTCGAGTTGGGGGCCGGCAGTGTTGCTGCCGGGAGTCTCCTCGACCACCCCGCCGTAGTTGGGACTCAGCGTGCCAGCGCGGGCCGAATGCTCCCATTCAGCGGCTGTTGGGAGTCTGAACCCTGCGCAGCGCGCTGAGAACGTGACTCCGGAACAGACCATCCCGTCACCAGGATCGCCGACGCAGTCTAACGTGTAACAAACCTCGTGTCCGGCTGCCTCTGAGAGAGCATTGGCATAGGCGAGTGCGTCGTACCAACTCACGCGCTCGACCGGGCAATCGTTGCATGCGAAGTTCTCGGAAGGGTTGTTCCCGAAGACCTCAAACCACTGTCTCTGGGTGACTTCAGTCTTAGACAGCACGAATGGCTGGCTGAAGGAGACATCGCGAAGCGGCTCGCTTGCAGCGACTCTGAGGCGCTCTCCGTCGGGCGAGCCGAGGCGAGTTGGAATCGCGGGTATGAGCACCCAGTCATCGCCATCGATGCACTCGGTACCGGGACCACTTTCATCGCAGTCCCAGTCTCCCGATGTGAAGATCCCGTCGACGTCCGCGCAGGTCACATCATCGCTCTCGACCTGACTCCAGCCGCCCGGAACTCCGTCGGAATCCAAGTCCAGGAGGCAGAGTTCGGATTCGTCACAGTCCTGGTCGACCCCATCGCCGGCGATCTCGACCGCGTTCGGGAATCGGTCCGCGTTGCCGTCGTCGCAGTCTTCAACCTCGGGCCGACCCGTGAAGCCTTCCTCTGGGTCGCAGAACGCTTCAGGTGAGGTCGCAGGCTCTCCACCAGATATTCCGTCTCCATCGGCATCGATGAAACAATCCTCGCGGCCGTCACAGTTTTGGTCGATGCCGTCGGCGGGAATCTCCGGAATTGACCGGCCAATCGTGGCGTCCCTGTCGTCACAGTCTGTCGCGGGCAGGTCGGCGGTCGCAAGGCCAGCGCCCGAACACGTCGTATCGTCTGAGGTGATTGTGGTCTCCAACTCCCAGCGCTCTCCATCGCCGTCGGTGTCCTGAAAACACTCTTCCTGGCCGTCACAGTTCTGGTCGATCTCGTCCCCAGGTATCTCTGGAGCGTTCGGACCAATGTTCGCCACCAGCTCATCACAGTCGCCGCCTTCATCGACCAGGGCGAAGTCCTCTGCGAGTCCTGCGGGGGGCCCGCAGGAGACGACCAGCTCACTGCCTGCGTCGTCGCCATCCCAATCTTGATAGAACTCGCGACACGGGTCTTCGCCGCCGCAGCGGACGGTGACCTCAATGGCTCCTCCCAACGGGTCGCAGATTCGCAGCGAGTTTCCATCTGTTCCGCAGGCGAATGGCGCGCTGGAGTCGCACGTCTCGTTCAGCGGTCGGCAGGCTCCGAGAGCGCAGGTTTGTTCTCCGTCGGTGCAGGGGGCGATTGTGGTGAGATTGCCATTTTCTTCGGGGCAGATGCCTGCACTCAGTCGGATTTCGTCGCACTCTAGATCGCCGGCCGCTCGGCAGGCCTGGCGGCACTGCCCGTTCACACATCCGTTGGGGCAGACCTCAATCTCTGGGTATCCGTTCTCACAAGAGAGACGGACCGAGCTGTCATCGCTGCATGACCGTCTCGAGGCTGCGCGACACGGATCTTCAGCGGTTGGGCGCTGCGTGGTTCCGTAGTCCGGCGAGAGTTCGTTCGAGGTCGCGGTCGAACCCAGTTCCCAGGGTTGGGACTCGAAGATGACGCAACCGCCGAAGACGAACGCGAAAATCAGGAGGCGAGCTACCATTGGACGTTCACCGTGGCCGTGGCGCCGTCGCGTGAGATTCCTATGTTGAGGGGCACGAGGTCGTCGCTCCGAACGAGCTGCCGCATGCCAAGGGCAGCGGTGATGAGACCGCCCGCGACCATCGCCCCGATGGCGGCCCGACGCCCCCCAGAGAGGTTCTCAGCGAGCTCTTGTCCTCGTTCATCACACTCGGAACCCACCTCGGTGCAGGTATCTCGGAGCTGCTCAATCTCGCGACGGTCGTCGAGGAGGGCAAAGTTCCATGTCGCGCCCCCAGCGACTAGCGCCGCTCCGATCGAGATCATCGCGATTCCCGCTCCTTTGCCGCCGCGGGCAGCGAGCTCTCGCTCTGCCGAAACGGAAGCTGCCTCACACTCGTCGATCGAGCGCTCGGCTGCCTGATAAGCGGATCGGCGATCGCTATCGTCGGAGTCTCTCCAGTGCACGATTGCAACCAGCATTCGGCTGCCTTCGTCGCAGTCCCCTACCTCTGAGTAGATTTGGATCAGGTTTTCGATGAGCACGGAGCGCCCGTCGCGAGCGTAGTCGGCCCACTGTTCGGTGAGCTGGTCCGATGCGATCCAGTCAGTAAGGAACTGGATCAACTCGCGCCTCGAACCGATCGCCCCCTGAGTCGCCTCCTCTCGTTCAGGAGTGTCTGGCGAGGTTGCAACTCGAAGAACGTCAGCCTCGTCCATCGCCTCTTCAAGCGCTTGATAGCGCTCCATCGTCAACTCCTGAGCGGAGACTAACGCGGACCAGCCGAGGACAATTGTCATCAATAAGAAACGTATCAAACGCATCATCGACCAATCGTGTTCAGGCCCCCGAACGGGTTCTCGTCTTCAGGCTGCGGCTCGGGTTCCGCCTGCTGAGGCTCTGCCGGCAACGCAGCGGGCACGGGCAGCCGCGGTTCGGGCTCAGGCGTCGCCTCCTGTGAGCGAGGCTCTGTGGGCTCACGGTCCCGATCGTCGGAGCGTTCGTCATTGCGCTCTACTTCAGCCCTGTCGCGGCTTCGTCCGTCACGCCGCGGGCGCGCATCTTCTGCTCGAGCCTCGAGCTCGTCTTGCGCCGCTGCTTCGACCGCCGCGAGCTCCGCGTCGCGCGCCCGCTCCGCGGCGACGACTGCCTCGCCGATGGTCTCAGCCGCTTGAGAACCTGCGCGCCCGATCTCCTCTGCTGCTGGCGGATCGGGTACGGCGGCGGCGTGCTCGTCGCGATCGGTTTCGATGGTCGTCGCGTCAGGCGACACGAACTCTGCGGATGGGGGGGAGACGGCCGTTGGCTCGGTCGGGTCCGCGCGACGACTAAGCAGCAGGGCGACCGCGACGGCGGTGAGAAGCAAAGCGACGCCAACCAAAGCCAGTGCCCGCCGAGGAGCAGGCGCGGCACGTTCGTCGAACCGGGGCATTAGCGTCGTGATGTGAGATTTCTCTCGCTCCCGTTGTTCGGAGTCGGGTACGTAAGAGGAGGTTTCGAACCCGCGTGGCGGAGTGCTCGGTACGGGGGCCGGCGGGGCGCCCGAGCCCTGACCCATTTGTGTGGCGAGGGGAATGATGCTTGGCCCGTCCGCGGTTGGTTCGCGAATCGAACCGTAGTCGTCGGTTTGGGCGGAGAAGCGTGCCTTTACGCTGGGGTCAAATCGCCTGAGCAGGTCTTCCAGCATCTGGGTCGCGG
>JBLHWZ010000380.1:0-4991 GCA_047629415.1 Bradymonadia bacterium | reverse complement strand
CGATTCCGATCGTTCTCGCAGCAGGGCCGGTGCCAGTGGGCCCGAAGGCCCGATCCCGGAACGTCGGTCTCAATGTTGTCTGAGACCGAGATGAGCTCTGTCATTCTGCGTCGAGGCAAAGTGCCGCGCCATCTTGTGAGAGTCGAAATGCGTATGCTCTACCGAACGTCTCGCCGTCCACCTCTCCCAAGGACATGACGGTCACAAAAGTCGCTTCGTCTCCGTAGATGAACCCATGTGGAACTGCACCAGGCGCCGCGTAGCTGGCCACGACCGCTCCGCCAGACTCAGGCTTGATGAGAGTCGTTTCATAGACCGGAGGGTCTACGTCGAAGTGTTCCTCGGCGATGAGAGCTGCCGGTTCCCCAGTCGGCAGACTACCGGTGAGGATATTCCCCTCGACGACGCGGATCGCCGTCGCCGTAGCGGTGATGGTCGCGCTCTCGTCGACCTCGACTCGAACAGCCGCTGCCCTGGACGAGTCGGTGAGGTAGATCACCCAACCTGAGCCAAATCGCGCGAAGCGAGCGCGGCCGTTCGATGGACGGAAGGCAGGGAATCCACGGTCACTGCCCACAACAAAGTCCGCATCAATCGAAAAGCACCGCAATGGGTCTGGAGCCAGTGCTGGCCGTTCCACTCAGGCCACCGACTCGGAGCCCGTTCTCACTATATCAACGAGCCGCATCCCGGCGTCGGGCAGAGTCAATTGGACGTCTCGCGTAACGAGCCCTCCTTGGACCTCGACGGCATACGCACGAGTACCCGTCCCGCTGATGCGAACCAAGAGGAGCTCGGTTCCATCGTCCAAAACGCGACCGCGAATTGAGTGAACGATGGTCCCTAACTCTTCGAGTCCCGCGAGCTCGACCGCGGCAATCTCAGTTCCGTCCTCGTTGTACTCACGGCGAACGAGCGGGCCATCGTCACCAGTTCGGGTGTAAAGCACGGCTCTCGTGTTCCATAGAGCCTCGAGGACCCGGACGGGCTCCGATGAGCCCAGATCAGAGTTCGCGACCTGAACCAGGCGGCCGTGTCCCCCCGCTCCATCGAAGAAGGCGAGGCTGAGAATACTGCGCGTGGAGTCTCCAAGCCGACCGACAGATGCCACGACTGCGATCGGAATCGGAGCGTCGAGGAACGGCATGACCTCAAAGTCCGCAAAATCGTCCCACTCAATCGGTAGCACCGCTTCTGGTACCCGCACTGGAAGGTCTGCCAGTCCGCAGCATGACTCGTCAGCAAGCCCGGAACAGTTGTTGTCCAATCCATCGCACCAAGTCTCAAAGTCCAGATCGTAGGGGCGCTCGGCCGCGGTCTCGGCGTAGAGCAAGTCATCACACTCTACGAGCGCACCACCGCCGCAGGCGCTGAGAGAGCCGGCACAGACGCCGAATTGCAACGGGCAGAGGACAACTTCGTAGTCACTGTCGTCCGCATCGATCGCACCATCACAGTCGTTGTCCTCTCCATCGCAGACCTCGGTCCCCGGCGCGGCAGAGCCACAGAAGTACTCACACCCATCGGCGCCATCGAGGTCGTACCAATCACGGTCACATTCCACCTCACAGCCTCCGGCCATGCACTCCGCAGCCTCATTGTCGCCTGCCAAGCATAGGATTCCGCAACCACCGCAGTTGTTCTGATCCGTGGTTGTATCGATGCAGGCGCCACCGCAGCCAGTCAGGCCCTCATCACACTGCACGACGCACTCGCCCGCCTGACACAGTTCGATCGCGCCGCAGATGGTGCCGCAGCTACCGCAGTTCTGGGCGTCCGCTGCGATGTCTACGCAACTCAGACCGCAGCGCGTCTGAGCAGGATCGCACTGACACACCCCCTCAGCACAGAGCTCATCTTCGTGGCAGACTCCATCGCAAGTGCCGCAATGCGCGGGGTCTGACTGCAGGTCGAAACAGACGTTGTCGCAATTCGCCAGCCCCGGGACACACCCGAGTGGCGTATCGGGGTCCGCAGTGTCGCTCAGCGAATCTTCCACAATGACCGTGCCGCCGTCGACGTCGGATTGAGGGACGATCGGCTCGTGGTTTTCACAGGCCAGGAGGAACACGGCTGCACTGAGCGCGAGAGCTGTAATTTTCATAGTTCTACTCACAGAGCGCTTCGCTGTTGGTCCCAAGGCGAATCACGACGAGTCCATCTGTCGGGCCCGGCCCGTCGTTTGGAGCGCCGTAACCAAGCCAGAGTTCTTCCCCATCGGTAGCGGCCACGAACCGCACAGGAATTGTGCCGAGCACCGTCTCTCGCGTGACCACTTCCAACGGCTGCGACCACTCTCGTAAGAGCTCGCCAGCCGAGGACAGCAGCCATGCCTCAAGTCCGGTTGGAGTCACCGCTGTCACAAGAACTCCGGCGGGAGTCAGCGTGGCGTCAAGTCGCGCCACTAGGGACGAGCCCAGGACTGCCCCGGGTTCCACCTCCTCGCCCCCGATTGTCCAAGTGGCCGTAGCGACTCCGCCATCGGGGCGAGCGTAGAGCACGATCACGGTGTCGTTGGAGCCAGCGACAAGCGCGGTCTCAAGGACCGACTCGTCTCGCCAATCCGGTGTTGCGACCGAAACTCCGAAGCCAACAGAGTTGAGGTCTTCCCCAACCTCTTGAAGCCGCACCTCGCCGGAGGGCACAGCGAAGCTGACCACACCGCCAGTCCCCGTCCTCACAACCGCCGCCCCTGCGTAAGGAGTCGGGGGGTCAAACTCGGCGCTGATGAGCGTCGTTCCGTCGTCCCGCGCGAGAATGGTCCGCGTACCGGACGCCTCGTCAAAAGAGATCGAGACAAGCTCGACGCCCTCCCGCCCGCCACCTCGGACCCGAACACCCGCCGGAAAATCCGCGGGGCCAGCAAAAGCCTCGCCTCGACCGAACTCGTCCGTCACCCCACCACCAGCGGGGCCGCACGTGCCGTAGACGGCTGAGAACTCGCTCGGAACGTAAAACTCATCGTATGCGCAATCTGCGATGTCCCACCCGGACTCTCTTTCCAGTCCGTCGAACTGCCCGACGGAGATCGTGGTGAGTTCCGAACCATCATACGCCACTAACTCCAGCTCCGCTCCACGCCACTGGAACCCAGCGGCGACCCAGCTCGCGCCTGCTCCAAAGACCTCGAAACGATCGTCAGTCCCTCCGCAGCAGTGCTCGTCGACTCGTCCGTCACAGTTGTTGTCGGCCCCATCACACTCAAGCTCATCTCCTATCTGATACAAGGCCGACGCTTGGGCTGCGTAGTCCTGATCGGTGCATGCCCGCGGTCGACCCGTCACGCACAGCTGGCGAGTCCCCTGGCACACCCCCGCCTGTTCCGAACAAGCGGGGGACGCCGCGTCCGGGTCCTCGTCGTCGGTTAGCCCGTCACAGTCGTTATCGACTCCGTCGCATATGTCGTCGCGACCGCCTTCCGTGGACGTGCATTCATAGTCGCAGCCGGGCAAATCCACCCCGTCGAGGTCCACCCAACCCAACACGCATTCGCGAACACATTCACCACCCAGGCAGACCGCCTCCTCATGTGAACCGGCCACGCATGCAACGTCGCAGACCCCACAGTGGCCCGCCGAACGTCGAAGATCGACACACGTGCCGCCACACTGCGTAAGGCCCGGATCGCAATCGAGCGCGACAAGAACATCCATCTCGATGTCCGGGCTAGCGTCCACCTCTATCGTCGTCACGCAGACAGCGTACGTGCAGTACCCATCGGGACAATCTGCATCGTTCTCGCACTGTAAACCTAGTGTCTCGTCCGAGAGACAGCCTCCCGACCAGACCAAAAAGGCAAACGACAGAACGAAGAGTTTGGTTCGTCTCTCCACACGTGCTCCGGTCGGCTTAGCCCACATAGCGTACCCCAGTGCCCAAACCAGGGCAACTCTCGGGCGCCGTCTCCGCGTCGGAACTCCCAGATAAACAGCGGACTTCAGAGAGATTTGAGTCCAACGGGGGTCACTGCGATTTCGAGCGCACGGACCCGATACGTGGGGTGAGACCCGCGTTCCCCTGCGCTAGCCAAAGGAGCGATCCCACACCAACATCAGCGCCCGCGGCGAGCTCCCTCCTCAAAACGACGAAAGGCCGCCGGTAGGCGACCTCGCATCAATCGGGCGGAGTTCTAGTGGTGCATCGGTGTGATTGTGGCCACGATCTGCTGCTGTAGGCTCGCGTAGCGAGACAGAGCGTTGTTCATCCAGTTCTCCATCACCGCGTTCTCCGCCGTGGCCTCCTGAAGCTCCTCAGCGAGTTCTACGACCTTGTCGCTGGAGGAGTTGAGTTCACCGCGCGTCCGGACGAGCTCGCGATGGGTGGCGCGAAGGAGCGCTTCCGTATCTGAGAGTTGTGCGCGGACAAGATCGTTGTCGACGCGAAGCTCCTCGATTTCCTTGTGCTGAGCGAGGATGCGGAAGCGCAGGTCACGCAGTCCCAGCTGGAAGTCCTGCGCCTGCTCCCGCAACTCTCGAACCTCCTCGAGACGAATGCCAGTGAGTTCGAGTTCGGTGTTGGCGATCGCGCACTCCAACTCGAACACCTGGGCCTCGAGCGCCGACACGTGCTCTTTGACCACTACACTGTCAGCGCGGGACGCGTGAAGATCGGCCGATACTTCCTGCACTCGCTCCTGCAACCAGCCGATGTGCGCTTCGTCGGTGCGATTCTTGTCCTGTGCGACAACGAGCTCGATCTCAAGCCGCTCCACGATGCCACGCATCGACTGCATCAGGTCATCGCTTGCGACCTCTTCGCCCTCATAGCGAGCCTCGATGACCTTGGCGCCGACGACGGCAATCTCGTCCTTCATCCGCTGCGACACAACCGGATCGAGCAGGTATCCGCTCGACACAACATCATCCAAGTCGAGCTCAAGATTGATGAGGCTATCCGCCACTTCATCAATTCGCGCCGCGGTGGGCTCGAACGCATCGTTCGTCCGATGCTCGGTGGGAACCAAGTGGCCGAACGCGCCCGTGCGTGATCGG
>JBLHWZ010000379.1:0-5022 GCA_047629415.1 Bradymonadia bacterium | reverse complement strand
TCCGACCCGCACACGTTCGATTCCGGCAATCTGTCGCACGGAGCGATCTCTCGCTTCCTCGAGGATCTCTAGGAGCGTTTCTGCGTCGCTCGGGCGTTCGTCGGCCGCGAGAGCGCCGATCAGGCCGAGGACGGGAGCGAACCCGAGCGGAAAGTCAGGATTGAAGTCGCGCGCGAGGATCGCCGGCGTATAGGCGGTGTAGAGCGACGCCGGAGGGTCAGAGCCCGCGATGAGGTAGTAGAGGGTCATCGCGATCCCATACACGTCGGCCGCGCCGGTCAGTGGATCGCCGACCGAGGCTTCGTAGACTTCAGGAGCCGTGTAGCCAGCAATCGCTGGCAGCTTGGCTAGAGGCGCATCGCGCGGATAGAGGACTTCGACGCCCTGCAGGAAGACACCGTCGCCGTCATCGACGTACTTTACCGTGTAGGGGCAGAACCGAAGGCAGAAGAACCCGGCGTTATGGATGGTCTCCATCGCCGCGATGATGGGTCGAATCCACTCGACGATCTCGGTGGGAGTCAACGGCGAGTCGCGGGCTTCGAGTCGCTCGTGGAGAAGTTGTCCTGCAACTTCTCTATATACCTTGACCTCGTGAGCACCGTGGTCGGTCTGACCGAGCGGAATATCGACGAGCATCGAGAGCCCACTGATGTTCGTCGGCACGCGCTCCTTGCTTGCGGACGAACGCTCTTCGACTCGGTAGCGCTGTCCGTCCCCATCGCTCCCACGCCAGATTCGCTTGTGGCCAAGCTGCGCGACCACGGAGTCGAGCGTGATCGTAACCCGCTGGGGAGCGACGGTCTGGATGAGGGCCGCCTCAAACTCGGCGGTGCCAAAGGCGGTCAGAGTTTGGGACACCGAGCGCTGCGGTGGCTCAGATGCGCTGTCCTCAAACGCGTCAGTCGTCCCAAGTCCGAGGGGCGTCAATTGGCCGGTCTTCTGACGCGAGAATTGGTCAGACGCCTGGCCGGCCCAAACCCCTGGAGGAGGAAGGGTGTCGGCGAAGGATCCCCGAGGTGGTTCTGGGGGAGCGCGCTTAGGTCGAGTGATCGAAAGGGTGATCGTCTCTCCCAACTCCAACCATTCGTTGCCTTTTCCTTGGGCCGCTATGTCGGAGCCGCATACGTCGCAGAATTCTGGATCGCTAGAGATCGATCCACAGTTTTCGCAACGTGCCTCGGTTATCATCAAGCCTCCGGGTGCGGCCAGATCAGACCGCGGGGAGTAACGAGTATAGCCCCGCCTTCAGTGTACGCCCAGAGAATTGACCGCGCAGGGCAGGCGGCCTGCGGGGTGCTCTGGCGTTCTGGGTGGCCGCCACGGCGGCCAGTCACACTAGGAGAGGATGCGTCGCGCGCCGCCGATGACGCGATTGAGCGCTACGTCCTTGGCAGCTCCCGGCTCTCCGAGAACACAGAGATAGAGTTCCTCGCCGTGCGCCTTGAATCGGCGAATGGAGATACGGTCGGAGTCGGCCCCTTGAATCGTCGACGCCAGAGTGTCGAGGATGTGGCTGCGGCTGATCGGGTCGATCGTCTTGAAGAGCAGCGGGCCGTACGCTGCGAGTACGTCGCATGAGCGGGCCTCTCCCCAATGCACGAGCAGGAGGCCACGATTGTCCGCCAACGCGACGTGGGTCACGTCGTGCGTGTCCGCCACAGACTCGAAGAGAAATCCAAGTGCGCGATTCGCTTGGTTGGAGCGGAGCTTCCGGCGTTCGTAAGGTACGGTCTGCATGGTCTGTGTGGTTGGTGGGTGGTTGTATGTAGGTGATACGCTGTGGCGCTCCCCCCCGCGAATTTTTGGCGCGAATATTTGGAGGTTGTAGCGGCGAGGATCTGCGTCGCCGATCGCCGTTCGGTTGACCGTCCGAAAGTGCAGTGATACGCAGAGCCATCGCGCGATATGGCAAAACCCCTAGTGTTTTCGCGACCATGCGCGCGTCGCTGCCCTCAGGACCTATGCTTACGCTGCGTCAAACGTTCTTCTCCCTCTTTACGCTCCTGCTGATGCTTAGCTCAGCGGGTTGCGGTTCTGTGCTCTCGTCCGCCGAGATCAACACGGCAGATACGCTCATGGATGAGGCGCTCTCGGTCTCGGCCGAGCAGCTTGCCGTCTATGAATACGTCAGCGCCGAGGAGTACTTGAACAAGGCCCGCGAAGAGTGGGGCCGATCGGACTTCCAACAGGCGGTCGACTACGCGCGGCGGGCTCAGGAATTCGCGACGATGGCCTACGAGCGCGCACTTCGCGTAGCCAACTTTGGTGCGAGCCCCGAAGGTGTTCAATGAGAAGCATTCTCTGCGCCACGCTGATCGCCGCACTCGGCGTCGGTTGCTACAGTGGCTCCCAGCTCGCTGATGGCGCCGACTACATCGAAGAGAACGCCGCGCGAACTCATGACGCCGCAATGAGCTGTGACGCCGAGCGGGAAATCGCGCTTGCGGAAGCACATGTGGAGTTCCTTCAGTACGAGATGGTCCGAGGCAACTACTTGCCTGCACGAGAGCACTTCGAGATCGCACAGTTTAACATCGATGAGGTGATGCGCATCGTCGACCACCGGCCCGAATGCTTCGGTATCGAAATCGTCACAGACATCGATGGTGACGGCATCCTGGACGAGGATGACAATTGTCCGCACGTGCCAAACCCGGAGCAGAGCGATATCGACTCTGACGGTATCGGCGATGCCTGTGATGAGGACATCGACGGCGACGGCGTGCCGAACGAAGGAGATAACTGCGTTCGGACACCGAACAATGACCAGCAAGACTCCGACGGCGACGGCATCGGTGACGCCTGCTCCCAAGACCGAGATGGCGACGGAATCATCAACTCGATGGACCGCTGTCCCGAGGTCCCGGAAGATCGGGACGACTTTGAGGATGCTGACGGCTGTCCAGAGCTCGATAACGACCGTGATGGGCGGGACGACCAGTTCGACGACTGCCCGAACGATCCCGAGGACGTGGACGGCTACGAAGACGCCGACGGGTGTCCCGACATCGACAACGACCGTGACGGAATCCTCGACGTAGAAGACGAATGCCCGCTGGATCCAGAAGACCTTGATGGAGACGCCGACGATGACGGCTGCCCAGAGGAGGACTCGCTAGTCGTCGTCACGGAGCAACAGATCGTCATCACCGAGCAAATCAACTTTGAAACGAACTCCGCGACCATCACCGGTGTGCTCTCGTTCCGAATTCTCGATGACGTTGCGCTTGTTCTCTATGACAGGCCGGACATCGAGGTTAGGGTTGAAGGACACACAGACTCCGAAGGCTCCTCGTCGTACAACCTGAATCTCAGTCAGGAACGGGCGGGTTCGGTTAGGCTCTATCTGATTCAGCAAGGAATCAGCGCCAGCCGTATCGAAGCAGAAGGGGTCGGTGAAGAACGGCCACTAGAAACCAATGACACCCCAGAAGGGCGAGCGGTGAATCGTCGTGTGGAGTTCCACATCACGAACCCCTAGCTCTGTCGTCGAGCCAACTCCGATGAATCGACCTACGAATTTCTGCGGCTTCTTTGCCGCCTTACTCTCCGCACTCTGTGTCGTGCTCATGGCACCTTCTGCACAGGCTCAAACCGTGGAGGAGCGAATCGATCTGCTCCTCGGTGACGCCTATGCGGACTACGACATGCTTCAGCTTGATGCCGCGGAGGACAAACTCTTCGAAGCGATCGATCTGATCGACACCTACGATGTCCGCACGCCCGGCGCTGCCGGTACATTCATCATGCTTGGTGTCGTCTGGGCAGCCCGGTCCGGAGATCCATGGGAGGCGTACGACCCATTTTACGATGGACTGTCGATCGACCCGTGGTCCGAACTTCATCCTTACTACGCGACCCCCTCGTTGATGGAAGTGTTGGAGGAAGCGCGCTTGAGCGCACCGGCACCGGCACCGGCTGAGCCCGACCCTTACGTCCCGCCGCAGCCCGACCCGTACGTGCCGCCGCAGCCCGCGTACGTGCCGCCGCAGCCCGCGTACGCGCCGCCGCAAGCTGATGCCAGCCAGGTGCTGATGCACAGCCGTGTTACAGAAGCCCGATCCAACCGTGAGATTCCGGTCAGCGCGCAGGTTCCAGTCACCGCGCCGGTGGCCCGCGTACAGTTGAACTATCGCCCCTTCGGCGAGCCCAACTTCTTCGCGCTCGACCTAAGCGCCGCGTCGGACGGTGTGACGTTCGAGGGTGAAATTCCTGCGAATTCCACCCGCGGAGTCATCTCGATCGACTACTTTATCGTCGCGCTCGACCGAGCTGGAAACTCGATGGGCACCGCTGGGACCTCAGCACAGCCCTATTCAATCTTCGTCACCGGAAGCGGTGATGGGCCTGACCGTAGTAATCGCCAGCCGCGCTCGCGAAACAACAACCGTGGCAGCAGCAATGCGGACGGGGAAATCTTCCACATCTCCCTCGGGGTTGGAACAGGCATTGGTCTCGCGACCGGTGACCCGAACGTCTACGCAGACGACGTCGAACTCAATCCAGGCCTCGCTCCGACCCCGTTTCACATTGGGGCTGAGCTTGGTTTCGCGCCGGGTCGCGGGTCGTTCCATATCGTGCCGTTCCTCCGGTTGCAGATGGTCTTCTTGGACACCGGAATCGAGCCAGAGCCACTCTTTGGTGTGAAGTTCCGCTACTTCTTTAAGGACGAGGCTCCTCTCCGCGTCTACGCGCAGGGCAGCTTGGGATACGGCGAAGTTTCCCACCTCGTGCTCTTGCGTGAGATCGAGGACGGCACCTACGACACCACCAACGAAGGCCCGATTCACGTCGGTGGTGGTCTCGGCATGGTTTATATGGTGTCGGAGACCGTCGGCATTCAGGCGGACCTCCATCTCATGGCGATGTTTAGCCAGTTCAGCCTGCAGGGCGACCTCACCGCCGGGATGTACCTCGGCTTCTAGTCCGCGGGTTACCCGGAAGTGCGCTTTGCCCACTCCTCGGCTCTTCGGCTCCTCGGCTCGGACCTTAGGTAGTCTGACGCTTCTAGTCGGGCGT
>JBLHWZ010000378.1:0-5061 GCA_047629415.1 Bradymonadia bacterium | reverse complement strand
GAGTGTCAGGATCTAGGAAGCTCGAGCCCGCTTTGAGGTCTCCGAGCGGCCGGTGTCGGAGCAAAGGAAGCTCAAGTACCTCGTCAGAGCTACCAGCGGCCATGGAGGCCGCCGACTCTTCACCCAGAAGGGGCGCTCAAACAACACGTAGGCGACCGATGCACCGAAGAAGGCCTGCGGTGCGCGGCTGACCATTCGATCTCCCTCGGAAGCGAGCGTGACCCGACGTGCGTTGCGGTTTGCCGCGCCGTCTTCTTGGATTGTGACGCTACCGACGGCACCTGCAAGAGGGGGCGGCCAACCCCGACGCCGTGCCAGCGTACATGGGTCTCCGCCTCTAGGCCGACTCCGATCGGGAACGCGCGCAGGTTCGCTCTGCGCGCGTCCCTTTGTTTTTTTGGGAACGGGATTGTCTTTCGACTCTGAGATGTTTGAGTAGAGTGTGTCTCTATCCTCACCATTCTCCCCCCACAGATGTCTCGAATCGCCTTCCCCTTGCTCTTGATCGCATTGTCTTTGGGTGCGACCGCTTGTCGCTGCGGTGAGTCTACGCCGGAGCCTGCTCCAACCGCGGAGGCTGAAGACGGGCCTCTGACCGGTATCGACGACACCGATACAGCTGTGGAAGCGGCCCAAGGCTTTGTCGACCTCGCCCTCGCCGGCGCGGGGATCCCGGATCTTGAAGCTCTCGAACGGCACTTCGACACGGCGGTGGTCGCTGCAGACACTCCGCGTATTTTACTCATCATGGAGTCGTTCCCGCGCGATGCGTCACGGCTAGGCACACTTCAAATGGAGATCCGAGGTCTCCAGGCGATGGGGCGCATCGCCGACGCTCGAGCAGCGCTGATGTCGGCGATGGTGCTGAATCCGGAGGAAGAGGGGTTGGCCGAGATGATGGCGGCGCTGTGGGCTTCCGACCCGGAATTTAACCGCGAGGTGGAAGTCTGGGATGTGACTGACAACCGTGAGTTGACGCCCTTTCACGGCTCGTCGAGCATCATTTTCGAGTTCTGGGAAGGGGCCAACCGAATGGCGTCGTTCAAACCAAGCCAGACGATTCGTCGTCAGTACTATCGCTCGGAAGTCGCAGCCGAGATCCTTGTGCGGGTCCTCGAACTTGGGGTGGCCGTTCCACGAAGCGCTGAGGTTCAGGTTGGCTGGGACGAGTTTCATGAGTTGAGCGGGATCGAGCCAGGCGACGACTCGTTCCACGAAACAAACGGCGAGTTGATCTGGCTCGAGGCCGGCGGCGAGCGATTCCTGCGCGGGGTTTCGAAAGCTTGGGTGCACAACTTGGAGCGTTTTCCCATCGAATACACTGAAGCTTGGCACCAGCTTCTAGACGGGAGCCACGACCTCGCCTGGCTGGACAGCACGTCGGTCGCTGACGCATTCGCCGGACTTCAGGGGAGGCCGCGCGACCACTACGACGATGTGGTCGCTGCTGCGGAACACGCGACGACGTTCAACCTCGCTGCGCAACTCTCAGACCTTCACGTCTTCGATGTCCTGATCAACAACTACGACCGCTATCAGCCGGAGGGGCTCCAGTTGGGCATGAATTGCCACCTCGCAGGAGGCGCCATTTTGTCGCTCGATAACGGTGCGGGTTTCCCGACTCGTGATGACCACGATTGGAGAAGGGTTCGTAGCAAGCTTGAGCCCATCCAGCTTTACTCGAGGTCCACCTACCTAAACCTCCGCTCCAACGACCCCGCGTCGCTTCGTGAGGTGCTCTTCCGGCCATCAGAATATGCTGATCAGGAAGACGATCGTTATGAGTATTTTGAGGAGCGATGGCAGTGGATGGTCGACCATATCGAGTCGCTCATCGAGGAGCACGGGGAAGACAACGTTCTCGTCTTCCCCTAACCGGCCCCCAGCGCCAGAACTTCTGAGAGAGGCCGCGCTACTCGAACCAGTCGGACGCACACCCGTGTGAAGCCCTGCTGGCCTCGATTGTGATGCGCCAGCCTCGGTTCTCGAAACGGCGGTATTCAATCAGTCGGACATGCGGCTTCTCACGGCCATCGCCCGCGAGGAAGCGGCCGGTATCCATAAGGACAACCGAGTCCTCTTCAGATGCGAGCACTGCGAGATTGTCGGCCGCGAAGAGCGATCCGTCTGGAGTGGCGAAGTGTTGACCGCGCAGGACCCTCAGGGATGCCAACGCGAAGCTTCCGCGGTTGTGATAGCAGACCAGGGGGTCGCTATACTGAGCGAAGAACCCTTTGGAATTCCCTTCGTTCCAATGGCCGAGGAACTCTCGATACTGCTCAAGAACCCCTACGGCGTGGGGGTAATGACACCCGTTCGAGATGCAGACAAGGCCATCGTCGCAACCGCCGCAGGCGTCCTCCTCCTGACTCAGCGAGACCACAGCGGAGTCGTCCACGCCATCATTAGCACCCGCAGCGGCGGCGTCCACGCCATCATCAGCATCCGCGGGTGTCTCAGAGCCATCGACTGCACGGGTCGCAGAGGCGATTCCGATGCCGGCGACGGCAACGAATGCGAGCGCGGCGGCGACCAACCACATAGACTTGCCGGAGCCAGGTGGCGATGGCGTCGATGCCGAAGATGGTGGAGGCGGAACGGCGGTCACCCCTAGCGGTTGAGATGCGCCGGGTAGTGTGGAGGTCGATGCCGGTCCCACCGCGGTACCGGGTGTAGCTGGCGCGTACGCCCTGAGATTCGGCTGGTCTATCACCAGAGTCTTGGCAGCGTAGAGGGGAACAGGTTCCCCATTCAACATCGCGCGAACATCAGCAACGGACCTCGGGCGCTCCGAGGGCTCAAGGTTAATGCACGCCTCGAGTGTTGAGGCCCAGGTGTCTGGCATGCCTGAGGCGCTGAGTTGGCCCGTCGCGTCCAGATAAGGATCAAACCCGTGCTGTCTCGCGGTCGCGTCAACGGGGCGGCCCGAATCACTCGGATGGGGTATCACCAGCTCCCACGCTACCATCGCCCAGGAGTAGATGTCGCTCCACGGACCCGCTTCGCGAACCCGCGAAGGGTGCATCAGTTCCGGCGGCGCGTAGCCGCGCGTGAATGATGTGGAGGTGATCGTGGCCTCGAACTCCTCGTCGGCGCGGGCCGTGCCGAAGTCGATCAGAACGACCCCGCGTCTCCGATCGACCAGCACGTTCGCCGGCTTCACATCGCCATGAACGAGTCCGGCGTCATGCACGGCCTCTAGCGCGTCCAGAAGTTGCAGCGCATGGACCTTCGCGTCTGTCCAAGAGCGTGTGGTCAAGCCGTCTGCGAGAGCCTCACCTAGGTGACGCTCGAAATCAACCTTGTCCATCGCGTAGTACGCGCTTCCCCGCTCCTCCCATACGTCGGTGACTCGGACGATATGGGGGCTTCTCAATCTGTTGAGCAGTTTCGCCTCGCGGACGAAGCGCTTCACCAGTTTTTTGTGTGTCTCTTGATGCCCGTGAATGGGCCGCACCCGCCCGGTGGCCGTGTCGCGGAACGACGTGTTGTGGCACGCGAGTTCTTTGACGACGACCTCTCCGTCGAGCCGTTCGTCGCGGGTAAGGTAGGTAATTCCGAAGCCGCCTGCACCCAAAGTGTTGACGACTTCGTACCGGTGGCCGCCATCGGCCGTCGGGCCTAAGCGAGCTCCGGGCTGAAGCTCAGCGACGGCCATGTGCGGCCTCGCAGCAACGGGGGGAAGGGATCATTCCAGAGGTCTCCGGGATCAGAGTGCCGAGCGTCAATTGTATCCGGCTTCATCGGAGCTAGCGGCTCCGGTCTCGTGTCCAATTGGCAATGTTTCAGCGACCCGCTCGATCCCGTGCAGCGCGAGCATTTGTGTGATCGCGAACTGGCGCCATTCGTCTGTCGAGCCTGCGAGGAGGGCTGTGATCAGCAGTGTGTCACGCGTCACACTAGTCTCGACTGCGAGGCTCTGCGCAGGGCGGAGGAAGTCCAACGGACCGTTCGGCGAATCGCTCGTGAGGTCCAAGAAGAGTGAGCCGGCAGAAGCGTCTCGGAGAAGTTCGTAGGCGTTGGGAGACGCAGTACGAATCCTCTCTGTCTCTCCCCGGATTACCGAGGCCAAGAACTCTTCGCTTGTGGCGATCCATGCGAAACCGTCCCGAACACACGCCGCCGGTGCAGACGGGATGCCGGTCGAGAAAATCGTGACTCCGCCGATCTCTCGGCGCTCGCCTGCCGCGTTGGCATCGTTGTTAGCGGAACCCATCGCGATCACGGCCATCGGGTCGCGAAGGCCCAGGAATGCGACCGCCTCAAGTTCCTCTCCAAAGAGAGGCATCGAGCTCACCACCAGCCCGAACTCACCCGTGAGCATCTCTAGCGCATCGTCGACGGAGGTTCCTGTCAGGGTCGCAAAGACGTCCGCATTGGTTGCGAATTTCTGCGCAGTCAGGACCCTCAACTGAGCCGCTTGCTCAGCCAGATCATAGAACGCGGCGGGTGAGAGCGCGCCACCCAGAGCGACCCGTGCGGGGCCGGGCGCGAAGCTCAGGCCTCGATTTGTTCGCAGTCCGCCTCGCAATGCCGCCAGCACTTCGCTCTCGGCGCCCGCTACGGACCGGGTCTCCAAAGCCAAACCGTCAGGCCTGACCACTAGGGCGAGGCCAGTGAGGCCAAACTCGTGCGCAGGGCTACGGTTGAATGTGACCACCTGCGCAGGCGTTTCCGCGAAGCCGGCAGGGCGTGCGACGGCGCTGACAAGAGGCCGACCGGAGAAGTCGGTAGCGCTCCGGCGACCTGCGTGGACAGAGAAGCGTTCGGAGTCGCCTAGGACGTCAGCGATATGCGCTTCGGCGAGGCTCTGTTCCCCAAAAGCGACGAGAACCCTGCGCCGATGATAGACGATGACAAACTCGTCTTCGACAGTAAGGGCCGGCATTGAATCAAACTCAGCGCGCTGGACGGTAAGCTCCCTCGCTCCTCCCAGCCAAGCCGCCAACTGATCGCGGCCACGCTCGCTGCGTCCGTGGGCGCCGAAGACGAGGGTGCGATGCGAGTCGCTTCCCCAACCTTTGACGCCAACCGGTTCGATCGGGTTGATACCAAATCGGC
>JBLHWZ010000377.1:0-5088 GCA_047629415.1 Bradymonadia bacterium | reverse complement strand
GTTACGGGCCAGTAGGATCTGCACCCGCTCGTTGATGAACGGACGAACCGCGAAGTACTCAAGTGCGACAAGCCAATCCATGAGCGAGCTCTTGGCTCGGTCGAGGCGATTCTCTGCTTGGAGCAACCGGTTCGCACGGCCGAAGAAGCTCGCGGGTGAGCCGATGATCGCGAGGATGTCGCTGCGCTGAGCGACCAGCTGGTCGTACTTCGCGTCAAGCAACGACGCGCGCTGTACGACGAGGAGATACTCGTTGAGGCGCTGGGCGACGTTGAGCTCTGCCCGAATCGCCTCGGTGTTCAGCGACGCGATGGCAGCCAATCCCTCGCGCGTTTTGATCTGCTGTCCAGCGAGCGCAGCGCGCGCCATCTCATACTGTGCGTAGACACTCGCCTCGGCGGAGGCCTGCTCAGAGAGCAGTCGAGCCGAATCGGCCGCGATCGTGTCTCCGACGGCCAGCTCCAGGTCGCGTTCCAGTGCTGCGAGGTCACGCTCCAGCTCGACGGGGTCGAGATCGTGGAAGTCCATGTCCTGGGTGATTCTGGCCTCGAGGCGAGCTCGGCGCTCTTCCAGCGCATTGTCCATCGTGTCGGCCACGCCACGAAGGCCCTGTTCGACGGCGCGCATTCCGAACTGCGCGCCGGCGCCGGCCGCCAGAACCGCGAAGCGAAGGGGGCCGCTTGGGTCGGTCGCCACACCCACACTGCTGGGGAACGAATCCGCCATGCCCTGACTCATGTCGTAAGCAAAAGCCTGTGCACTGGCCGAGGTGTCGGCCAATCGCTCGAACGCGGTGATCGACCGGACCCGGTGCATGTCTCCATCGATGCCGTTTTCGCGCCAACTCGCCCACTGTGCTGCGCTGGCTCGACCTTCAGAGATTTGCGTCGCGTAGCGCCCGCGGCGGAGCTCGTAGTTGTCGATGATCGCTTGGGTCGTGGCGTCCGAGCTTGCCACCATCTGTACCAGCGCCTCGTCGTATGCGGCGGCGACCTCCTCGCGTCTCACTGCGATCTCTTCGACTGTGTTTGCCATGGCGTCGCCCTCCGCGAGGCGGAGCTCGTGGAGGGACTCCGCGGCTCGCACGTCGTTGAAGGCTTGGCGTCGTGCTTCTGAACTGCTGAGAAGTGAGATGAGTGCCTGACCGGCTTCGGAGACAGACGCGTCTTCTGAGCTGAATCGGCAGATCCCGATCGGCTCTGCCGTATCGCCTGCGGCTCCGTTGTACCGTGCCGGGAACGGCAACTGGCCGCCCTCACACTCTCGGTCGCCGAGGGCGCGCTGGAATCCACACACACCCGCAATCGCTGAGATGTCGCACGTCGGGTCCTCAAGGTCGCTCTCGCTGCAGCCCGATGGCAGGCCACACATCAGCACGAGGTCGCTTCGCAGGTCAGTGATCTCATTGTCCATGCGGTCGCCGAGTTGGGTCTCGCTGAGCGCTTCGGCCTGCACGACCTCAAGGACCTCCGTGATCGCGGTCGCGGCGTCTTCGATAGCCTCGTTCGCAGCCTCTTCAAGACCCGAGAGGAGCGTATCGTTGTCTTCCAGCGGGTTAACGCTGGTCGCCACGGCCACCTCGGCGTCGCGGGCGTACACGAGCTGGTTGAACGGGAGCGCAAGCTGACGGGCGACGCGAGCCAGCGTGCTGAACCCGGCGCCAAACCCGGCGTTCAGATAGCCTGCGTCCGCCTCGCGGTTCATCGGGCTGAGCACGGCTGCCGTCAGGTAGAGGTCACGGGTTCGAGTCGTTACCCAGTCCGACCGATCCTCGCGCGTCGCGTCGTCCTGAAAGAGGTCGTTCCAGCGAATGGTCGCGGTGGTGAGAGCGTCCATCGCTCCCCGCCAGCCCTGCGCGATGTCCATGAGCAGATCACGGCGGAGGGCGGTCGCGGCGTCATCGTCCGGCGAGAAACCCAAGACCGAGATGCCCGGCATGTCGAGGTAGCCGGAGACGACCTCAAAGTGCACCGAGAGCACGTCTGCCTGCCACTCGTTGAGTAGGTTCTCCACGGTGTTCGCGAGCTGTGCGACAGGAGGGAGCTCGGCGTTCTGCAGCCAGCTCAGGCGTGTCGCGTCGTCATTGTAGAAGGCGGCGAGTTGCTTGCCGAGCAGCGCCTCGCGGGTGGTCTCGTGGTAGGCCGAGGCGAGCTGAGCCAGCAGCTCGGGCTCCTCACCGGTGTCGCGGAGAACCGACGCGGAGAGTTGGCGCGCGCAGAGCGTCAGATCGCTCGGCTCGCAGAGGCCATCTTCTCCGCGAGCGCACGCGCCCATGAAGTCTTCGAAGGACTGATCCCCAGTGTCTCCTTCACCGCCCAAGAACGCCGCGATTCGCGCGCCGGTGCTCGGCGGACCGTCGACCGGGTTGAGCGCGGCGGCGGCGATGGCCAAAGCGCAGGCTGCGGCGTCGGCCGGAGTGGCATCAGCGAAGTCGGCGAGTCCGGAGATTCCGGTGTCCACCGCACAGATGGTGGTAATAGCGGCCGCGGACGATGCGCAGATCGAGAGGTCCGGACGGGGCAAGTCGCGAGGGTTAGCAGGCGCATCCTCACCAGCAGCCGTCGGTCCGTCGTAGTCATAAATCTCGGCCGAACGGTCGAGGTCGATGACGCCTTCTAGCACGGCATCATTCGGGATTGGCGCGCCGCTCGCGTTGAACGTCTCGCTAAGGCCAACCCAGCGGTCGCTGATCTCGCCGACGATACGACCGTCGTCGAACTCAAACTCCATGACGATAGCGCGGCCGATCTGACCGTTGCCCGTCGCTTCCATCACCGGTGCGAAGATGCTGTCGTCCGGCAGGACAAACTCGTTGTCGAACGTCACCCGCCAGCCGTCGCCGCTCGGGCGCAAGGCGCGGACGCTCCAGGTGTCCTCGTTGAACTGCTCATGCGGCGCGAACGTCTGCTCGGGGCCAACCGGCATCGCGAGCAGGTACCCGCCCTCCCCGTCTTCCAACACCGCCATCTCGATCTGAAGGCGCGCGTTCAACGCAGGCATGTAGGCCGTTCCTGCGTACATTCCGACCAGCTGGCGTTCAGGGATCAGGGCGACGGACACGGTACCGAATGAGGTAACCAAGTCGAGCGCGACGCGCTGGGCCTCTGTGCTGTTCGGGTCAGCAGCCCCAACAGGGATCGTGATCTGCACCGTGGGGGAGTCGCCACCGGGGATGCGACGGACGATGTCCGCGCCTTCCTCGGTGTCGCTTCGCCGAATTCGGTAGGTTGCGTCCTGACTGCCCAAGCTCTGGTTGAGCTCGATCTCGAACACGGCGTCTGGCGCAGGACCGCCGCCAGCAACCAGCGGAACTGTCAGAGAGGACTCGACGACCTGGATGATCTCGATCTCGGGGCTCTCCGACTCGGTCGAAGGCTCACCAGCCAGATCCTTCTGCCCTGCAGTCGTCACGCAGCGACCACGCTCCGAGCAGACTTCGTCGCCTGGGCAGACGGAGTCGTCTTGGCATTCGTACGCGCAGACGCCCTGGAAGCAGTAGCGCCCCTCGGCACAATCGAGCTCGACTCGGCATCCCGTGGTCGAGGCGACCGTGATCGGCGGCGCCTCGGGCTCGAACGAGCCCGTATCTACGTCTCCTACGTCTGAGCCAGCGTCCGGCCCGAACGTGTCCGTACCTACGTCCCCTACGTCTCCTACGTCTGAGCCAGCGTCCGGCCCGGAGCTTTGAGGAGCGTCGTCCCCACAGGCCGCGAGCGCCAAAATCGTGGAGGCAAGGAATACAGAGCGCGCGTAGTGTGCACTCACAGTGAACTTCGAGCGTGAATCAGTCACGATGGTACCTATCTAATCGGGCCCGAAAATGAGCCGGGAAATGAGCCGGGAAATGAGCACCCGTCGTGAGAACGACGCGGTGCTGGGGTCGCCCCCTCCCGTACCCAAGCTGGGAAAGCCAAACCAAGCCGGATACACCCGTACATAATACCCGTAATCCTGTCCAGTCGGGGCGCGAGCCCGCCGAGTTGACCGCGGAGCCGCGGCTAGTCACGAGCTTCCCGGTGCGTCATCGGCGGAGGATGACTGTTTGCACGGTGGGGTGCGCCTCCAACATCTATCCCATCGGCTCGGCGGAGACTCGCCGAACTCTCGCGGGGGGGGGGCGGATGCTCAGGCGTTCACAGAACGAACTTCGGATAGGGATCCGGAGAATCCGCGATCTCGCCGAAAGGAGCAACCATGTCAGAGGTCATGCGGCTAGGGCCTCCGATTGTGTGAAATCGACTCCGTCGCGGAGCATCGCATTGAGGGTTACGATCATCTTTCTCATTGCTGCGACGCGGGCGACCATCTTGGGCTTCCCGTTGGCGATGAGGCGGAGACGAAAGGGTCCAAATGGTCGTTTTTCTTGGGCCGTGGTGAGGCTGGCGAGGTAGAGCGCGGTGCGGACGGTCGCTCTGCCGTGGGCGGTTCTTCGCTTTCCTTTGCTTTCCTTTGTGCTCGCTGCTGTCGTGGTTGATTGGGGCAAGTCCGACGAGACTGGCGTTCTCGCGCCGATTGAGCCTGCCGAGTTCGGGGAGGTCGGAGAGGATGAAGATGGCCGTGACGAAGCCAATGCCGGGCATGGTACGGAGTCGGCGAGCCTTCGCAACCCACGCCGAGCGGGTCTCAATGAGAGCCTTGAACTCGTTCTCGACGAGGGCGATCTCCTCGGCGCAGTTCCTGAACATGTGAGTGATCGACGCCTTGCAGACACAGGCTGGGTGCTTGAGACGGGCCTTATCCGCTGCGCGCATCGCAACCAGCTGGGAACGACGAACGACAAGCCCTTGCAACTCTCGCTCGTCCTCATCACGCAGGTAGGTCGCCGTCGGGTTGAAGGCGAGCCCGTAGAGGGCGGTCACACGGGCGTCGATCTTGTCGGTCTTCGCAAGACGACCCGAGGCTCGAGCGGAATCGCGGACGCGCCGGGGATTGGCGACGTGGACTTTGAAGCCGGCGTCCTAGATCGCCCTGTGGGCGGCGCGCTCGTATCCTCCTGTTCCCTCCATGAGGACCAGCTCTTCGTTTACTTCACGGAGCCGGCAGACCAGGGAGGCAAAGCCCTTGGGGCTGTTCCAGACGATGAACTCG
>JBLHWZ010000376.1:0-5105 GCA_047629415.1 Bradymonadia bacterium | reverse complement strand
CCGCGCTTCAGTGCGATGAGCCACTGCTCTGCCAGGAGTGGCAGAGCAGTGGCTCATCGCCGACGCCGCCGGTCGTTGCCACACGCCAAACTGGTGCGGACGCGACGAGACGGCGACCACCGACTGCTCCAACCTGATGCACATCGCCGTGCCCGGAAGCTGGATATGGTCAGACACCTTCGAGGGCCAGTACTGCTCGGGGACACCAAGCGATCGCTACATGGGCAATCCGGAACAGTGCACCCGCATGCGCTTCATGTGCGAGCCAGGCGAGAGCCACTTCTCGAACTCCTGCGGCTGCGGTTGCCGAGGGGAGTAGGGCCGGTGCGGCGGCAAAGCGTGTGTCGCCCCCGAAAGGGTCTACGCGTCACAAACGGAACGTCCGGCGGGACCCTGCAGGCCGCCCGACCGATCAGGCCTCGACCGGCTCCATCGACTCGTCTTTCGAAGCCTGACTCACGGAACCAAACCGCAGCATGACCGCGGGTACGACGAACATGTTGAGCACCGTCGACGTCACCAGCCCATA
Organism: Bradymonadia bacterium; assembly: GCA_047629415.1. Classification (GTDB taxonomy): domain Bacteria; phylum Myxococcota_A; class Bradymonadia; order REDH01; family REDH01; genus CBDUJZ01. Next base: position 4,576 of record JBLHWZ010000376.1, on the reverse strand, counting down.
GAGGATGACGATCGCCATCGGAGCCTGGATTTCACTGCCCGGTTCACCCATCGCCATGGCGAGCGGCAGGAGCCCGAGGCCCGACGCAAGAGCCGTCATCAGGATCGGAGCCAGTCGCTCGGAGGCTCCCTGCAGAACCGCGGTCTTCGGGTTGGTGACCCCTTCAAACGCCATCAGGTGGCGGATGTGCGTCACCATCATGATGCCGTTGCGGGTCGCGATACCGAAGAGCGTGATGAACCCGATCAGCGAGGCGATCGAGATGACGCCACCAGACATGAACACTCCGACCACACCTCCGATGAGCGCGAGCGGGAGATTCAGCATGATGAGTGAGGCATCACGGACCGATTTTAGCGCGATGTAGAGCAAGAGAAAGATGCCAAGAATGACAAGCCCTCCAAGCCAGAAGAGCGTGTCTGCAGCTTGCTCCGCCGCCTCAAATTGGCCGCCGTATTCAACGTAATAGCCGGTCGGAAGGTCGACGTTGTTGCGCACCCTCTCCTGGATCGCGGCGACGACGCCGCCGAGGTCTTCTCCACCGCCGACGTTGCACATGACCACGATCTTGCGCTGGCCGTTCTCGCGTCCGATTTGGCTGGGCCCACGATCGCGCCGGACCTCGGCGAGGGCCTCCAACGGAACCCATGCCCCGGACGGCGTGGCGATCATCGTCTGTCGAACCGAGTCGAGGTCTTCACGCAGTTCTTCGGCGTAGCGCACCGAGAGGTCGAACGCGTACGCACCCTGGAAAACACGCGAGACCACGCGGCCGTAGAACGCGGTCTCGATTGTCTCCGCCACCTCCTGAACCGTGAGCCCATGAAGCGCGAGCGCATCGCGATCGAAGCGGACGGTCGTCAGCGGGAGGTTCGTCTGGTCTTCAGCGGCAAGGTCCACGACCCCGGGAACGATCTCCATCTGCTGGCGGATTTGCTCGGCCAATCGTGCCAACTCGCCCAAGTCCGGACCAAAGAGCTTCACTGCGATGCTCGCTCGTGTGCCGGAGATCATGTGATCGATGCGGTGAGAGATCGGCTGGCCGATGACCACGTTTACGCCAGCGATGGTGGCGAGATCTTCTCTCATGGCGGCCAGCATCTCGGCCTCGGAGCGGTCCTGCATCTCCAGTCGGACCTCGATCTCGGTGGAGTTCACGCCCTGGGCGTGTTCGTCGAGCTCCGCACGACCCGTTCGGCGAGCCGTATCCGCCACTTCCGGGTGCATGAGCAGCAGCTCTTCTGCCCGGGCGCCAAGTTCGCTGGACTGAGCCAGCGATGTGCCCGGGAAGGTCACGACCCCAATCGTGAGCGCGCCTTCGTTGAACTCGGGAAGGAAAGTCTTGCCTGCCTGGGTAGCCGCCGCACCAGCGATCAGCACTCCGATCAACGAGCCGCCAACGAGTATGACCCAGCGATCGACCAGCAGGTTCAGCAGCCCATCGTAGCCTCGCCGGAGCGCTTTGACAGGAGCCGGCTCCAGCCCTTTGGTTACCGCGCTACTGTTCGGAAGCAGCAGTGAGCAGAGCACGGGCGTCACTGTGAGCGCGACGAAGAGCGAGGCCGCTAGCGAGATAACGTACGCAATTCCCAGCGGACGAAGCAGTCGTCCCTCCACGCCACTCAGGAAGAAGAGCGGGAGGAAAACCAGCACGATGATCATCGTCGCGAAGACGATGGAGCTTCGAATCTCCTTGCTCGCTTCGAATACGATTGTCAGCTTCGAGACCGCCTCGTCCTTCCTCCCTCTCAGCCGCCGAACGACGTTCTCGACGTCGATAATCGCGTCGTCGACTAAGGCGCCAACGGAGATCGCCATCCCTCCCAATGTCATGGTGTTCAACGACTCGCCCATCCACTTGAGGATCACGACGGTCACAACCAGTGAGAGGGGAATCGCGAGCGCCGTGATGATCGTCGCCCGGCCGCTGAACAAGAAGAGCCCGATGATCAGAATGACCAGAATCGAGCCGTCTCGAAGCGCATGCGTGACGTTGCGAACGCCGTTCTCAATGAAGTCTGACTGACGCAGCAATCGCCGGTGCAACGTAATGTTCTCCGGTAGTCCGGCCTCGATGTCATCGAGCACTTCGTTAAGGCTTTGCGTCAGCGCGAGCGTGTTCACACCCGACTGTTTCTGAATGCCGAGCACAACGCCGGGGCCGCCGTTAATGGCGGCGTCGCCGCGTTGAACGGCGTCTCCGACGACGACATCCGCCACGTCGATGACCCGCACGGAGCCGACCTCACGTGGCCGGACCACCGCGTTGGCGATGTCCTCAACGCCGCCGACGCGACCGAGCCCATAGATCAGGTACTCCTGACCCGCCTGTTCGTAGAATCCAGCAGACGTGTTCTCGTTGGTCGCCCTAACGGCCGCGACAACCTCCTCCAGCGTCACGTGATGGCGCTGCAAATCGACCGGGCGTACCTGCACCTGGAACTGTTGGACCCCACCGCCGATCGGCACGACCTGCGAAACACCGGGCACAGCCATCAAGCGCCTGCGCACCTCCCAGTCGGCGATCGTGCGAACATCGCGCGGGGAGACCTCGTCGGAGCTGAGCCCGATGAAGAGAATCTCGCCCATGATCGACGAGATTGGCGACAGCGTTGGGGGGTCAATCTCGGGAGGAAGGCCCGCGGAAACCAGCTGCAGCTTCTCCGCGACGATTTGGCGCGCGGTGTAGATGTCCGTGCCCCACTCGAACTCGACCCATACAACAGAGACGCCGACCGAAGTCGCCGAGCGAACGCGGCGAACACCAGTGGCGCCGTTTAGTCCGGACTCGACTGGGAACGTGATGAGCTGCTCGACCTCCTCCGGCGCCATCCCGTGCGCCTCCGTCACGACCGTAACGGTCGGAGCCGTGAGGTCTGGGAAGACGTCGAGAGGCATCTCTTGCGCTTGCTTCATGCCCCAGAAGACGAGGACTGCAGCGCCGATAACGACGAGGAGGCGGTTGGCGAGCGACCACCGAATTATGCCATCAATCATGTTGGTTCAGTGCGCGTGGCCGTGACCGACAGTCTCTGTCGATGCGGAGGCAATTTTCACGGAGTAGGCGCCGTCAGTGGCGACCCATTCTCCAGCTTCGACACCGATGACCTCGACGTAGGAACCGTCTCGGATTCCCAGACGAACCGGTCGGCGCTCGAAGGTCTCTCCGCCGGTTTGCACGTACACGACGTCGATACCGGAATCGTCGACGATCGCCCGCATCGGCACGGCGGGGACTGGCGCCGGCGTGTCCGTGATCAGGTGAGCCTGGGCCGTCATGCCCGCGAAGAGTCGGCGGTCCGAGTTGTCCACTCGGAACCGTACAGGGAGTGTGCGGTTGTCCCGATCGACCTCGAGGCCGACCGAGATCAATGAGTCCGCGCCAACCTCGAGGGGCTCGTCGTAGCCTTGTATATCGATCCACGCGCCGGAGACCCGCTCAAGTTGACCGAGATAGGCTTCGGGCACCGTCACATCGAGCCAAAGCGTCGTCGGGTCGACGATGCGGATGATCTCCTGGCCCTGAGAGGCCCACGCACCAGGAACGACGCGAACTTCGGCAACGACGCCCGAGAGCGGCGATGGAACGGCGAGCGCTTCGGCGGTAGAGTCCACCTGCTGACTCGCTCCAACGCTTCCTCTGCGACGCCGCGCACTGCGCGACTCGGCTTGAGCAGACGCCAGCATGCTAGTCGCCTCGTCCAGCCGCCTTTGAGCGACGACGCCTTGCGCAACGAGCGGGGTCAAACGGTCGACCTCGCGTTGGGCGCCACGAACCCGAATACCTGCTTCATCGACGGCCAGATCCAGCGCCGCTGGGTCGGCAGCGTTCGCCGCGACCAGAGCGACGGAGAACAAGGTATCACCTGCCTCCACGAGATCGCCGACCTGTGGGTATCCGCCCTCGCCAGCGATGATTCGTCCCTCTCGGGGCGCGGTGGCGAAGTTAGCCGAACCTGCCGGTAAATCGAAGTGCGCAAACGCCGGAACGTTGGGCCGCATCGATCGCCTGATCGTTTGTTCGATCCGGAAGTTGATGGGCCACTGCTGCTCCAACAAGAACGAGACTTCATCGGCTCCCTCATCATGGCCATGGCCGGCGGCGCGATTGGCCGCCTGCCTTGAGCCGTACACGGTGAAGGTTCCGAGCTCGTGACGTTCCGCTGCAGAGGCCGACGTGAGCTGGATTGTCACCGTGCGTTCGCCGGCGGTGACCGGACGCACCAAGGGGAGGAAGATGCCCGGCTGACTAGCCTCAGAGACGGTGAAACGCTCCGTCTGGCCACCGCCGCGCAGCTCAACCACTACCCTGCCTGTCGCGATCGGAAGGTGATCGGAGAGCCGAGTGAAGTGCGCGGCGAAAGAGCTCTCTTCGCCAGCAACGAGCGCTGCAAACTCAACAAAGAGCTGGGTCGTGTCACCCCACAGGGTCACAATCTCCGTGGCGTCTTCGTCGTCTTCATCAGGATGCGGATGACCGTGGTCGTCGTCCGACTCGTCAGCGTGTGCGTGACCGTGGTCGTCGTCCGACTCGTCAGCGTGTGCGTGACCGTGGTCTCCCTCCGAAACGACAGCT
>JBLHWZ010000375.1:0-5106 GCA_047629415.1 Bradymonadia bacterium | reverse complement strand
AGGATGGCGAGGTCCGACCGGTCGTGGTGGTATTGCACGGCAGAAGCGCGTCTGGGCAATTCCAAGCGGACTACTTCGCGCTTCGAGCGTTGCAGGACGAGCTCGGCTATCTGCTCGTGATTCCGGAGGGGAACACGGCGAGTGACGGCGGCCAGTTCTGGAACGCGACGCCCGAGTGCTGTGACTCTGACGAAACCGGCGTCGACGATGTCGGCTACTTGGTGAGCCTCATCGATGAGGTGCAACAAGAGTGGGGCGGCGGCGAGGTCTACCTGATTGGTCACTCGAACGGTGGCTTCATGGGCCACCGATTTGTGTGTGATGAGCCGGGCCTGGTGAGTGGTATCGTGGCGCTCGCTGGCAGCAGCTTCAACGATCCCGCCGACTGCGGGTTCGACGGTGCACTCTCCGTCGTGCTCGCTCACGGGACGGCCGATGAGACGGTGCCCTATGAAGGCTTCGACTTGCCGACCTATGCCTATCCAGGCGCCCGTGAGCTGGCCGCGCGTTGGGTCTCTCGGCTGGCCTGTGATGAGGCCCCGGCCGAGGTCGCTCAGCGAGATTACGAGACGTCAATCGATGGAGAGGAGACGGCGACGCAGACGTGGACAGGCTGCGCCGATGAGACTTCGGTCGCGCTCTGGACCATCGAAGCCGGAATCCACATTCCATCGTTGGACTCGCAGGTCTTCACGCGGGATGCGCTGACCTTCGTTGGCCTAGAAGCCTTCTGAGCGAGGCTAGGTAGGCGATGGCCTCGTCCATCGAAGAGTTCTCGAAGGGTGTCCGATGGCAGCCATGTGTTCGTGCGAATACTATCGGCGAGTCCAATCCAGGACGCTCAACGCCGCCCTGCGTTGAACACACAATTCAGGAGCCCTCGATGAATCTGTCACGCGTTGCACCGTTCGTCTTCGTCCGTATTCTGGCACTGACAGCACTGCTTGCTCTTGGGGCTTGCGCAGAACTCGAGCTGAGCGACGAAGGTGTCTTCGTGCCGCTCGTCGAGAGCGGTGAGTTCGAGGCTTACGTAGAAGAGGGCGACCAGCTCTCGCAAGAGCTGGTGAATCCCGCCACGAAGCGCGACATTATCTGCAGGTCAATCAGCTGCCGTCCGGGACACTCTGTCAGCTATTGTTTCTACCCCCCGCGCAATCCGAGCGTGTCAGAGATGTGCAACAAAATCCGCCGCGTGAGCAACACGGTGGACGTGGTTGCGCCCGTTCGCATGACTCAAGACCGAGGTCGGTAGAGCAGCCACCGGTGCCACGAGTGCATCTGCCGAGCGCGCTTCCCCGGGCTGTTGCCGATACGCCGACAACGAGTTGTTCGTCGCTCTCACCTCGAGGGTAGGAAGCTCGGAAGCTGTGGGGGCAAAGCGTGAACTCGACCCGCTGCCAATCGAGTGTCTCGTCGTCGCTGCGGGACCCGACGTAGCCGCTCACGAGTTCCTGGGTGCCCACGGGCGTGAAGAGGATGTTGTCGGCCCAGAACGCGGCGTCGAATTGCAGTAACTCGCGTGGACCGCCGGCGCCGCGGATTCATGTCAGCGAGTAGAACGGGCTCTCACCGAGTATGAACTCAGGAAGGAGCAGGAGGACATCGCCGTGACTGATGTCCACTCGTTGTGACCTCCAGCGTGTGATCGAAGTGGAGCTGATCGCTCCGAAGCCCTGTCCGTCGATGGAGCCGAGCGCGTAAAAGACGGACGGCTCCCAGCGAAAGAGCCAGACAAGAGCAGGGTCCTCGACCCCGGGGACGATCGCGACTTGCTCCCAGGGAAGCACGTTCCTCTCGCCAGCCGAGACGATGTCACGGCTCGAAGTCCGCGCGCCGATCAGGTCAAAGATGTGTAGCCTGATGGTACTGACTGGCTCTGGTCCGAGGCTCCCACAGCGATTGGCACGGCCGCAGAGGTAGGACTCGCAGAACCCGCACCCGGGTCACTCGTTGTTTGGGTCTTTATCGGAGACGACGACAGCGAACCCGTCATTGGTCGCTGTGATTGCGCCACGGGCCGCCACTGAACTGGTGAAGAGTTCCCAAGGACTCAAGACTTTGCGGTCGCGGTCGAGGATGATTGCGTAAAAATCCGGTTTTGACCGTCAAATCGCCGAAGCTGATAACCATCGAGGCACCAGATGTAGGATGCACAGCGAGTTCCAGCGCGGCGTAACGACGATCATGGAGGGCGCGTTGCGACCGGAGTGCTTCGCTTGCGTCCAGCACGCCGATCGTCGCGCTCCAGCTCCAGTTGAAGGCGCCCTCACACGACTCGTGGGTGAAGGCGTATCCGTCGCGATGAAGCGCGAGATGTGCGCCGCCAATATGCAGATTTCTCGCGGTGCGGAGCAAACAGAACACCTCGGTGTCCGAGTCCCATTTGAGCCCATTCCAAGTGGAGATCATCACGTGATCCCTCGCGCATCCAGGAGGGCACTCGTCGGAGGCTCCGCAGCCCGCGCAGAAGTCTCTGCTGTCTCTCCATGTCCAGATCACCGCTGTCGATGTTTGGAACGTTTGAACGGTGTCGAAGATGATCCACGGCTCGGAGCTGAACGAATCGACCGGCGGGAGTAGCGCTTAGGGTAGCTCAGGAGCGTCCGGCTCGTCCTCAGTGTCCTCGACGACGAGGTCGCTATTGAGGTTGCCAGGCAGGACGCGAGCGTCATTCGCCGCGTCATGGACGCCCGCCGCTCTCGCCGCTCTCGCCGCTCTCGCCGCTCTCGCCGCTCTCGCCGCTCTCGCCGCTCTCGCCGCTCTCGCCGCTCTCGCCGCTCCTCGGAATTGAACCCTTGTTGGTGCGACGGCAACTCACAGCCCATGAAAGTTACAAAGCGCCTGCCCGTGGTTGCTCTTCTGGCCCTCTCCAGCTGCTCCGATAGCGACCCTACGCCCGTCGGCGACGGCACTCCTGACTCGGGACAGCGGGCCGCCGATATCGAGGCGGACGCGGAGCCGGCGGATGTCGGCGCGGTGGACGGGCAGGCAGATCTCACCGAGCCAGAACCTGTCTCGATCGTGCTCGGAAACGTGGGAACCGGCGACCTCGGAGGGCATACGCCACGAGGCTTTCAGGGCATGGGGACTGGCCTCTTCGTCGGCGACAATCTCAACCCGGGCTTCCCAGACGGTGACGGCGTTCAGACCTTCATTACCTTCGATCTCACCACGGTGCCGACCGGCGAGGTGACGTCGGCCGTTCTGCGACCGACGTCCAGTCCGCGAATCACTGGTACGCCCTTTCAGGATCTGGGAGCCCTCGGCCTGGAGGAGGTCCAGTTCGACGCATTCTCTTCGGCGCTGTGGAATCTGCCGGCGAGGGCTGATGGTCTGACATGCGTCTTCGCAGAATCCGCTGCCGGTCCGTTCGAGTGTGACATCACCGCGATCGTGCAGCGCGGGATCGACGAGCTAATCGAGCGCGCTCAAGTGCGCCTCCTCTTCGACACGGCGGGCGATGGCGACGGAAGCCAGGACATGGTCTCGTTCTTCCTCTCCGACTCCAACACAAACGAGCCGGGTATCTTCGAGTTGGCGATCGAAGTAGCGCCGGAGTAGTCGCTAGCGATCGTCCCGAGTTGCTCTGATGTCTTGCTCAACGAGCCGCTCGAGGCGCCGACAAGTCGGTTGATGGCGGTACTTTTACCCTACATAGGGAAGTGTGTGTGGATTGCATATCTTTCCCTCCAGGACGCCGGTTCAACCGGACTCTGGGGCCGATCGCTGCCTCCGAAGTCGAGGGATTCCGCGAAAAGATCGTCGTCGTCTGCCGACGGGTAAGCCAGCGTGAGTCGCGCTCTACGTCGGATGTCATATTGATTGTTTTCATGCGAGTGCCTGCCGTCCATTGACAGCGCACTGTGCCCACGTCACCTTGCAAGTCAGTTGTTGTACAGCAGTAAACAAAGGTTACGAATGAGTCATTGGCCAAAGGGCTTTTCAGTAGGCTGGGGTGGATTCGCCGCGCTGCTTGTTGTTCTCTCCCCAGCATTCGCTGCAACGGGGAACGCTGTCGCCGTCAACTTTGATGGAACCGCAGTACCGGGGTGTGAACTCACTGATCTGACCTACACCTGTGCGTCTAGCCCAACCACTGAAACTGACACCATTACCATTGGCGATGGCTACATCATCACACTGACCGACTCCGGCACTCTCGTAGTGGGTACGATCGCGTTCGGTTTAGACAGCGTGATAAATGGAAATCTGACAGCAGGCTCAACAGTGGCGATGGCTGCACGCTCGGTCATGAATGGCGACATGATGGCGGGATCGACGGTGGCTATGGGCGCTGACGCCTACATGATAGGAAATATGTCGGCGGGAACGTCGGTTGCGATGGGTGCTGATGCCTACCTTAATGGAAACATGGTGGCCGGAACCTCCGTTGCGGTGGGCATACGCGCACACGTGACCGGTGAGGTGACATCAACAACAGCGACGGTATCACTGGGTGTGGATGCCTACGTGGATGGAAACCTGATAGCGGCTACGTCGGCAACACTACTTGCGGGCTCGTTCGTGTGCCTGGACCTAGATGGACTCACGGCGACACTGGGCGTGGGGGCGTTCGTGCACGGGGATATGTCGACGGAAACGACGGCGACGTTGGGTGCTAGCTCGTACGTAAATGGAACGCTGACAACAGTGACGGCGACACTGGGCGCGGGCGCCTGCTACGGACATTTGGAGGCGGTGACGGTGACGGCCGGCGCCGGCGCCGGCGAGTGTCCCCTTCCTCGCCCGATTTCCCTCTGCACCGCCATCTGCGGCGACGGGTTGGTCCGAGGCGAGGAGTCCTGTGACGACGGAAACACTGCTGACGGAGACGGCTGCGACGCCACTTGTGCGACTGAAGACGGGTGGGTGTGCGTCGGTGACCCGAGTGTCTGCACCGCCATCTGCGGCGACGGGTTGGTCGGAGGCGAGGAGTCCTGTGACGACGGAAACACTGCTGACGGTGACGGCTGCGACGCCACTTGTACGACTGAAGACGGGTGGGTGTGCGTTGGTGACCCGAGTGTCTGCGCGGCGGAATGTGGCGACGGGTTGGTCGGAGGCGAGGAGTCCTGTGACGACGGAAACACTGCTGACGGTGACGGC
>JBLHWZ010000374.1:0-5122 GCA_047629415.1 Bradymonadia bacterium | reverse complement strand
CTCGGTGACCTTGCGTACCGACGAGTTCGATCCGTACCTCATGGTCCGCGGCCCCGGGGTGACTGAGGACAACGATGACTCAGTCGAGGGCGACCTCAACAGCGCGATCGGCCTCACGTTGCCATCCGACGGCGCGTACCGAATCATCGCGACGAGTTACGCACCCGACGAACAAGGCTCCTACATACTCAATGTTGAGTCACGAGGCCGTTCGGCGACCGCTGTCGTGGACGGTCAGCTTCGTCCCGGTCAGCCCGTCGAGGGCGCATTTTCATCCGCGGACGCGACCCGGCAGGGTGGACAATACTTCGAGTCCTGGAGCTTCCAGGGTGTGGCGGGAGATTCGGTCACGATCGATCTCAGTTCGCCGGACGTCGACACGTTCCTCACGCTTCTCGCTCCGGGTGGGAGTGAGGAGAGCAGCGACGACATCTCTCGCCGTGACACCAACAGCCGCATCAACATGATTCTGCCCGTGGACGGCACCTACGAGGTTCTCGCGTCGACCTATCTCTCCGATGCTGAAGGTGCTTACACGCTCTCGCTGCAGGCGTCGGATCGAGGGCTAGTCGTGCAAGAGCCGGTCACAGGAAACGTCGAAGCGGTCGAGGGCGAGCTGATCTTTGGCGGATCGGTCGAAGGGCGCCTCAATCGGCGGGATTCCGAGCTCAGCTCAGGGGAGTACTACGATACGATCATGTTCAATGGCCGTGCCGGCCAAGGCATCACACTGCGAATGGAGTCGACGCAGGTCGACACTTACGTGATGCTCCGCGGCCCAGGCGGCCTCTCTGTAGACAACGATGACGGTTCGGATGGAACCAACAGCTACTTGGAGGCGACGCTGCCTCAGGACGGCGAATACTCGATCCTCGCAACATCTTACTCCCCCGGAGAGACTGGTCGGTACACGATCCGCTTGGAAGAGGGCACAAGCGCTCAGCAGAATGCAACTGGGCGCGTCTACGCTATTCTCGCGGGAATCACCGACTATGAGGACTCCAATGACCTGCCCTTCTGCGCGGAGGACGCCGAGAAGCTAGGTGAAGAACTGCTCGCTACTGGCATCATGGCGGACGAGTCGATCATCCTGACGAACTCGCAAGTCACGCGACAGAATCTGGAAGACGCCTTCATGAGCGTCGCTCAATCGGCCGGTCCTGACGATGTCTTCCTCTTCTTCTACAGCGGCCACGGCGGCTACCTTGACGGTCGCTCGGAGCTCGATGGGCGCGACGAGACCCTCTACGTCATCGACGGACACATCACCGACGATGAAATCGAGGGCTGGTTCGACCAGGTCAACGCCCGCTTGGCGATCATCGCGCTCGACTCATGTTACTCGGGCGGTTTCGCTCGAGATGTCATCAGCGCTCCAGATCGCATGGGAATCTTCTCGTCGGAAGAGGACGTTACTTCGAATGTTGCCTCCCGGTTCCAGGCGGGCGGCTACCTCTCCTACTTCCTGCGAAACGGAATCGGCGGTGCCGCCGACATCGGCCCTCGAGACGGTATCATCACCGCTGGAGAGCTCAGCCAGTACCTCCACATTCAGTGGGCCGAACACAACATGGCGAACGAACAGACCGAGACCGCGGACGCTGCTACCGCCTACCAGAACCTGGTCATCGACCGGGGTTCGGTCAAAGTCACCGACGTCGTCGTCTACAACGAATAGGACACTATGAAGGTAGGAGTTATCGGAGCCGGATCGTGGGGGACCGCACTTGCGTTTCTCTTGGCCGACAAAGGCTACGATGTGGAAATCTGGGCCTATGAGAAGGCCTGTGTGGACGCGATTAACGAGCGCCACGAGAACACCGTCTATCTTCCGGACATCGAACTCCCGAAGAATCTCACCGCGACTGACGATCTCGAAAAGGTCTGCACCGGCAAACAGCTGATGCTCAGTGTGACGCCGTCACACGTGACTCGCTCGGTGATCAGTGAGGCAGCGCCGTATCTGCCAAAACACGTCCCGATCGTCTCGGCGACTAAAGGCATCGAGAACGAGTCGCTGAGCACTATCAGCGAGATCTTCCAGGACGTCCTACCCGTTCACTACCACCCGTACTTGGCGTACCTCTCGGGTCCTTCGTTCGCGCGCGAAGTTGGGCTTCGACACCCAACGGTGGTCGCTATCGCGTCGTACAGCGAGCGTCTCGGAAAGCAGCTGCAGGAGAACTTCCAAAGCTCCTACTTTCGCGCGTATCGCACGACTGATGTAGAAGGAGTCGAGATCGGTGGCTCCTTGAAGAACGTCATCGCGATCGCCTGCGGCGCTGGCGACGGAATGGGGTTCGGACACAACACTCGTGCCGCCCTCATCACTCGCGGCCTCGCTGAAATCGCGCGCCTCGGTGTGCGCCTTGGTGCCAACCCGCTGACGCTCGCTGGCCTCGCAGGCATGGGCGATCTCGTGCTCACTTGCACCGGTGGCCTCTCGCGAAACCGGGCTGTTGGCTACCGGCTAGGCCAGGGCGAGTCGATCGACGCCATCCTCGGAGACATGACGATGGTCGCCGAGGGCGTAAGGACCGCGAAGTCGGTCGCTCAGCTCTCGCAGAAGATGGGTGTCGAGATGCCGATTTCCCAGCAAGTCTACGAAGTGATCTACGAGGGCAAAGAGATCCAACAGGCGCTTGAAGACTTGATGTTGCGCCCGCTGATTCGCGAGACGTTCGGGTTCTAGTATTCGGCGATCAACCGAACCTGGCCGCACCCGAAGTTCTGGTAGGTCAGGTGGTCGATCCAGAGGAAGTACGTGCCCGGGTTCATCCGCCCTTCGATGCGTGACTGGCGGACCTGAAGCCCTCCAGAGCAGTCGCCGAATTCAATGTCGGACTCCTCGCAGGAGACATCGTCGCTGCATTCGACCTGCGAGCTGCGGTCGTCACATACCGTTCGGATGTACATGATCGTGTCGATCGCTGCGTTGTCGTCCTCGTCTCGGAGGTCGAAGTAGACTTGGGCTGGTTCATCGAGGGTAAAGGAGAAGATTCCGTCTCCGCCTGAACCCGCACCGCCCTCGCCGCAGTCGTTTTGCTCCGTATGTTGGGCGGTGTCCGTCGCGTCGCAGAGGTCAAAGAAGTAGGTGCCTGGCGTGATCGGCTCGACGTCGAACTCGGTGCAGACTGTCTCCAGAGGAACGCCCGCGCAGCGTCCGGTGGCGTCATTGCACCCTTCCGGGCACACTTCGGCGACTGCGTATCCGCCGCCCGTCGTGTTGCACTGCGCGCTCTCATTATCTGCGACACATTGCCACACGCTTGGGGCGCAAATGGGGTCCCCACAGAAGGCGCCGCCGTCCTGCTCGACGCAAACTTGTCCGCGTGCCGAGCAACGTGTGCGCCCGAGTGCGCTGCCTGCGTCGTTGCAGGTAAGCAGCACATCGCCGTCACAGTCGGTGGTGTTCGGAAAGCAGAGTCGATCGCCGAGGTCTTGCCCGGGCGAACCGATGTCGAGCGTGATGGCGTCGGCCCCGTCGGGCTCGCCACCGTCCTCGCCGCCGAGCACGACGTCGCTGCCGGTGTCACCAAGCACGAGCACGTCAGAGGATGCCCCCGGGGTTGCGGACGTACCGCAGGCCAGCAAGGGGAGGGCGAAGAGTGCGAGGGAAGTTCGAGAGAACATAGATGTAGGCTGGCAGAGGGAGCGCGCGCCGGATACTAGACGTTTTACCATTCCGGTCCAAGTACGTTCCCCGGCGGGGCGACCGGCAGCGTCAGACTTGAAGCCACTCGGCGTCACAGACTACCTAAGGACCTGATGACTACGGACGACCCATTGGACGCATTCGCCGACCTCACCGACCCTGAGCCTCCCCGCGGGCGCTCAGTTGCGACCCCAGCGATCGTCTTCGCGCTTTTCGCCGTCGCGCTCGGCACAATCCCGTGGGCGATCGGATTCGGCCCCTTCGGGTACCGCTTGCTCACCGACGATGAGATCTCAGTACACGTGCTGAACCTGTCGGGTGGAGACTTGGAGATCGAGCTCTCATTCGCGGCGACCGTGACGATCGAAGGCGGCCGGATGGAAGCGCTGACGACTCTCAGCGGAGGCGCCACGCTTATTTCCCGCACGCCCGATGGCGAGATTCGCGACACCCTGACGTTCGACTCGGATAAACCGGTCTTCTACTTCGCGGGCAACCCCGAACAGTGTTTCGCTGTCTTCGACATCACGGACTTCTACAACGGTGAACTTGAGGAAGGTGACCTCAAGTTGGTGCATGCGATGCCAGCAGGCACCATCTTCCATGCATTCGAAGCTGACACAGTCGTGCTGCCACGTCGCGTCGCGCCGGACCAAGCTCGTGGCACCGTGCACTGGCTAGAGGATGTATCCTGTGAGTTGCTCAACGAAGAGAACGAGCCGTACCTGACGGCACGTACGTTCGTGAGAATGCAGCAGCGACGCGAGGCCCACGAGGAGAGGCTACGAGAGGCTCGAGAAGCCGCCGGGCGTTGAGAGGTGGAAGGCGGCGCGTGCGATTGTGCGACGTCCATACTGCACGTACCCGAGGATCAACGCGGAGGCCGCGGACACGACTCGCTCGGGCCCATGGTGTTCCTACGATGAGTGGAACCGGAGGTCGGACTCGTGCGGGCAACGTATCGATCGGAACGCTGCCGCCCGTATAACCGGCGCGAGCAACCCGCGCCGTTCGTTACTTCTTCGCGGCCGTGATGGCGACGATGAGCGTTTCCTTGTTCATCACGCTGCGACCGGGGATGTTAAGCTTAGCCGCTTCTGCAACGAGCTGTGCCTTAGTCGATGCCTGGAGCCCAACCGGCTTAGCGGCGGCTGTCTTAGCGGTCGCCTTCTTGGCAGCCGGATTCTTGGCAGCCGTCTTTGCGGCAGCCGTCTTTGCGGCAGCCGTCTTTGCGGCAGCCGTCTTTGCGGGTGCCTTCTTCGCGGCAGCCGTCTTTGCGGGTGCCGTCTTCGCGGCAGCCGTCTTTGCGGGTGCCTTCTTCGCGGCAGCCGTCTTTGCGGGTGCCTTCTTCGCGGCAGCCGTCTTTGCGGGTGCCGTCTTTGCGGGTGCCGTCTTTGCGGGTGCCGTCTTTGCGGGTGCCGTCTTTGCGGGTGCCGTCTTTGCGGGTGCCGTCTTCTTGGCAGCCGT
>JBLHWZ010000373.1:0-5133 GCA_047629415.1 Bradymonadia bacterium | reverse complement strand
AGCATCGGCTCGATCCCTTGCTCTACCCGCCGCGTGTCATCGAGCGCTTTGAATCAGTGCGGGACTCGAACAGTGAAGAGCTGGATGAGCTTCGCGAATCGGACACCGACACGTCGACCCTCTACATTCAGCAGGAGGTCCGCGAGCAGTCGATCCTCGTCTCCATCCTTCCCTTCGGATACGGGTTTTTCACATCGGGCCGCGACGCACAGGGCGTCGGCTACCTGATCGGCGAGACTCTACTCGGCGCTACAATGATCGGCCTCTACGCGTCCAACGAGATCGCTCGGACCGAAGAAGGGTACTATGTGGAGCCCGAGCGAGCGCGGAACCGCGGGCGCGCCCAGCGAGCAGTCGCGGGCAGTTTCACCACACTTGTTCTGATCAACGCGATTCATGGAGCGCTCACTCACGAGCGCTCACGGCGACTCAGTTACCGGACCCTCACCGAGCCTCCGCCAGAGCTCCGTGAGGACGATGCCGGATCTTCCCGGCGACGCGGTTGGAACGTATCCATCGCGCCACTGGTTTCATTCTAAGGACCAATGCCTTCACTCGTTTACACCCCACCAAACTCTCGGACCCCCGTCGCGTTCGAGGTCCACAAGCGAGTCACCAGCATTGGTTCCGGGCCAGATAACGATCTACAGCTCACCGACCCCGAAATAGCGGAGACCCACGCGCTCATTCGGTTTGACGGTCGCACCTTCACGCTGCAGTCGCTGGCGTCCGGTCAGAACATCATCATCAACGGCAAGGTCCGCGCTCGCCATACACTTGAGCACGGCGACGACCTGCTCATCGGAGGCACATGCCTAACCTTTCACCTTTATCAAGCGAGCGTTGAACGGGCGAAGGCGGTCGAATCTGACCATGCGGAGAGCTACCGTCGAATCCTCGAGTTTTCGCGGAAACTTCTAGGCGACGTAGAGTTGGACGCGCTTCTCGAAGAGCTGATGGACTCGATCATCGAGCTTTGTTCAGCCGATCGAGGCTTTTTGATCTTGGGCGATGGCGAAGAACTCGACGTTCGCGTCGCTCGGAACCTCGAGCGCGAGAACATCCAAGACGCGATCTCTCAGCTCTCCGATAGCATCGTGTCTGCTGTTGTGCGGGAGCGAAAACCGCTCATAGTAGCCGACGCCCTCAACAACGAGGATTTCCGCGGCAGTAAGTCGGTCTTGAACCTCCGCCTTTGCAGCGTCATGTGCGTGCCTCTGATCGACCGCGAGCGGATGATCGGGCTGATCTACGTAGGAAACGACAACGTCGTGAACCTCTTCACCGAGGCGCATCTTTCGACGCTCACCATCTATGCAGCACAGGCCAGCTTGATCCTCGCTCGCGCCATCGCGATGGACGAGCTGAAGGTGCATAACAAGGAGCTTCAAGCGCAGCTGGAAGGGATGCGTTTCGGCAGCATCATTGGCTCTTGCGACGCCATGCGCGACGTCTACCGGAAGGTCGAGCGCATCGCAGCCACGGACGTCTCGGTGCTCGTCACTGGTGAGACGGGAACGGGCAAGGAGTTGATCGCGAGGGAAATCCACAATCGCTCTGCGCGTGCGAAGGGACCCTTCATCACGATCAACTGCGGCGCGATCCCGGAGAACCTGCTGGAGTCTGAGCTCTTTGGGCACGTCCGCGGCGCGTTTACCGGTGCAACGACAACCCGCGCAGGAAAGTTCCAGGCCGCGCACAAAGGCACGCTCTTCCTCGATGAGATCGGCGAAATGCCGCTCAACCTGCAGGTGAAGATTCTCCGGGCGCTACAGGACCGAACCGTCACTAAGGTCGGCGAAAATCGCGCAGAGCAGGTCGACATTCGGATCCTTACGG
The DNA here is from genome assembly GCA_047629415.1 of Bradymonadia bacterium. Taxonomy (GTDB): domain Bacteria; phylum Myxococcota_A; class Bradymonadia; order REDH01; family REDH01; genus CBDUJZ01. The sequence continues at coordinate 3,294 of JBLHWZ010000373.1, read as the reverse complement.
CGACGCACCGGGACCTTGAGCAGATGATCGCGGCTGGCGAGTTCCGGGAAGACCTCTACTATCGCCTAAACGTGGTCGCACTCACCCTGCCACCGCTGCGAGACCGCGGCGACGACATCGAGCTGATCGGCAAGTTCCTGCTGGAACGCTTCGCCACAGAATATAGCGTGGGCCGCAAGAGGTTCGCGACGGATGCGCTCATCGCAATGCGCAAGTTTAGCTGGCCCGGGAACATCCGGCAGCTCGAGAATCACGTAAAGAAGTCTGTGATTCTCTCGGAGAGAGCGACCATCAAGGCGTCCGATCTGGATTTGCCCGGAACAGGGGCGCAGGAGATCTTGCCGCTCGCGGAGGCAAAGGAACTCTGGCAGAGCGAGTACATTCGACGTGTGCTGGAGATGAACGGAGGAAACCGGACTAAGACCGCGCGTGACCTGGGCGTAGATCCCAGGACGGTGTTTCGATTCTTGGAGAAAGAGATCGACCGAACAGAACCGTGACATGGCTGTCGCGGTTCTTGGCCGTTTGCGGGCTCGGATTCTCTCCGTCTGATACTAACCGATTGATTTCTAACGATAATTGACTTTGGCAAGCATCCTGCACAATCGAGCATCTGTAAGCACGGCAGTTTCCTGTCTGTTTGTGGCGCTGTTTGCGCACGGTTGCTTCTACGTGCCCCCGATCAATCCTGAGCCCGAAACACCAGATGCCCCACCGGCGCTTATCGGCGTCGAACGAGAGGAGATCATCGACCTCACAATCGTCGGAAACGAGCGTTTTGGAGTTGATGTGATCCTCGACGTAAACGAGCCGGAAGTGATCCGATTTGCGTTCCTCGCTGAGTTCCCGACGATCGGCGATGTGCAGGTCAGCAGCGGTGAACTCGTCGTTCGCGACCCGCAATCCTTCACCGGAGTGACCGAGTACGAGTCCCCCGTCTGGGAGCCTGAGCGCTGCGTCACGCCTCTCGACGGGCTGCAGGACACCGTTCAGATCACGTTGGTGGTGACTGACGAGGTGCCGGACGCTCAGAAGCGCGACGGCTTCTCCGAGTGGACAATTTTGCACGAGTGGAACGTCTCGTTCCTCGGCCAGTGTCCGGGGGGCTCATGATCCGTTTAGCGCTTGCGATCGCCGCCGTTGCGTTCTTCCTCGGATGCTCGGCGGCCGAGAATACCGAGAGTGGCGTCGCCAACGATTACTGTGACGACATGACGTGCGAGGAAGGGTTCACCTGCCAGTTTGGCATCTGTGTCGAGGACCAGGTGGCCGAGACGCGACTCTCGATCGCGCTCCTGATCGCCCCACCGTCGTTCCGCGATGATCTCAGTGAATTGCACGTCTCGCGCCTGCCGGTGACGCTCGGGGAACTACTGCCTGCCTATGGTCTCCAGCCTCCGGCAACTGTGGAGGGCGTCGTGCTCTTCAACGGCACTGAGCAGGACGTCGCGACACCGGTGGCCGGCGACGTCCGCTTCCGCAGCCAGTCGGGTCTGCCTGGGTTCGAGTTTGAGACATCCACTCGAATCGACTCCGGAGGCCAATACTCGATCCAAGTTCCACTCGGGACGTACGATGTCTCGGTCGTCCCCACACGCTCCGACCTGTCACGCTCTGTTGCTCGGGGGGTCACCGTTGGGAGTGCCAACGAGTTCAAAGCGTTCAACGTGCTCGCGCCCGAGCAGTACGATATCATTTCAGGGGTTGTAGAGAGAAACTCCGGCACCGTAGGTCCTGTTCCAGGTGCTCGGGTGTTCGCTGTGTCGGAAGACGGCGAACACGAGACGACGGTCGATGTAACTGACGACTCAGGCCAGTTCATCGTCTTCGCTCCTCCCTCGGTAGAGCCCTACCAGTTCCATGTCCGCCCCACGGAGGAGTCGACATGGGTTCCCTATGCCGTGTTCGAACCGTTTCGACCGGAGCTTGGGACCGAGGTCCGGCTCCGAGTAGGCGACTTCCCAGACCTAGTACCGGTCGAGGTCAGCGTGACCACGACCGACGGCGTTCCGGTGAAAGAAGTGGCGGTCAGCGTCCGTTCGGAGATCGAGCCAAGTTTGGGCTCGCCTGCACTGGTCTCGGCCTACTACACAACGCTGATCTCCAGCGATGACGTCGGGGATGACGGACGATTCGTCGTCAGCCTACCGCCGGTGCGGACTGAGTTCTACGCCGCGCCTCTTTCGACCGAGCTGGGTCCGGCCCAGCCCGTCATCATGGCAATCGACGCGGACGGTGGCGAACTGGAACTCGTCCTGGAACAGAGGCACCTGATCGAGGGTGTTGTGAGCGGTGCGAGCGGCAATAGTCCGGTCGCCGGAGTCAGCGTAGTGGCCTCTTGGCTAGCATCGGAGACCCTGCCTCTCTCCCGCTATCCTCTGCCGGAGAGTGTGTTCGCGGCGGCGACTACGAGTGATGATTACGGTCACTTCGCGTTCCGTGTGCCGCCAGGAAACTGGACCGTCGAGTTTGCTCCTCCACTCGATGCCGGCTTCGGTTATGCGCGCCAAGTTCTGGTCGTTGGCAGAGAGTCGATCGATGGGTTTGACTCTCAACTGCCCGACTCAGGAGCTGTACAGGGTCGCGTGCAAGACTCCGAGGGCGCGCCGCTAGCGGGCACTTCGATCCGAGCATTCTCGTTAGAAGACGGAGAGGCTGTTCTCATCGGTGAGGCCTCGACCGACGCAGACGGCCTCTATCGTCTCGTCCTAGCCAACGATGCGGCGGGGGCTCCCCTGTTCTAGCGCTGACTCGAGCGCCTCGCAGGACGACTTATCAGCGCACAGAGTGGTCGACAGCGGTGCCGTACGGGCTCGACCTTCAACACGCTAATGCCGCCTCTGTCGCACTCCGCATCGCCGCTGCGACGTCAGGAATGGTCTGGGTGCCGTCGATTCGTACGACCCTCTCTCCCCTGCCAACGAAAGCAGTCTCATAGCGTGCTGCGACAGCGTCGAGGAACTCGCGCTTTTCGAAGAGCTCTCTCTCGCCACGAGCGTCAATTCGGCGCAGACACTCGTCGACGGGGACGTCGATGAAGAGCACCAGATCGGCCTTTCTAGCGAGGCTATTGATCGCGATGACCCAGTCCGGCTCGCATTCGGAACCCTGGTAGGCAATGGAGGAATGCACATAGCGATCCGTAAGGACGACCTGTCCGTCCGCCAACGCTGGCTCCACCTCGTCTCGAAGGTGGTCAATGCGGTCCGCCGCGAAGAGTAGGGCGATCGCGGCTGGGTCCAAACGTTGTCCATCGCGGGTCACGGCCCGTTTTCGGAGCGCTTGCCTGGTCAA
>JBLHWZ010000372.1:0-5162 GCA_047629415.1 Bradymonadia bacterium | reverse complement strand
CGAAGATGGATCCGGGTGACTACATCGAGGTCCACGTTTCGACGCCACTTGAGGTGTGCGAAGCGCGGGATCCGAAGGGCCTCTACAAAAAGGCGCGTACCGGAGAGATTCCTGGCTTCACCGGGATCAGCGCACCCTACGAGGAGCCAGACAATCCCGAGATCGTGATCGACGCCTCACAGGTTGAGATCCATGACGCAGTTGCGATGATCCTCGAAGTGCTAAGGCGCGACTGGGAATGAGTCCTCGTCGCTGCTCAGGTCGAACTCGACTTTGAGGGCGCGGAGGCCAAGACCGGCGAAGTCGGCGACCGCTTCGTGGCGGAGCACCTGCCAGCCGAGCGGTGGCACGATGCAGATTGGGAAGACCCCAGGTGCGACGAACTCGCTCTCGCACGAGCCTGACCGAGTCACCTGCAGTTCGTCGGAGGCGTCGGATGGCCCAACTCCATCTCGAATTCGAACTTGTTGGTCTGATCCGCCCAGCCCGAGTTGAACCCTGGAGTCGGTCGGCGGGAAAAAGAAGGGAGATTGAGGCCGCGCGGTGACTACCTGCCAGTCCTGCCCGGTCAGCGGATATTCGGAGAGGAGCAGCGCCCCTCCGCTGATACCAACCAGGGGAACGCCATCGCTCCTGCTCGGGATATTGCTGCGCAAGAGCGTGCGGTAGTAGCGGTCGACCGCGACGGCGATCCTTTCCGGGACATCATTCTCGAGGACGTATGGACCAGCGAAGGGAGTGTCGAAGAGTACGATCAGATCCGCTCCATAGACGGCTGCGTGTTCACCGAAGGTTTCAAGATGGGCGATGCTGAGCTCCGGCGGGTCGGCCTCGCCTAGTCCCATGCCGAACTCGGCGACAAGCACGCGCAGCCGCTCAGTCCGGTGTTCATGCGCGGGCTCGCCGTCCAGTCGGACGAGCTGTCGATCGGAGATCCCCTGCTCTGGAAGGTCGTCTGCCTTCGAGCACCCGTTAGCGATCGCAACCACAGGTAGGAGGAACGCTGACACAAGGGAAAAGGCAGTCCTGCGCTGGCTGCACCGTCGGTTGTGATCGTTGTCAGACCCCATTAAGGTAACGCGCGCGCACACCCCGAAAAGGCTGAAAGATGCAATCAAAGTTAACTCTCCTTGCGATGGCCGCAGTCGCCGCAGTCGCCGCAGCGGTCACGTTCACGCCGAGCGGCGCGAAGGCGACGACCATGTACTACTTGGACGTGCCGGGCCTCGTCGAGATTAGCGACGTCATCGTCGCTGGTGAGATCGTCGAGTCCGACGTGTTTATTGGTAACCACGACCGGATCACTACGGAATGGACCGTTCGGGTTAGCGCGTCGCTGAAGGGATCGGACGTAAGCGAGGTGAAGTTCCGCCAGTGGGCGGGTGAGCTGAACGGTCGTGTCATGCACATCCCGGGAGATGGTCAGTTCGAGGTTGGTCAGCACGTGGTGCTCTTCCTTCACGGTGACTCGCCGGATCATCTCTTTTTGGCGGCGATGGGTCAGAGCGTGTTCCACGTTCAGTCCGGCTACACCCCGGCTCTCGGCGGTACGCCGGTTATAGAGCTTCCGACGTTCGCACAGCCTACGGGCGGGGAGGGTACCTCGTTTCTGCCCGCAGACTCGCCAGTGATGCGCGACTTCGAGAATATCGGAATTCTGCTGCGAGGTGATGAAGAGGTGGGGCTGGTCCACCATCATCCGCACTACTTGGCGCTTGGGCACTTGCTGGAGCAAGTCCGCGACGCGGTGGAGGCGGGACTATGAAAAACCTTCTGATCGCCTCATTGCTCGTCGCAGCTTTTACAGTCCCGTCGGTCGCGAACGCATGGCAGCCACTGGCCTCGTGTTCGCCGACATGGAGTGACCAGCCGAGCCCGTACCATGTGAATTCGAACGGCTACTCGCGCATCGATCTCTCGACCGTGCGTCAGGTGTTCCGCGATGCATTCGCCGAGTGGCGACGGCCGTGCTGCTCCGATTGGGAGGCGGTTGAGGTCGGGACGACCTCTGGTGTTGCGGAGGACGACACAAACCGGCAGAACATCTTCTCATTCCGCGAATCTGCCTGGCCAAACGAGCTCGGTAATCCCAGCGTGGTCCTGGCGGTCACGTTGACGGGATGGGAGATTGGCGGCGGAGGAGTTTGTCGCAACCTGACCGCCGACATGACCTTCAACGCGGCGAATCATACGTTCGCGATGAACGACCGCAGCGGCGTCGACCTACAAGCGGTAACGACCCACGAGTGCGGTCACTGGTTAGGGCTGTCACATAGCAGCGTGCCCAGCGCGACGATGTGGCCAAGCTACTCGAGCGAAGAAGAGCGAACGCTGCATGCTGATGACGAGAACGGCGTTTGCACGCTCTATCCGGGGGATTGCGGGTGCGCGACCCCGACTGATTGTGACCCCGGTGACACCTGCGAAGATGGAGTCTGTGTCGAGAGCCCGTGCGCGTCTAACTCCGATTGTGAGGAAGGACTCGAATGCGACCTCGGCTCGGGCGACTGCGTCGTCCCCCCATGTCGCAGTGATAGTGACTGCGCAGGAGCGCAGGTCTGCTTGGATGGGAGCTGCACGATCGATGCGGACTGCCCGACCTGTCTGCCTTGCGAAGTCATCGAGGACTGTGGCGGTGGCGACTGGCAGTGCGCGTCTAACGGCAGCACCGGGTTCTGCACTCGAATTTGCAACGACAGGTCCCAGTGCCCTGGAAACTCTGATTGTTTCGGCATCGAAGGCCAGACCTTCGCGATCTGCCTGAACGACGATGCAGTGACCGCTGGGTCCTGCCCGGGCGATTTCGTCTGCACGGAAGAGCCGGACATTTGCGAGGGCGTGAGCTGCGCAACGGGCGAGGAATGCAACCCCGCGACAGGCGCTTGCGACCCTGTCGCCGCGGTAGACGACTGCATCGTCTGTGATGAATGCGAGGGCCCTGCGGATTGTCCTGGCGGTGACTGCTTCGACTTCGGCGGACCGACCGGTGTGTGTACGATCGAGTGCAGCACGGCGGCGGATTGTCCTTTGGGCACGAGTTGCTCAGAATTCGGAGGCGGAGACGGCGGCACACTGAATCTGTGCATGAACTCCGACGCCCAGACTGTCGGGGTTTGCCCGAGCAGCTTTGACTGTGAGAATGAGCCAGCGAACCCGTGTGGCGGCGTGAGCTGCGGAGCAGGCGAGGTCTGTGACCCGGCCTCGGGCGCTTGCGTCGATGACGGCGCGGGTGAACCCGACGCTGGAGTGCCGGACACAGGCACCGACGGTACTGAAGCGGAGTGTGCGATCTGCAACTCGTGCTCCTCCGATATGGACTGCCCTGGCGGCTCTTGCATCGAAGTTGGTGCCGAGGGGATGCTCTGTACGATCGACTGCGCAGAGAACTCGGGCGTGTGCCCTGGAAACACCGAATGCTTCGACGTCTCCATCGGCGCAGACTCCCTCTCACTCTGTCTCAATGCTGACGCTGGAGCCAACGGGATTTGCTACGACGCGTTCATTTGCATCGACTCCGGCTCAATCGAGCCGGGCGACGGTGTGGATGCTCCAGGGTCCGGGTCAGACGCAGGGGTTACACCTGTTCCGTTCGGCGGATTCCCCAGCCAAGGCGGTTGTGTTTCCTCTGCGAGCAATGGCAGAGTCGGCGCCCTTTGGGTGATCTGCGTGATGCTCGTGCTCCGCCGGCGCCGCCGGCCCGGCGTCGTTTAGGCCGTTATTTCCGAGCGCTCGTTCATTCTCACGCGACCCGTTCGCTGGACATCTACTACTAGCTATCCCTCACAGTTTTGGGTTCGCTCGCTTGCTTCCGCCGCCACGACTAATGGGCGCTCTGGCCCGAGGCGACGGTCGAATCTACCCCGGAGATTGTTATGAAATTGAGTATTCTTGCTGCTACCGCGACTCTTGCGATAGCCCCAGGCGCATTCGCTCAGTCGGCCGCCGACATGGGTGATGTCCAACTCGGCGTCGCTGTTGTTGGCTCTCTTGAGTCCACCGATGAGAGCTGCTCGCGCGGAACATACGCGGACAGCTACATCATCACCGGGGCGGCCGGAACGACGATTCAGGCGCACCTGCGAAGCGACGTCTTCGACACGTACCTCATTGTTGAGGGGCCAAACGGCATGGAGGTGGCTCGCGACGATGATGGCGGCGCGGGAACAGACTCACGCGTGCACTTTACGCTCCCCGAGGATGGTCTCTACACCGTCATCGCGACGTCCTACAGCGCGGACACTGTTGGCAGCTACACCCTCGAAGTAGAGGAGTTTCAGCTAGTTCCGCTCTCGCCGTCTTCGCTGACACTCGGAGAGACCGTCGAGGGCCGCCTCGAAGAAGGGGATGCGGTCGCGCAGAGCCATGGATACGTCGACGCTTTCAACTTCGAGGCAGGCGCAGGCGTGGATGTCGAGGTGCTCATGGAGTCCTTCGACTTTGACACCTACCTCTACCTGATCGGTCCAACTGGCGAGCGCGTCATCAGCGACGATGACGGCGGGATGTCCGGCACCAATAGCCGTATTCAATACACGACACAGGCCGCTGGTCAGTACCGCGTGCTGGCGACCGCTTACGGCGGTTACGCACAGGGAGGCTACACGCTGCGCACGGCCGAAGGGTTTGGTGAGACCACCGACGCCATCGAGCTCACGCTCGGTACCGAAGCAACGGGCACTTTTGAGGCATCCAACTCAGAAGAGGGCATGTTCGAGCAGTACCCGGCCAATGAAGGCGACCGGTACACGATTGAGCTCGACGCGGGTGTTCAGGTGGTCCTGGAAATGATGTCCGACGACGTCGACTCCTACATCCGTCTTCTCGGACCCGAAGGTTACGACCTGATGTCCGACGACGACTCGGGCGACGGTCTCAACTCACGTCTGGCACATATGATCAGCCAGACTGGGACGTACACGGTGATGGCCTCGGCACTCTCGGGCGGAGCGGGCACCTACACGCTGCTTGCTTCGACCGAGGAGCCAGTTGCCGTCATCACGACGGAGCTGACCTACGGCGAGGGCGTCTCCGGGATGCTGACTACCGGCGACGCTAGAGGCGTCAACGGTGGAGGCTATGTCGACTCCTACAGCTTCGAAGGTACAGCCGGCGAGCGTGTAGACATCACGCTCGTAGCGAGCACACCAAACGGAATGGCCCCG
>JBLHWZ010000371.1:0-5194 GCA_047629415.1 Bradymonadia bacterium | reverse complement strand
GAGGAATCGCTTGTTTCGGAGATCGCTGCAGGATCGGCCAAACTCCGCGGATTCGTTCGTGAGTGGGCAAACACTCTGCGTGTCCTGGGCGACTACGAGCAGGTCGTCGAAGCCCACATTCACCCTTCTCTCGTCCGCGCTGGTCGGCTGGACGTTGTGCTGGAGGTCATCGACGCGCTCGCGGAGTGAGCGCCGGTGTTCCGTCGTAACGTCGGCTGGAACGGCCAGCGAGCGTAGCTGCGGTCACCGCGACAACTGGAAGCCGGGGAATGCAGATTCGTCCGACAGCGCCTTGTCCGTGACGACACCAGGCCGTCTTTCGTTTTCAACTTTCCAGAACATGGAAAGTTGCGCGAACAACTTCGTATCTAGGGTCCCCCAAACTCGCCGCCGACGCGGTCATGCTGTGGGCGATGACCACTTTGCCGCAGAACCCGTTACCAGATTTGCGTCCTTGTACATCCGCCGTAGACCGTACGCATCCCAGCGCTGGCGCCGAGTTTCAGTTGTCCTGCCCCTACCCCTTTTATGGCCTCGATGATCGCGCCACCGCCCTCAAACGAATTGTCGAACGAATTCACGATGACATCCTCGAGGATTCGGCCATCGCCGCAGTCGATGTCGGCGAGCGTGTTACTACCGCTGACACCGATGCCCAAGATTTCGAATGAGGCTTCGTTGCGTGAGAACGATTGGGTGTTTTCGGCTTGTCCGAAGAGGTCGAAGCCAAGGCCCGCGCCCAGTGCAATCCCGGCAGACGCACCAGCACACACTGAAATCGCACCGTCGCTGTCGGCAACTCCCAGCGTGCCGCGGATCAGGCTGTAGTGCCCGTCCAGGCTGAGCGAGATGAACCCTGTTGGGTCGACTCGTGTGGACGGGTTGTTGTCGGCGTAGGCGTACATATTTGGCCGTTTTGCGCCGAAGAGGGCCGGATCCATGGTGGTGAACCGGCCGATCTCGAGGTCGTAATCGCGCATCCAGAATGTGGTCCAACCGGTCGCCACGTCTGAGAGCCCACTGGCGAAGCCGACGTGCAGCGGGAACTCAGGCGCCGAGTCTGTGATCCGGTGGCTCCACGCGTCGTGTGTGATGTCTTTGACGACCGTTCCAGCGGCGTCGACGACAAATCGTGGTGTGCCGACCTGGTCGCTGGCGATGAAGTACGACACGCCATCCCGACCCAGGGCGACCACGTGCCCGTAGGAGCCGTAGAAGTACTCGCTGACGCCTTCGGGTCCCGTGGCGTGGGTTATGCGGTTTGGATGCTCGACGTCGCCGTAGAGGTAGCTGGTCGTCGTCTCGCCGAGGACGGCCACGCGTCGGTGCAACGCGTCGTTGACATAGTCCACCGTCACGCCGCCGACGGTGGCGGAGGCCAAGTCCCCGTGCACCGAGTAGTCGAACGTCGCCCCGGCCCTCTCGAACAACTGCCCGTCGGCGTTGAAGACCACATCGTTGCCGTCGATACGGACGATCGCTTCGTCGACATCGTGCTCGATTGCGCCGGCTCGGTTGAGCGTCAGGTTGCCATTGGCGTCATATTCGAAGGCCTGCGTGGCGCCGATCGAGGGGCCCCACCGATGGCGAGGTGTCTGGAGTACCAGCGCTACGCCTGTGTCCCAGTTGGAGCGCTCGACGGATGACTTTGATGTCACTCTCCATCGGTGAATGCGCTCGACTTGTGTATCTGAATTTGTAGCGATTCCGCCTGGCGGCGGTGCTGGAGATGGATGCGAGGGTAGAGTGGCGAAAGCCCGGTTGATGCCGCGGCTCGGGAGCTCCGCGAGGAGACCGGATACGCCGCCGATAGCTGGCCCCACATCGGAGTGCTCGCCGCCGACCCGGGTTCATGAACAACCGCTGCCACATCTACCTTGCGGTGGACGCACGCAAGGTCGGCGAGCCGGCATTGGATGACGGCGAAGACATCGAGGTCATCCTCCGCGACCTCAAGGGAGTCCGGTCGTCCATCCGAGCAGGCGAGAACGATCACTCCTTGGTCGTTGCGGCGTTCGGGCTCTTTGTCGGCCTTGCACACGGGTGGCGCCGACCGAACGCCAAGTCGCTCGGCTGATCGCAGTGGCGAGCACTTTGGTCCCGGCAGCGGAGCAAGTCCCGGGCGCGGCCTGCTCAGTGCTCGCAGAGCGTCATCTGCACAAGGCGATAGCCAGAGATGTCGAGGTTGATCGTCGAGGGCTCTTCGCCCGACGTCACAACAACCACTCTCTGAATCTCGACGCCCTCCTCCGAACACACCAGGACGTACGCTGTGCCGTTCGAAAGCTCATACGGTGAGCCTATCACCGGACATTCCCACTCGTATCCGACTAGCCGTGCGCCCGTCCAGCCGATGCCGTCTGTCTCGGCGGACATCGACTCGCACATTTCAGGGGTCGTCGCGGCCGAGTTTTCTTCGCCGACAGGCGTCTCTGCGTTCACGGGAACGGAGAGCGAAATGGCCAAGAGAGCGCCCAGCGCGGCTGGAGCGAGACGAACTAGACGAACTAGGCGAGGTGTCTTCAATGTATCCTTCATAGTCGAAATCCACGCTACTCGGGTGACGGTGTCAACCGGTTCCACATTAAGCGTGTGCGCGATGTCCGCCACGATGCAAAATCCGCGTATAGCCTTAGGGCGAAGCGGTCCCCGCTTCGCCCGGAAGCCGGTTGAGTCAGTTCCCGGTGCAGCGCTCTGGTTGATTGCTCTCGGACCCAGGGTCGGTCGCCTCACTCGGACTCTTGGAGGAGTGCGTCAACCAGGGCGCGGGTATGGTGTGCGACCGCGGGGCCGAATGGCTGGATCACGCGTACGGCATCGCCGTCGGCGAGGATTACCAGCTCGCTGTAGTCTGCCGTCGGATCCTCTACGGGGGGCTGGTCTTCGCGCCATGCGGCGTCTGCGAGGGCGATCAGCGCGCTCAACTCGGTCGGCTCCAGCGCCCACTGTTGATTCTCGTCCATCTCCCCGATCGACGACGAGCCGTCGGCCTCGCTGTCCGCGTGCTCGATCGACGCGTCATCGAGGTTGATGATGACTCGCCACGCGCTGGAGGTCGTTCCTCCGCCGGCTGCGTAGATTCCGCGCTGCGGTACCTGTGGGGCGACCGCGTCGGGGATGGCGTCGCGCCCCTGCACCGGCCGCGGGGGGGCGACCGTGAACCCGACGTCGGGCCTCGCGGTGGGAAGCGAGGACGGTTCCTGGGCGAATGCGGTGTGCGGGCACACCAGGAGGGCCGCGAGAGCGAGGGCCAGGCCAGACCATTGAATTCGAGTCATCGGTTTGCTCCGTTTTCGTTGTGCACCCGGTTCTACCACCAACCGCGCCGCGCTGGCAGTGCTCCTGAAGGAGCCGCCGAATGCGGCGGTAATCAAGATAGTTGTCGCTTTTTCGGGCAAGCGGCTTCGCCGCGGGGTTTTGAAGGAGAGCGTATCGGTCTTCCGGAGTTGACGAGTTGGGTCGGCGCCCACTTCCACGCCCGCGTGTGTCGACTCCAGCGCCGCGGGTTTCGGTGTCGTGCTGCCTCGTATACCTCGCGGCGGTTCGCTAGCAGAGCGATGTCACGGCCGGTGTAACGGTCGCTGGGGGTGACGTAGCTGATCCCGCTGTGGAGGTGTTCTTCGTTGTACCGGCGGATTAACCACTCGACCCATTCACGTGCCGCTTTCAGGCTCACGAAGCCGTCGGTCGGGTACTTGGGAACGTACTTCAGGTGACGGAAGAAGGCCTCGGGGATCGCGTTGTCGTTGCTGACGCCGGGTCGGCTGAACGAGGCGGCTACACCGAGCTGGTGGAGGGTCGCGAGCATCGTGCTGCCCTTCATGGGTGCGCCGTTGTCCGAGTGAAGGACCGCGGCGCCGGCCGTGAGGCCTTCGGTCTCGCAGAGCGCGCGAAACTCGCGTGCCGCGAGCTCCGACGACTGCTCGTCGTGCACGGCGCAACAGACGACTTTGCGGCTAAACGCGTCGATGAAGAGGTAGAGAAAGAAGTAGCCGCCGCGCAGCCGAGAGAACTTGAGGTAGGTGATGTCCCAACAGATCGCCTGGCCAGGTCCATCGGCCTCAAGGGACGCAGGTGCAGTCTGCTTTGTCGGCGGCCGACTTCGCTGACGATGGGTATCGAGACGGTGCTCCTTGAGCACCCTTCGGAAGCTTGCTGCGGAGCAAACAAAACGCTTTTCCAAGTCCGCAAGTCGAGCAACAATTTGCTCAGGAGAGAGGTTGCGGTACTCCGGTGAGAGCATAATCCTGCGCGCCTCCTCGCGCTCAGGCAGGCTCAGCGAATGAGCAGGAGGCGTCGAGGGCCCGCTCCGTCCATCGACAGCACGGGTGCGCCAGCGCTCGAGGGGCCTTCTGCTGAGACCGACCGTTTCACATGCTCGAAACTTGCGGGCCCCCGAGAGGACGGCGGCGTCGACCAGCCCGAGAACTAGGAGCCTCAGCTCGGGTCCGTGTCGCTGTCCTCGTCCCCCCAGAGGGCTTGGACGTTTTTGCAGTTCGAAGAGGGTGTCCGTCCTCACGGCGAGATCGCGGACTCTTGAAGCCCAATCCGAAGTCGGTTCAGTGAACGCCTGCATCCGCCACTCGCGAGAGCCCGGCGATCGGCGGCCGTGCCGAGGGAATAAGGACTGGAGACACACTTCGCGGTGACTGGAGACGCACTTCGACGTGCAAACAATCGATGTCCGTCTTCCTCAAAGTTGCCCCGAGGAACTGTGACTACGCCGCGGCCCTCGCGCTCCAACGATATCGATGAAGCAATCTTCCGAGACGTGGCTCCGCGATCAACTCAGCGCCCGGATCAGGCTTCTCAACGTCTTGGTTCGCCGGGCTCGTCTTGCCGAGCGCGATATGCGTCCGGTCGTCGTGATAGTACGAAACGTATGCCGTCGTGAGTCGCCTGAGGTGTTTGGCATTGAGCACGATGACGTGATTGATGATGTCTTGGCGAGCGCTCAAGACGAATCTGTCTGCGTGTCCGTTCATCCAGGGTTGGCCCCGGAACTGGTAGATCTTGATGTCGACGCCGGTGATGAAATGCAGGACGTTGCGCGAGAAGAGTGGATCGTAGTCGCAGATGAGGCGTCTGCCCTGGCCGGAGTCGTAAGGGAAGGCCTCGCGGAGTTGTTGCAAGACCCAGGCGGCGTTCGGCTGCGTGGTCACCGCGAGGTTTCGGATCTTCCGGCACTCATGAT
>JBLHWZ010000370.1:0-5216 GCA_047629415.1 Bradymonadia bacterium | reverse complement strand
AGTACAGAGCAAGCGAGTACAGAGCAGGCGAGTACAGAGCAAGCGAGCACAGAGCAGGCGAGTACAGAGCAAGCGAGCACAGAGCAAGCGAGCACAGAGCAGGCAAGCGCCGAGCAGGCGAGCGCCGAGGATGCGACTACGGAACTCGGCTCGCCAGAAGACGTCGAGGCCCAAGAACTCCTCGCTTCCTTCGACGCGCTCTTCGACAGCGGTCCGGATGATGAGGAGGACCAGGGTGCCGCTTTGAATCGGTCTCAAGGTGACGGAGTCTCTCAATCCGGCGAAGGCGGAACTGCCGACTCCAGCGAGGAACGGAACGGCTTCGAACTCCGAGTGGCGCCGACTGGCGAGTTTCCATCTGTCGATCTCCGCCCGAAAAGAATGGCTAAGGGCCGTCCGCGCGAGGTGAACATTACAAAGGAAGTCGAAGCGTTGGCGCCGGCGACGGCGGCGGCCAAAGCGCGAGTAGAGGCGATCGCGCGCTCGCGTACCCAAGAGGACAGCGTCGAGAAGCCCCGGGAGGAGGCCATCTCGAACTCAGCGATGATCGGCCGCGTGCCTGGGACCCCCGCGTCTGGACTCGGGTCGGCGGGCGTCTCGCCACACCATTCGACGCAAGGTGACCGTGTTCGCTCTGACTCCTCCGCCGGGCACACCGTGCGCCTTGCCCCGATCATCGTCTCGGGCAGCCTCTCGCCTATCTCGCCTGCTCGGGCACACGCACTAGACTCGATGTCTGAGTTCCTCGATGAGAGCTTTCCGGCGCCGCCAACGGGCGTGAGCAAGCCGGTGGGCCGCAAGGAGCAAACCGACCTGCACATGGCAACGCGCAGTGGACCCGGCCGCTCAGGCCGGCTGTCGCGCCACACCGACCTGTTGGTCGAGACGGCTGGGTTGCGGTCGACGAGCGGTAAGAGCGCGAGCGATTCTCGCGTCGAACTGCCTCTTCGCAGGCGGGATGTCGCAACAACAGTCGACATCAACGCGGTGTTGGCCGACCCATACGCGGCGTTCGAGCGGTCTGCGGCCCGTCTGGTTGTAAATGGTGATGACTCACACGCTCAGGACGAGTTGATCGCGATCGTCGGGGGCAATGACAGGACGCTCGCGCGCAAAGCGTGGGCAGCGGTGGCGCCGATCCTACGCGACCGACGTGCTCGCACTGATGTGCTTTTCGGGGGCCTCGTGATGATGGCAGCGCGCGACCCCGACCCGTCGTTTAGGGTCCGCCACCTGCGGGAGGCTGCCGGGGTTGCCGAGTCCGTTTTGGGAGATCACAAGCAGGCCTTGGAGCTGCTTACCGACGCGATCGCGCTCTCGCCTAACGAAGAGCGCCTGCAGGACAGCGCGACGACGATCGCCGAGGCGTTTGGGTGGTGGCCCGAATACGTGGATCGCATCGAACACTCGGCGATTACCTCGGGCGATGCTGACGTCCGAGTAACTCTGACGAAAGTAGCCGGGCGCGCAACGCGAACAAAACTCAACGACGTCCAGAGGGTGATCACCCTCTACGAGGGGCTCGTCTCTGACGGCATCTACAACGAGGACATCGTCGCGGAGCTAGTCGATCTCTATGCGAGGGACGGTCGCGGCTCAGATACGCTCGTTCTGCTACTTCGATGTGCCGAGATCGCCGACGGCGAAGAGCGCGTCGGCCGTCTGACTCGAGCGGCTGATCTGTGTGTGGAGGAGCTAAACGACCTCGATGGGGCGCTCGGGATTTACGAGTCCGCGCTTGCGAAGGGAGACACGTCGAGCGAAGTTCGTGCCCGCTACCTAGGGTTGGCTCGCCGAAGTGGGCAGGGCGCCCGCGCGGTCTCTCAGCTCTCAGTGCATGTCGAAGATCCGTTCGCAAATGCGATGCTGCGAGCGGACATCGCTCGAGACGACTTTCAGGACCAGGAGCTTGAGATTGATGCTCGAGCCGAGGCGTTCGCGGTGTCAGGGGGGCAAGAGAAGCTCCGGGCGGGCTTTGCGTTGGCAGATGCGCTGCGAAAGAGTGGTCGCCACGGAGATGAAGTTCGCACGCTAGAGGATATGCTGGCGGACGTCGGCCCCGGGGACCGCCGTGTCTCCGTCGTCCGAAGGCTCGCCGGAGTTCTTGCCGCGCAGGAAGGTGGAAAGGACCAAGCGATTGAGCACTACACTGAGTCGATCCGCGCCGGTGAGTTCGATGAGAAGCTCGTGCACGCGGTCGGGTCGCTTCTGCGCGCTGATGGGAAGTTCGAAGACCTCATTGAGATCCTCAGCCTAGCCGCGCAGAAGTCTGGCGAGGGAGAGGCACGGCTTGGCTACTACCGGCACGTCGCGAGAGTCGCGGCTGAGTTCATTGAAGATGATGAACAAGCGCTCAACCTGATTGAGCAGACAGTCGACGCGTCCAGCGGCGATGCCTATGTCCTGCTTGAGATGGCGAAGCGTTCCCGCCGCTCCGGAGACGACCTCTCCGAGATGGCGGCGCTGGAACAGGCGGTTCACGCCGATGAGGTAGCCGTCGACCCGAGTGTTTTGATGCGACTCGCCGAGCTCGAACTCGCTCGCCCCCGGGGCGCCGCTCGCGCCGCCGAGCTTGTCGGGCGAGTCTTGGACCTGGAGCCACTCTCCAGTGAGGTGGCGAAGGAAGTTTCTCGCATCTTGCCAGTGGTAGTAATGGAAGCTGGCCGGAAAGATCTGGATCTCCGGTGGAGCTGGTTACAGACCGAAGATGTGCTGGCCCCCGAACAGGCATACGTGCTTTGGATGCACCTCGTGTCGCTGCAGGAGGAACTCGGCGATGAGATCGAGAAGCGCCAGCTCGCGGTAGAATCGGCGATGGGCGCGGCGGCAGACGCCGGGGTAGACGCCTCCAATATGGCGTCTCTGCAATTGTCGGCAGCGCGCGTGAAACGCGCCATGGGTCACTGGAATTCAGCCGTCGAACACGCCCGCGAGGCTGCTCAATACTATCTCGCCATCGATCCGGCGGCGAAGCAGACACTCGAGGCGGTTGCCACGGTGGCGGAGCTCACGCAATACGTCATGGACGAACGACCGGCCCTCCGGCTCCTGAGCGAGGCTGCTGACACCGGCGTGCCTTCGCTGATGGCCGCCTACGCTGAGGCACTGATGGACAAATCACGCTGGCACGATGCGATGCCAATTCTTGAGAAACTTGTCGACGGCACCTCGGATCCCGAGATGCTTGAGCGGCTTCGAGGCGAGCTCGCCCGCGCACGGCAGGAGGTCATCGTTTGAGCGCGGTGATGACGCCGAGCGAGTTGCTTAAGGCCTACGGCCTGCCGGCGAAGAAGCGATTCGGGCAGAACTTTCTTATCGACCCTGAGGCGCTCGACTCCGTCATACGGTCGGCGATGCTTCCGGCGGGAGCGACGGTTCTCGAGATTGGACCAGGTCCGGGCGGGCTTAGCTCACGGCTGCTGGCGCATGGGTTCACTGTGCGCGCGATCGAGACTGACACCGACTTAGTCGCTCACTTGGAGGCGACGTTGGGGCCGCACGAGGCGTTCTCGGTCCTCGCCGGAGACGCGCTAAAGCAGGACATCGACGCTGAACTGGCGAAGTGCGCCGGTGTGGTCGCGAATCTCCCATACAACGTCGCTACGCCCATCCTCTTCAGACTCCTCGACTCCCCCGAAGCACCTCCCACGATGGCGTTGATGTTTCAGAAGGAGGTGGCGGACCGCATCGTCTGCACAGGGCCGGCTCGCCAGTTCTCTTCGCTAGGTGTCGCCTGCAACATTCGCTACGACACGACGATCGCGATGAAGCTCAAGCCCGGCGCTTTCCGCCCATCCCCAAAAGTGCACTCCGCCGTCGTTCGGTTCACAAGAAGGGAAACCCCGCGGTGTTCGGCTGAGGTGGAAACGCTCGCCCGCTCAATCGCTCGGGAGGCGTTCCTCTACCGGCGCAAGATGCTGAGAAAGACATTGCTGCCTTGCATTCCTGACCCGATTGCTACTCTGAGCGCCTTGGGCTTCACCGCAACGGCTCGGCCCGAGGAACTCTCGGTGGACGACTTTATCCGACTCGCGAGCCATCAACTCGCGGCAGGTTAAAGAGCGGTGATCCAGTCTGCGATCATCTGCAACTGCTCGTCGGTCAAAGCAGGCGCGCCGAGAGGCATCTGGCTACCCGAGCCGCCGACCGCACCGAACTCGCCGCTCGCCTTCAGGTAGAGGTAGCTGAGGCTCGGATCGCCTGGCTCAATGAGGTTGAGACCGCTGACCGTCGACGGTCCGAGCAGAGCGTCCATGAGTTCGTCGGAGGGATCGAGGTTGATGGAGCCGGCCTCCTGCCCGTTGAGGTGGCAGAAGCCGCCCCCGCAGCTGTCAGCAAAGATGTTCACGTGCAGATCGTCGAGGGTCATGCCGGCCGGAGTATCTGGCTGAGCGTCCTCGACAGCGTCGGCCTCAGAGGTGTCCGTCTCGCCCGCATCGTCCGCGATATCAGCGGTTCCCGTGTCGGTCGTTCCCGCGTCGGTCGTGCCGGTATCGGTCGTTCCGAGGTCGGTGGCGATGACTGGGTCGTCGTCATCACCGCAGGCGGCGAGGGCGAGGACGGCGGAGAGGGCAATAAGTCGAAGCTTCATCGGTGAGCACACAGGCTTGAGTGGGAATGCAGCAGCTGCGTAGCAGAGGTGCCATTTCTCATCAATTCCAGTTCTGGCTCGCATCCTGAAGAATCGATGGGGCCCACACGTCGGCGCTCGTGCGATCCCGAAGCGATCTCAGCTCTCCGTCAGCCGACCAAATCACTCGGCTCCAGAGGCCCTCCGACGCCCAAATGCGCGCTCCGTCATTGGCCAGTAGCTGGTCCCCTGCGAACTCCAGAACGAGCTCCGAATCGCCGAGGTCGACGAAGATCCGACTCCCCTCGATTCGAAGCGGGCCGTCTGTACTCTCCCGGGCAACCTCGGTGGTTCGGACAGAGAATGAGTCATCGCAGGAGCCAAGTAGGTCGTCCGTGCCGAGTCGGGCGCCATCCAGGCGAAGCGCATCGATGAGCACACCATTTCCGCAGACCGCTATTCCGGCCTGTGCACCACTTTCACGGATGTCTACCAGCTGGAGCGGCGCGCAGGACGGGCCGAGCCAGCGGCCGACAGTGGACTGCACGCTCCAGGACTGACCTGCGCAAGCGTTCGACCATTCGGATACGACCGAATGGCCCGATTCTCCGTCGAGCGTCTGAGCGACAAACTCGCGAGAAAGATC
>JBLHWZ010000369.1:0-5219 GCA_047629415.1 Bradymonadia bacterium | reverse complement strand
CACAAGCGGCATACCGGTTGTGGTCCCCGGAGACCGGGGAGGAAGCGAGCTCTATCTAGAATCGCGGTCCGACTTCTCGTCCTTTGGGACCGGGTCCGGCTCGGTCATGCCGGTGGGCCGCGCGGTCCTCACTTCGGAACAGTTCACTCGCTCGGGAGCTGGATCGGCGGAGGTGCGATGTGACGGGGCGATTGCCCGTCATACCAGAGCCGATACCGTTGAGGCTTGACGAAGATGACGACTGCGCAGGGGTTCCTGGCGCCAGGCTGGTTATCAGGAGAGCCGACGGCGTCGGTTCACGTAATCGTGGAATGAGAGTGTAGACCGATCACGATGATCGCGGCATGCGCCGCACGTGACCTGCGCTGGCTGGAGTGTCTCACACGCATTTGGCACGCGTCTGACCCTCCGGGGTGGGCCCCGGCAGAGACTGCGATGCCGAGCAAGAAGGAAGAGCGAGAGCGTCGCGGAGTCTGACCCCGCGGCGTTCGTCGTTACTATTGGGCTGCGTCGCGCACGACGTAGGCCTTGGTGGCGTCCAACTCGATCGCGAGGGAGAGGTGGCCACAATCACTCCCGATGCTCATGTCGACGTTGTTACGCAGGAGCGGTTCGATGAGCTGTGCTTCGGCGCGTGCACCACTGTCGAAGAGGGCGTTCAGGAGGGAATCGACACTGAAGGCCCCACCGAGAACACCGGACATGGCGCCCGTCTCATCGAGGACGATGTCAAAATATGCGTCTTCGACGACCAGGACTGCCTGGACGTCTAAGATATCGATCGGAATTGAGACGACGAGAGGTCCGGCGAAGAGTCGCCCGTCCACAATCTCAACGTTCTCAACGGTGGAGATCGCGGACCCATAGTCGAGCTGGTATGTTTGGTTTGGCGAGATGAAACCAAGCGTTCCAATCTCCGGGTCTGCGAGACCCCGGTAGATATTCACGGTCACCGAATCGTCGTTCTGCAGGTCATCGAGTTCGGCAATCTCGACCATGATCAGGACCCGCCCTTCGTTGACCGCGCCTTGAAGAAGCCCTTCGAGTTGGGTCCCAATGAGAGGCGCCAGGGCCGGCCACAGGTTGCCTAGCTGGTTGTCGACACCTGGCGTGCCATCCGGAGCGGTGAGGTCAGGCTTACCGCAACCTTCGTCATTGCCGGGGGTTGTTGTGTGACCGTCCAAGTCGAAGCCGGGGATCACGCCACCGAGCACCGAGGTGAAGATGATCTGCCGAACCACGTTTACGTGGGAGTTTTCGAGAATGTAGCCGCCACCTGAGAAGTAGGGGCGCCCATCCGACTCCGCGTCGGTCAGGAGGTCGGCGGCGGTGTCGGCTGCGTCAGGAAGCGAAGCATCCGGCTCGGCATCTGCGCCCGAGTCGAGGTCTACGTCAGAAACTCCACTGTCGAAATTGGTGGAGGCGTCGGCCGACTCGGTAGGGGAGTCGTCGCCACAGGCAGCGAGCAGTACCAGAGGAACCAGCGGAATCAGCCGTTGCATCATCATACCTCCAGCTCCGAGAGCCCGTCGGTGACATTACCGGCGTCAGCGCCGAAGTTGGAGATGTTTGCTCCCATCGCGCGCATGATGCTGAGCGGCACATGCGTGGCGCTCTGAGGGCTCGCAGCCCGATAATGGAAGCCATTACGGATTGCGCCGCAACCCGTTCCGGCAACGATCAGCGGATACTCGTGGATCTGGTGTGTGCGGGCGTACGAGACGTCCGTCGTACCGAGGATGATACTGTTGTCGAGCAATGTGCCATCGCCCTCAGGAATCGAGCGAAGAGATTCGATGAAGTAGGCGAAGTCATGCATGATCTGGATAACGATCGCGTTTACCTGCGGCTGATCTCCAGGCTCATCGTGAGTGAGACTGTGGTGACCGGCCTCCATTCCCGCGTAGAGGACGTCACTGACCGGCTGGCTGTACCAGTAGGTCATGACTCGCGTGAGGTCGCATGCGTATGCCATCGTCGCGAGGTCGCTCATGACACGCGAACGGGCGGACATTTGGGGTCGTCCGTCAATTTGGGGCAGCGCAGCAGGTGTACCTGGGCGCATACAGGCTGCCAGGTTCGCTGGGTCTTCCTCCAAGCGTGCAATTCGGAGTTCGAGGTCTCGTACCGCGCTCATATGTTGGTCGAGTCGCTGTTGATCGACCGCTCCGAGTCGGCCTCGTAGACGCGTGGCGTCACCGGAAACCGCGTCGAGCACGGACCGGCGGAGCGAGAGAGTCGGGTCGATAATCGGCTCCTCTCCCGGGGCTCTGAACGTCGCACCGAAGAGTCGCTCAAAGAGCTGGGCGGGATCGGAAACTGGCGGGTTGATCGAGTCTGGGCCGTTGTAGGACAGGCCGCCAACACCTGGTTGAACACCAACCTCAAGCGAGCGAAACACTGTGTCTCCGCCGATCTCGCGTGCGAGGATCTGATCGAATGTCGGCCCAGAATACGTGCGATGGTCGCCGACGACCTGCAGGTCGTTGCCGCTCAGCAGGCCCGCCGGTCCCGAGCCATGGGGGTGGTCGTTTCCGGTCTTCACCTCAAGCCCGGTCAGGAGCGCGAAGTTGTCCTTTACGGCGGCCAAGGGCTGGAGCTGTTCCGATAACTCGTAGTCGGCGCCTGTCGTGTTCGGAATCCAGTTCTCCGGGATTACGCCGTTACCCCAGAAGAACATTCCGAAACGCCGTGGGAACGCGCCGTCGCAAGCGTATGCGAGTCCGTTTGCGTCGAACATCGCCTCAAGCGGAGGAAGGCCCATGGCGAGCGAGGTGCCGCCGAGCGCGCCGCGCAAGAAGGTGCGGCGTGAGAGTGTGTTCTTCTTGAGCGTCATTGCGGTACCCCCGCGTTGCGGAACATTGGACTCATGACAATCTCCAGAAGCAGGGGCTTCAATCGGAATTCGCCTGCGGCGAAGTGTGTGGAGAGCACCTCAAGGTGGCTCAACTCTTCTCGCGACTCCGTTCGTCCTACAGCGTAACGCGCCAGGGTTCTGACCGTGCACGGGGCGAACGCCGGGTGATTTCTGATCGACTCAGCGAGCTCGACAGGATTTGCGAAATCAACAGAGTCTAGCGTGCCGGTTACGTCGATCTCAGCGCCGTTGTCCCGGACTCGCCAGGAGCCAATCGCATCGAAATTCTCTAAGCCAAGCCCGATGGGGTCCATCGCCTCGTGACATCCGGAGCAAGCCGGGTCGAGGAGGTGTTCGGCGACGCGGTCCCGCAGCGTGAGGGTCTCTCCAGACGGCTCTGGGATCGAGACGTCCACAGTAGATGGCGGAGGAGGAATTACCTGGCAGAGCAACACTTCGCGCACCGCTTTGCCACGGAGCGTCGCTGACGAAGACACGGCGTGGGAGTGTAGGTTCAGCCACGAAGCTTGGCCGAGCAGTCCCACGCGTTGTTGGCTCCGTGGCAACTCGACGAAGCCGAAGCCATCGGCGCTCGGTGCCGGGACGTCGTAGAGAGCAGCGAGCCGCGCATTCACGAACGTCTGACGAGTGGTCATGATGTCGCGAAAGTCACTTTCGGCATCGAAAACCACTCGTTCAAGTGAGAGTAGCGTCTCCTCTGCCGAGTCTGGTCCGAGCGCGACGTTGTAGTGCTCGAAGAGGGTTGGATCCTTGCTGAGAGCGTCGAGCCGATAGAGCTCAAGCTGCTCGCTGAAGAAGTTCCGCAGGCCTCGGCGGGCCTTCGAATCCTCGATCATCCGACTCGCGTGCGCGGCGAGTCCATTTTCCGTTGTAAGCTCGCCATTCGCGGCTGCTTCGAGCAGCTCAACATCCGGGGTGGTGTTCCAAAGGAAGAAGCTCAGGCGCGAGGCCACCTCGAAATCGTCGAACGCCCGAGAGCCGTCCTCAGTCTCCGAGCCGAGTTCCACTCGGAACACGAAGTTCGGAGACTCCAGCAGCGCTGCAGTGGCGAACTCCATTCCAGAGTAGAAGCTATCGAGTGCGGCCGATGCAGCTAAGAACACCTCGATCTGGATCGCGAGTTCGTCCTCCGTCAGCGGGCGCCTCCAGAGCGAACGTCCCAACGTAGCGAGGGATTCTCTCGCACAGGTGTCGTCGGCTACCGACGTTGGCTCACACAGCACAAACCTGTCTCGTGTACCGTCCTCGGCGAACACCTGCTCGACGATTGCATACGACGAAATCTCGAGCGTCTCGACGCCCCGGGCGCTCATCGAAACGGCGGACGCCCCGACGGCGAGCAGGCCGCCCACGGAGAGGTCTGGCTCTGCCAAAGGGGGCACGACGACTTCGGAGCCGAATACGTCCGCGATGATGTTCTCGTACTGCGTCCGGGTCAGGCGCCGCAGCCCGGTTGGGCCGGCATCGACTCCTTCCTCGTAGGGCGGAATGACGATCGGGACGCCCGGAGCGACGTCCGGTGCGATGTCTGCGCCGCTATCGGCTGTGTCTGCATCGCTATCGGCTGTATCTGCCCCACTATCGGCTGCGTCTGACGTGATTCCGGCGTCGGGCGCATCGGAGGGGACCTCTTCCGGGTCGCCACAACTGGCGAGAGCCAGTGGAACCGTGAGCGTGAGCGCAAGGATGGAGCGGCAAAGGTACATTGGACGTGCTGGGAGCAGGGAACTATGAAACGTGTTCTAGCCGATCGCCGGCTAGTTGCAACGGTCAGCGGCACCATCGCGGGGCATAAACCGGTGTTGCTTAAGCCCGTCCCAGCGTAGGTTAGCGCCTCCTCACGACCCGGGTCGACCATGCGCGACGCAGCATTCATTACAGGGGCCTCGAGCGGCATCGGACTCGCGATCGCCAAAACGATGCTTGCGAATGGCATGGTGGTCTTCGCCGGCGTACGCAAAGATACCGACGCGGCCGCGTTGGCTGCGCTCGGTGCAACTCCCGTGAAGGTTGATATCACGGACGCCGAACAGTTGTCGGCGGCCGTCGAGTCGGTTCGCGATCAGCTCGGTGAGCACACGCGCCTCGTGGTACTTGTGAACAACGCGGGCGTCGTCGTGACGGCGCCCTTGGAGTTCGTCGACTTGGGGAGGCTCCGTTGGCAGCTAGAGGTTAATGTCGTCGCTCAGGTGGCCGTGACCCAGTCGTTTCTGCCGCTCATCCGCAAGTCCTCGGGCCGAGTTGTCTTCATCGGTTCGACGGCCGGCTACTTGAGCGCGCCGTTTGTGGGGGCCTACTCGGCGTCGAAGTTTGCGATCGAGGCGATCGCGGACTCGCTCCA
>JBLHWZ010000368.1:0-5229 GCA_047629415.1 Bradymonadia bacterium | reverse complement strand
AGCATGATGACTGCGATTGGCTGCGATCCAAGGCATTATGCTCGATCGGCGGCCTGTCCGTGTCTCTCGCGTGTGAGGGCCTAAACAGCGGGCTGCGAGAACACACAATGCTAGCGATTTGGAGCGATTGATCGGTATTCGGAGAGTCGGTATGCGTTTGTGGGAGCTCTCGACGCGTCCGGATACGATCGGCCAGTCGTCGGGTTCGAACTTCGAGTACTTCACGGCGTCGAGGTGGTTCTCCGAGTAGTTTGTGAACTTCCTGAGTTCCGGCGCGGTGTCGATTCGTCGGGCCGCGCGCTGTTGCTCGAGGAGGCCGTCCTTGAGTCTCTCGAGGAGTTGCGCTGCGTCTCCAGCCCAGACTTGGTCGAGACCGCCGTCGACGTACGGCTTCGGGGTATCCGTTTGTTGCTCATGCGTGACGCTCCAAGCGTGGCCCGAGAAGTGCGGATGGTCGAGGATGAACCGAAGAACTGGAAAGCACTCCTGCACGCTGCTTCTTAAGCAGTTTTCCGCGTCCGCAGTCGCGATGACCGTTGTCTCCGGCCCGCGACCGTGGCCCACAGAAGAACGGAAGAGCTGGTCGCAGATTTCCGGGTAGTCGGCCCGGGCTGCGATGTGGCTCGGTGCGACTTCGCCGCGTCTGTAGGTCAGCCCAACTCGAACTTCGCACTACTCTAGCACCCTAACTTTCTTGTTGCGGGGCAGATCGGAGCGGCCCACGCAGCCCGCTGGCTGAAGTGTCGCCACGCGGAGCATTGAGCCGTCGATCTTCACGAACACTTCTTCGGCGACCTCACGCGTCGCCGCTGGCGCGTCAGACTCCGACGCCAACTCATGAAGCTTCGCCTCGACAAATTCGACTTGGAGTCAATCAACCTCCCGAGCAGGAGTAGCGATGACGGCACTCCTCTGCTCGGCACCAGCCTTGGCGTACGAAGTACCTGAGGAGATGCACTTCCAGGCGTTCCTCACGGATGCCGCCGGTGACCCGGTTGACGACACGTTGGAGGTCACGTTGCGGTTCTACGAAGGTGATCCTGGGAACAACGTGTTCCTCTATGAGGAGTCGCAGGACGCCGACGTCGCCGAGGGTGTCTTGGCAGCGGGTGTCGGATCTGAGGAGCCGCTCGATCTCGAAGTATTCGATACGACGAAGACCATTTGGTTCCAGATCGAAATAGCGGGCGATGTTCTTGAGCCCGCTTACCCAATTCGCTCGGTCCCCTACGCGACGTGGGCCGCGAACGCGCCCAGCGTCGACGAATTCCGCGATGCGTTCGAGGAGCATTTGCGCCGACGGAGAGTTGCGCCGACGGAGAGGTCGTCTCGTAAGACATTGCATCGGGCGGATGGGGCTGTGTTGCTCCGGGAGTAGGCCCGGCTGGCGCAGATGGCGCAGATGGCGCGACTGGCGCAGATGGCGCAGATGGCGCAGATGGCGCAGATGGCGCAGATGGCGCAGATGGCGCAGATGGTTCGGACGGCGCAACTGGCCCGGCTGGAGCAGACGGTTCGGACGGTTCGTATGGCGGCACGGGCGCAGATGGCGCAGATGGTGCGGGTGGAGGTGGGGCTACCGCATATGGCGGCGGGTCGGCTGGCGTCCTGAACATCGCGGCCGACACGAACTGGGAGACGACACCGCCATCGAACTACAGTTTCACTGAGTGCACGATTGCTGGCGGAGTAACCCTCACGGTTCCGCGTGGCACTGTTATTCGCTGCAACGCCAACTTCACAAATAGCGGTACGAGGTGGTCCTTCTATGGATCGCGGGCGAGCGCTGGGGCGGTATCCCCGACCCGGTACCGTCCATGCTCGGTTACACACTACTCGCTCTCCAAACTGGTGATTTGAGTGGCGGAATGCAGTTGACCGAGTCATTCCTCAGAAACATCATTGAGCCCGGGTATGTCGGATTCGCGAACGGTTCACGCAGCAACGGTAGCCCGAACAACGACGGCGGATCGGCGGGCGGAACGCTCTCCATCCGCGTTGGAGGAACTCTGACAAACGCGGGCACGATCACCTCCAATGATAAACATGGGAATCCTCCCGACGCCGTCACCACAGATGACGCTGGCGGCGGCGGCGGCGTTGGCGGATTCTTCGTCCTCATCTCCGGTGGAAACATGACCAACTCGGGCACGATCTCCGCCAGCGGTGGCAATGGCGCCGAGGCCGGCCCAGGTGACGATGACTACGGCGGCGGCGGCGGCGGACTCGTCCACTTGATCGCTCCCAACGCCTCGGCTGTTGGTGGCACTGTCACCCTTACGGGCGGATTGCCCACGACTCTCAACCCAGCAGATGCTGGGTCAGGTGCGGGCGGCGGCGGCGCGGGTCCCACGGCTGGCGGTTCGGGCGGCGACGACGCTTTCCCGGCCATGGCTGGGTCCACAGGCCTGATCTACCGAACGCAGCTGAGCGGCCCAACGGCGCTCTTTTAGGCGATGGGAGGTCGTGCACAAACGCGTGCCGGCCTCGGATCCTCTTGGTGAGCGCTCTCGTGGCGCTCACTTTGAAGTTCGTGGGGGACGAGTCCGAGCCAGAAATCGCTGAGCCTGACACGGTCGATGCCACCGGGCTTGAGCCTGCTGCCGCCGTTCCATCGGTTGGGGAGCTAGCTGCGCCCGACGCAGTGCCTCCGGCGGATGTCGAGTTCACGCCTCGACCAGGCATGGCGGCTCGTGCGACTCGTCAGACCAGCCGTGACCTTGAGGAACTCGTTGCGGTTGCCGAGCACCACGACTTCACACCTGACGAGCAGCGTCGGGTCGGGGATTTGTTGCGAGCAGAGCAGCAGCGGATCGATTTGCTTGTCGCAGGAAACGAGCTCAGTGAGTTCGCGCTTATCGGACGGGCCGAGGACATCCGAGAGGACACGGACAACGCAGTCAGCGAGGTCCTGACAGGACCTGCGCTCACAGCCTACGAGCTGATGCGGGCGCCTGGATACGAGTCCGAGCGAGACTATGAGCCCGAGTAGCTCGTCCTAGGCCAGGCCGTTCGATGAGGGGATGAAGCCGCGCTGAGTAGCGCCCTCCTTGCCGTTCGTGGCGCGCCGCGCTCGCGCCGCGATTGGCAGTTTCCGACTGCGGTCTCCTTCAGATTGCTGGTCAGGAACCGGTTCTGCCTTGTGAGTACCCAAGCGCCTCAGCCAGTGGCTTTGCTACGTCCACGCCTGAAGGTACCCAAGCGCCTCAACCAGCCACCGTCGAAGGTCCAAGCGTGCACGGCAAGCATGCCCCAAGTGAGGTCCGCGAAGTCCACGAGGACGATGATTCCGACTTGCACCGAGACCATCGCCGCCCAGACGAACGGGCGGAGGCGTTTCGACACGCAAAGCGGTGCAAAGGAAATCTCAAGGGCGAGGGCCGCCCACGTGCTCCAAACGAGAATTGTGGGCTGGTCGAGCAACCAAGCGCCTAGCCAGCCGCCGTGGGCGAGTGGGTTGCTCAAGACATGCGAGAGCGTGGAGCCGTCTTGCCAGCTGGGAGCGCCGGCCTTGTCGATACCCGAGAGTGTGTAGCCCACCGCTAAGAGCACCCAGATCGCGACGAAGATCCGACGAGGGAATCGCCAATCCGGTTGGGCCCGATCGAGCGCTCACGCCTCCCCTCTCGGCACCAACGCCGTCGCGAGGAGAATCCAGCCGATGTAGGGCATGCTGGGGTTGCGAATGAAGACGTCCCGGTTCAGCAAGCACGCCCAGCCGAACCAAAGGAGAATCGGTATCCACGGGGGGCGATAGCCGGCCGCCAGGCTGAGCGAACCGAGGACCAACATCACGAGGAAGACCCCGACGGCACCTGGAGAATCGACCACGTTCAGCGGGTTCGGAAAGTACCCGTGCGAGAGGTTAACGCTCGCGTCCGCGACCATGGCGCGCTCCTCTGGCGCGGCCAGAATCGGCGCGCCAGCGATGGCGGCGCCATAGGCGTTCCGTAAGTCGTACGGTCCGCCGAGCCTGGCGTAGTGCTCGGAGGTCAGCGTGATCGTCGAGGGTCCCTGGAGCGTGTCCACGCGAACCCGAAACTCCCCTGCGAAACCCTCAACCCCGCGCGACTCCGAGAAGACCAGCGGAAGGGGCGACGCCGCGCTAATGAAACCGCCGCCAACGAGGAGGTCGACCCCGACAACATGGCCAAACATGCTGAGGCCGCCGAGGGCGCAAAGCCCGGCGAAATCGATGTTCTTAGCGTGTAGTCGAGGCCTCAATCCATCGGCCCGTTGACGTTGCGGAAACGCAGCATTTCGCTGATCTTCCGCTCCCGTTCGGGGCGGAATCCGCATGGGCTATCCGCGCGTTTTGGATTCTCGTAGGTGCCGAAGAGCATGTCTCAGATCGGGAGGTCAGCGAAGTTGTTCGTGTGGACCCCTCGCTCGTGATGAATCCGGTGCATCTCGGGGCGCTGAAGGATGTAGCCCCACCACCGCGGGGTCCGGATGTTCATATGGTACGAAAACTCCGCGATCCCAATCAGCAGGATCACTATCGCGCGAGACTCGATCGAAAGTCCGAACAACCCGTAGACGATTCCGGAGATGATGATCGAGTTGACCATGATCTCGAGCGGATGCTTGAAGAAGGATGTGATCGCCTCGATGCGTCTCGGAGAGTGATGCACCTGGTGCAAGAGCAGCCAGAGCAGGTTCATCTGGTGCCGCCAGCGATGCCACCAATAATAGATGGCCGTGATGAAAACTTAGGCGATGATCGCGCTCAGAACGGGGCCTTCGAAACACGTGTCTCCCTCCAGGATAGAGGCCGACTTGAGTCACTTCTCCCCGGTGAAGCCACTTAGGATTACGATCCCAGCCTGCGTGAAGTTCAGGAGGATGACCCTGGCCCACCATCCGCGCACGAGGGGCAGATCCTGATCGGGAATGATGCGCTCTAGCGCCGTGAGGGCGAGGCCGATTGCGATGAGCATGAAAACTGCGAACACGAGCAGCTGGGTCTTTAGGACTGTGGGTTTTGACCGCGCCGGCGCACGCTCTCATTCCGCTCGTAGATCAGTCCCTCAAGGGCTGCTCTGCCCGCGCTTCTTGTCGCTGCGCCCTGCGCACCGTATACGCGCGCCGAACCGGCAGCCCCCGAGGAGCCATGACTGACGAACTCGTAGACATCCAAAGCTCCCCCGATGACCGCGGAATTCCGCTGCGCCAAGTAGGCATCGTCGGACTCCGTTACCCGATCACGGTGTGGGATCGCTCCCATGA
>JBLHWZ010000367.1:0-5250 GCA_047629415.1 Bradymonadia bacterium | reverse complement strand
TCGATGCCGTTCAAGCACGCCTTCGCTGCGCGGATGATCGTCGGGCTCTTCGCCGCGATGTTCTGTGCGACCTTCAACGCTTCGTCGCGGAGGTCCTCAGGCTCGACCACTGCGAGCACGGAGCCCCACGCATGCAGTTCCTCTGCCGTCGCGTTGGCGCACGTGTAGACCATCGCTCGCATCTTATGCTGCGGCACGAGCCGCGCGAGGTGGGTTGCAGCGCCAAGCGCGCCGCGGTCAACCTCCGGAAGGCCGAAGACCGCGCCCTTGGAAGCGATGATAACATCAGCGTTTCCGACCAGCCCGATGCCGCCGCCAACGCAGAAGCCATTGACCGCTGCGACGACCGGAACTTCGCACTCGTAGACGGCCTTGAAGGCCGCGTAGCAACCCTTGTTGGCCCCGATGAGTGCCTCAAACCCCTCGGTCGCCTGCATCTCCTTGATGTCGACGCCAGCGTTGAAGCCACGGCCCGCTGCACGAAGCAGGACGACGTGTACGCTGGGGTCGCGTCCGAGCTTGGTCAGCTCATCGGCCAAGCCGAACCAGCCGGCGACGGGGAGTGCGTTAACGGGCGGGTTGTCGATGACGACTTCCGCAACACCGTCAGCGTGAATCTCGCTTGTGATCATTGGGACCTACGGGGAACTAGAACATGTTCTAGCGGGACCCATAGTCCAGCCATTTCAGAGCGGCAAGTCGCGTACCGGCTCCCGTGGGCGAGGCGACATGCGACATTTCGGGTCGTTCCACGTTGACCGCTGCGCAGGGGCGACACATGTTGCGGACCTGCCCGACCAACCCCCGGAATTGAATTGCCCATCGCGCCCAGCTCGTCGTCCATTCAAACCACCGCCCTGCTCGTCCCTATCGCGCTGCTCGCCGCATGTGGTGGCAGGCAATCGGTCCCGGATGTGCCGCCAGTCGTGCGCGAACTCGTCCTCGACGATCTCGAGTTCGAGCTCCGTTCCGATTCGGTCACGCTGATGACCTCCGAGGGTACGCTCTTAGACACGACGCAGCTCGTCGCTGAGGTCGCCGGGATCGACGTGGTCTACCTCGGTGAGGAACACGACCAGCAGAGTCATCATGACCTGCAATCCGAGGTCATCAACCAGCTCGCCGCCTCGGGAAACGTCACGGTCGCCCTCGAGATGGTCATCCGCAGCCGGCAGCCGATTCTCGACCTCTACTCGGCGGGGAGAATCAACGAACGGCGGATGTGGAACGCGCTGCACTGGGAGAACACGTGGGGGATGGACCGCGCGCTCTACCGAGGCGTGTTCACCTCGGCCGAAGAACCCACTGTCCGCCTACTCGCAATCAACATCGACCGCGGTCTCACACAACGCGTATTCCAGCGCGGCATCGAAGAATTGGGCGCGTTCGATCGGCAGCAGCTGCCGCGTGACTACGACTTCAGCAATGAGGCCTACGCTGCGTACTTGGAGTCCGTGCTCGCCGAACACATGGCTCCGGATGACCCCGATTTTGCTGGATGGGCCGAACGTTTCATCGAGGCGCAGCTCACTTGGGACGAGTACATGGCAGAGAGCATCGCCCACGACATCGACGCAGGCGGAGACGGTATCTGGGTCGCGGTGGTAGGCAGCGGTCACGTGCAGCACCGCTGGGGGATTCCGAGCCGAGTTGTTCGACGGCTCGAAGATGTGACCGACTTCACCGTCGTTTGCTCGACGGTGGAGGCCGAGTTCACTGACGAGGAGCTCGTGGCGGCGGTTCGAGACCGACTGGCGGACCCGGACGGCGATGTGCTTTGTTTCTCGCTGCGGGTCGCGCAGTAGGACGCGAGTGCGTCGCCGACTGATGAGTTCTGCGTCGTGCTGCGGCAACCTCGACGGCCACGATCGAGCGAGGATTCCATGGACACTCGACCTACCCTTCCCGCGAACGCTCTTCGGCCCCGGATGAGAGGTGCCGACATCGCAGCAGCGCCGACTCGCGTCGCCGTCCAGATCGATGTGAGTTCTGACCAGCGCCAGCTGCGCAGTCGGCCAGCGAGACACCCCACGCTAACTGCCGGCCGCCTCAATGACCCTCGGTGTACGCCGGACTACAAAACGAGGACGAGGGGATTCCCACCAGAAGCTCCCACCCACGCGCCCAAACAGGTTGCCACGCTCCCGAGACAAGCAGCCCAAGCGCAATAATCGCAGTCTTGATTCAGATCACGGCGAAAGCATACGGAGGAGCAGAGTGGCCGATGCGTGCAACTTCATGGGCAGCACGCGCCTCCACACACCGCTCCCGGAAACGTGCCGAGGGGAGGTTTCGATGTGGACTCCGATGCTCTCCGGCTCGTGTCTGGCGGCGGGCTCAAATCCACACAATTCTCCGAATCGTCGCCGGCGGCGGGCTCTGACACATACAGAAAGTGGAGAGCCAAAAGAAGTCCATATTGTTTGGTTTTGCAGAATTCACTCACCTTTCAGATGTGTTATTGAAGGCAAATCAACGAGGGATCATACGGCGGATAACCGCTCCTATCGACTGCATCGCCGAAACGCGTGCATCCAGCCGCAGGAATCACCCGATTAACGTGTTCTGGACTACCAGATCTCACATTCCACCCCCGTCTAGCTTCGTCTCTGCAAGGGACCAGGGATGTCAGATCTTAGATGGTGTTTCCTGAGAAAAAAAACTATCTTTCCTCCCCTCAGCCAGCCGCGGCAGCAGAGAGTGCTGCAGGTCCCCCCAACTGACGAATCCATGTCTACTCTTGTGAAGCGCCAATGGCGTATTTGGTGTCTGTGCGCTTTGTTCGTAGCCGCCGTACCTGGCTGTAGCGATGGCGGCGGCGGAGCGATCGTCGCCGACCCTGATCCCGACGGCGACGGGCTGGACCGAGCGGCCGAGGAATTCCTCGGTACCGACCCCTTCGACGCGGACACCGACGGCGACGGCATCGACGATGGCACGGAGGTCGCGCTGGGGCTCGATCCGCTCGACGACGACACGGACGACGACGGGCTGGCTGACGGCGCAGAGTTGGAGAGGCGGACAGACCCCCTCAATCCAGACACCGACCAAGGAGGCGTCTGGGATGGCGAAGAGGTCGACGCTGGAACCGACCCGTTGGTGATCACCGACGACTTCGACGCGGACCGGGATGGACTGAGCGACGAAGAGGAGCGAACGATTGGGACCGACCCGAATCTAGCTGACACGGACGGCGACCAGCTCAACGACTTCGAAGAAGTGCGCCGTTACGGGACCGACCCACTACGCGCAGACACCGACGAGGACGGGCTCGACGACGGGCGCGAAGTGGAGATCGGCAGCAACCCCTTGAGCGGAGATTCTGACAACGACGGGCTTGGCGACGCCCGCGAGGTCGACGAGCTCGGCACAAATCCGAACGCTGAGGACACCGATGGCGACGGACTCTCTGACCCCTCCGAACTGGAACTCTACGGGACTGACCCGACCGTCTGGGATACCGATGGAGATGGGCTCTCGGACGGCCGTGACGTGCGCGCTGTCGGCTCATCACCGACGATCGTCGACACCGATGGCGACGGCCTCGACGACGCAGCTGAGTTCGATGCGGGCACCAACCCGCGGCTCGCCGACACAGACGCGGACGGCCTCACCGACCTGGACGAGGTTGAGACCCACGGCACGAATCCGCTGCTCGACGATACGGACAACGACGGCATCGAGGACGGCACCGAGGTCGCCGGCGACGGGGTGCTCACATCCTTCGGACCCACCGATCCCCTCAACTCAGACTCCGACGAAGATGGTGTCCGCGACGGCGCGGAGCTTCTGCTGAATACCAATCCGCTCATTGAAGACACCGACGGTGACTCGCTCACCGACGGTTTTGAGGTTTTCGACTTCGCCACCAATCCGGCGCTAATCGACTCCGACGACGACGGCCTCGACGATGGCGATGAGCACGAACTCGGGACCGATCCGCGCCGCCGCGATACGGATGGCGACGGCCTCGACGACGGCGACGAGGTACACGGCGTCTTGGTCACGTTCGAGGGCGGAGACACGGTCACTTATGTGTCCGATCCCAACCTTCGGGACACCGATGGCGACGCCTTCTCCGACTACCGCGAAGTTCGCCAACACCGCACGGACCCGTCAAATCCCGATACCGACGAAGACGGCCTGACCGATGTTGAAGAGCTCCTTCGAAACCCGAACCCCGCGAACCCGCTCTTCGATCCGCTCGACCCCGCGCTCGGCGCGGCCGCAGCAGATCCGGACGAAGACGGACTGAGCAACCGTGAAGAGATCGACCGTGGAACTGACCCGTCCGTCCAGGACACCGACGCTGACAACCTGAGCGACGGCGACGAGGTCTACGTATACTTCTCGAGTCCGGTCATTCGAGACTCTGACGAGGATGGCGTCCCGGACGGACTTGAGGTGCTCGCGGGCGTCGACATCAGCGGGATCCTGTTCCTGGACCCGACGCTCATCGACAGTGACGGTGATGGGATCGCGGACGGCGACGAACCGGCTGGACCACTTGCTGACACCGACGGAGACGGCATCCCGAACGGGGGCGACACCGACTCGGACAACGACGGCCTCGATGACGGCTTGGAGCTCGACCTCGGCACCAACCCGCTCTCTCCGGACACCGACGGTGACCTGATCCCCGACGGGGTCGAGGTCGCTTGGGGCTTGGACCCGCTCGACGCGGACGACGCCGGCCTCGACGCAGATAGCGACGGACTGACGAACCGAAACGAGCACTTCCGAGGAACGGACTGGAGCGCTGTCGACACTGACGGTGACTCGCTCAGCGACTGGGTCGAGGTGCGGGCCGGGCTCGATCCGCTCGACCCCGCGGACGCTGGCGAAGACTTCGACGGCGACGGCGTGACGAACGTCGACGAAGCGTGCCCGCGCCCTCTCGGAGCCACCGAGTGCGAGCTGGACATCGCGACCGATGTCCGCCGCAGTGACACGGACCGTGATGGGCTCGCCGATTCAGTCGACCCCGCGCCAACCAACCCCGACCTTGATGGCGACGGGATCCTCGACGGCGACGAGGTCTACCTCTTCGGCTCCGACCCGGCGAACGCCGACAGTGACGGCGATGGGATGTCGGACCTCGACGAATCGAGGGGGCTTGGATCGTTGGGACGTTCCGACGCAGACGGCGACGGCATGACCGACGAGCTGGAGAACGAGCTCGGCACCGATCCTGATCTCGTCGACACCGACGGCGACGGCCTTGCGGACCCTGTGGAAGCGATCTCCGGC
>JBLHWZ010000366.1:0-5260 GCA_047629415.1 Bradymonadia bacterium | reverse complement strand
GCGAGATGATCCCTGTTTGGGTCACTCGCGTCACGCCTGACGAAGTCTACCTGACGACTGACCACCCACTCGCTGGCGAGAACCTTCACTTTGACGTGGAGATTGTCTCGTTGCGAGAGCCGACAGAGTTGGAGAAGGAACACGGGCATCCACACGGTGTCGACGGTACCGAAGATCATCACGACCACTAGCCACTAGAAACGAACCATGGCCCAGCGACCGAATCGAGCCTTCATCGCAGCGCACTTATCTGATCCAGGTGCCGATTCCATCGAGGCCTTTCGCCACGCGCTAGCGATCACTGCTGCTGCCGACGGCGGGCTGGTTTCGTTTGTGACGACCGAAGAGGACGCGGCCCCCGAAGCGTCGTTCGATCGGGCTCAGATCCCCTCAAACATCGAGCTCGTTCCGCATCAGACGGAGCCGGACGACCTCTTCGAGGGCGTACGCGGGCTGAGGCCAGCGCTTGTGGTCACGGCGACCCACCGCTCCTCGGATTTGGAGCGGCTCTTCCAGGGGAGTCACACCGGTAGGGTTTCGCGACAGCTCTCGCTGCCGACGCTCTTCCTTGGTGTAGAAGATCCGGGCCTGCTCGACGAGACAGGGAAGCTGGGCATTCTTCGGGTCTTGGTGCCAACCCGCGAGCCCGAGCGTGAGGCGAGGGCGATTCGCGGCATACTCGAGTTGTGCCGAACGCTGGGCCTCCCGCAGCCCGAGATCGTCTTGTTGGGTGTCGGTGACCACGCACCGCCGGCGAACGAGAAGCCCCACGGGGTCGATCCGTTCTCGATTGAATGGGCGCGGTATCATGCGCTCGGTGAAGTCGCGCCGACGATTGCCGAGTTTGCGGTGAGTCATCACGCGGACTTGGTCGTGATGGTCACCGACGGCCGGGATAGCCTCGCTGACGGAGTCCGAGGCACCATCACCGAACGGGTGATTCGCGCGTCGAGCCGCCCGGTGCTGGCGCTCTCGAACCGGGACTAGTCAGCGCTGCGTCGTGCGACGACTGCACTGAGCGCCGCCCCGGAGAGTTCGAGTGCGGCTAACCACGCGTGGGGCTGAACGAGCTGACCCTCTAGGAGCTGCCCGACGACCCGAGTGGTTCCTGCGCCTCCAAGGAGCATGGCTGCGCCAACCAGTGCGGGCACTTGCCAGCTGTGCCGTCGTGCCGCGAGCAAGAGGAATGCTCCGAAGCCGAGTTCCAGCCCGCCGTAGAAAGCCCGGATTTCGATGTCTGCGCGAGCTGTTGGCAGGGTGATGTCGAGGTCTGCTGTCATCGCGGAAGGCCAGAGCAGGAATGCTAGGCCGAACCCGAGGAACGCCAGACCGTTGAAGGATAGAACAGCCGCGCGGAGCTTTGTCGTGGCCATATTATTCTCCCCGTGGCGCTTCGACGTTTGCGGCGCACATCTGGAATGTTGAGCTGCACGCCGCCTGGCGGGCGCCGTCCTCACGATGGTCGCCGTCGCAGCCAGCGTCGAGGAGACACTGCACGTAGGCCGCACCGCAGCGGCGGGCGCTGTCGGCTTCTTCCGGCTCGCAGACGGACTCCCCACGTTCACAGGCGTCGATGTTGCCGGCCATCGTGGCGCACCCGCGGCACACCATCTTCACACAAAGATTCGCAGGCAGAGATACGCAATCGGTAGGCGCCATGCCCGCGTAAGGCTCACAGCCGGGGAAGAGTGCGCCTTCGCCACTGCCTTCGCCACTGCCTTCGAACGGGCCTGAGTCCGGAGCTCCGGCGTCGACGGGCTCAGTTTCGGCCTCGGTCTCTGCAGCCTGCAGCATGCTCGGCTCGCTGGCGGCGGGCTCAACCGCTGGTGGTTGCGGCTCGGCCCCTCCGCATGGGCCACACGCTGGGAGTAGGAGGGCTGCGAGGAGGACGGTTCGAAGCTGCATTGAACTTGGGGGCTGTGAGCTTAGGCGCTTTGATCCCGCGGGCCGCCGCTTGGGTCAATGAAGACGCACTTCAGATAGGCGCTGCCATCGAACGCGACGGGGTGGTCGCTCGGGTGTTCCGTCGTTTGGCGGACTCGGGCTTTGGGGAGCGACTCGCGGACCGCCGAGAGCACGGCCGCGCGAAACGGCTCGATCGTGATCCGGCTTGAGCAGCTCGCTAAGACCAGAACGCCGTCCGGCCGCACAAGTCTTGCCGCTAGGCGGGCGAGGCGCTGATACGCTCGAAGCGCGCCGTCGATCTCCGAGGCTCGTTTCGCGAACGAAGGCGGATCCACGATCACCACTCCGAAGCGCTCGCCAGCGTCGGCCAGTGTTCGCATCGCCTCGAACGCGTCCTGCGCGATCGCGTCGTGCTCGCAGGCATGAACCGATGGTTGGCCGTCGTTCATGGCGAAGTTTCGTTCAGCGGCCGCGCTCGCTGGCTTGCTGATATCAACGCTCACTACCCGTCTTGCGCCGCCTCGCGCGGCGTACACCGAGAAGCCCCCGGTGTAGCTGAAGACGTTCAGAACATCGTGCCCGCGGCTTATCGCTTCGACCCGAGCACGGTTGTCACGCTGATCGAGGAAGAAGCCGGTCTTCTGGCCTGAGACCGGTTCCGCCTCGAAGCGAATCCCGTTCTCACGGAAGACCACGGGGCCGTCGAGCGGAGGCCCGTCCAGAATCTGTCCGTCGCGCAGTCCGTATTCTCCGAAGCGTTCCGCCGGACCTCGTGCAAGCCGAAGCACAAGCCGCTCCCACGTAAACGACTCCCCAATCGCTTCGCAGAGCTCTCGCATCCAGGGGAGCCATGCCTGCGTGTAGAGCTTGAGAACCGCGGTACCTGCGTAGATATCGACCACGGCTCCAGGCATCCCGTCGTTGGGGCCGTAGAGCAGCCGGAAGCCGTCGGTCTCGGGGGAGCACAGAAGATCTTCGCGCAGCTTCGCCGCGGCGCGGACTCGAGTGGAGAAGAGCTCTGGACCGATGGGCGCGCCCTTGCCGAACTGAAACACTCGGATACGGATCGGGGAGTTGGGGTCGTAGAGGCCCACCCCCGCCAGCTTGCCCTTTGGCCCGTAGAGAATGGCGATGTCCCCTGGAGCTGCCTCGTGGCTGACGCGTGAAACGGAGTCCGCGAACACCCAGGGAGACCGTCGGCGAAGTCCCGCAGCGCCGGACTCAGTTAAGCGAACCGAGACGTTCCGTCCTCCGCGGTCCGGCAGCGAATGAAATGCGTCTAGCGTGCTCAGAACGGTGTCCCGTTGGTGCGCCGGCCCGCGGAATACGGCGACATGTCTGGCGCCAGATCGGAGTGCCGCACGTAGATCCCGTCGGTGTTTCCCTCGGGGCTGAGCACGACCGAAACGTCGGTCGACATTCTGGTCGTGTAGGTCATCGTCTCCATAATCACGCCCTCACTCGATAGGATTGACACCGTGTCTCCCGAGTTGCTGAGACCGAGGGCACCCGTCGAACCAAGCTCGGCGGGCGTTCCTGCGAAGTCGCAGTCGAGGTCTCCACCGCCGAAGACGAGTATCGCTTCGCCGGCGCCGATCTCGGACAGAGAGCCGAACGTGTGACGGATGCTGACAGCGTCGGAGATCGAGATACCGGCGAGGCTGAGATCGACTGACGAGACGTTCAGAATCTCTAGGAACTCATCCTCGCCAGCGATTCGTTCGCCGTCGCAGTTTGCGTCTCCTCCGGTGTCCGGTGGATCCGCCAAGACCTCGTTGATCACCAGGTCACCCACGCCTGCTAGCGGCAGGTCGCTGACGCAGTCTCCGGCGACGAAGCTGAAATCGCCGACCCACCAACTTTCGATGCGATGAAAGCCATCCGGTGCGTTCTCGGTGATAACCCCGGTCATGTCGA
This sequence comes from Bradymonadia bacterium, assembly GCA_047629415.1. Classification (GTDB taxonomy): domain Bacteria; phylum Myxococcota_A; class Bradymonadia; order REDH01; family REDH01; genus CBDUJZ01. The sequence goes on along the minus strand of JBLHWZ010000366.1, from coordinate 1,438 downwards.
AACCTAGGCCGACGCAGAATGGTGCAGGGTCGGCAACACGGAGGATTGCTTCAACGCCGCCGTACTCAACGGTGAGGTCCCGGCCGACGATCGCGGTGATGAGGCCTCCGTCGATCGAGACTCGTTCGGCCTCGTTCGACTCCGAGGGAAGAGTGCCCGTCACGTCGAGTGACTGAGTGATGGAGTCTACGTTGAAGCCCCGAGCCTCTCGGATCGCGCTGGAACGCGCGATGATCTGTTCCATGCCCCGGAATTCACCGAGCTCCGAAGCGTCAAAGGTGAGTGCGTCGCCAACCTCGATCCCCTCCGGGTTTGTCCAGCCGACCACGGCTTCCAAAACATGGATCGCCGGCCCGGTGCGATTGCGCTCTTGGACGAAGAAACCGAAGGGCGAAACGTACGTGACGACCACATTGCACAACGTGCCCTCGACGAATCCTAACGGCGAGGTCCGAACCTCGGCGATTGAGGTGCAGCCGAAGGGCAGGTCGGGCTCAACATCGGCAGTCGTGTCTGGCTCCAGATCAGGCTCGATGTCCGGCTCGGTGTCAGAGGATACGTCCGGTCCTGCGTCGGAATCGGGGTCGGCGTCTGGGGAAACCTCGAGACTCGTGTCGGCTTCCGCGTCCTCCTCCACGTCTTCGCCCGTGTCGGGCTCTGTATCGGGGAGTGTGTCCTCGACTGGATCTTCACCTGCGTCGTTCGCGTCGGGCGGGTCACCGACATCCCCTGCAGTGTCTGGCTCAGCGACGTCTTCGCCTGCAGCGTCACTCGGGGCCGCGTCTGTGCTGGCGTCGGCGAGCGGATAGTAAAACAGCGGTGCGTCATCGCCGCATCCGGCGAGCAAGGCTACGACTGCCAGGAGTTTGAACGAGCGCATCACTTCACCATCACTTCTCGGGGGGAGTGAGCCAAGCGAGAACAAGAAATCACGACTGCGTCAATGCACCGCTCTACTTGGGCGTGGGAATTCCGAGTTCATCGCCCAAAGCGTCGAGGAAGTCTTGCAGTAGCTTGGCGCGCTTGCGTCCCTCTGCCCGTCCAGGTTCCGTGAGCATCGTGTCCGGAAGTCCCAATAGCTTTTTGTAGAAGTGATCGACCGAGAAGGCGATGTCGTCCAGCTCGCGCTCTTGGGCGAAGGGATCGGTCTCTTCAAAGAACTTGGCGCCCATCCGTTGGCCGGTGGCGAAGGTCCGGGCGATCCCGATCGCGCCGAGCGCCTCAAGCCGATCCGCGTCTTGCAGAGCGCGGCCGAGAGGCTGAGTGGGAGTGGCCCCGCGACTGAAGCTGTGGTCGCGGATCGCGTCGGAGATCCGGGTGATCGCGTCTGCGGCGAACCCTGCGCTCGCGAGTAGTGGCGCCGCCGCTTCCGCGCAGAGCTCACTAGCCCTGGCGCGGTCGGGAGAGTTCTTCGGCACGTTGACGTAGTCGTGCAGAA
>JBLHWZ010000365.1:0-5285 GCA_047629415.1 Bradymonadia bacterium | reverse complement strand
TCAACGCGCTCATCGAGTATCGAACTTATCGATACTCGATGCAGCCCGGCATTCACGCGGCTCCTAGTACGGGTCTTCCTGCGACTTGGCGCACGGTCGGGCCGCTTGAGACGCTCGCGACGTTCAATTTCGGTGAACCCACCGCGGTCTCGAACGATGAGCGCCTCCCGGCGAGCGTCGTTTTGGAGTCCGGCCCAGTCAAGAGCCTCTGGGCAGCTGTCTCCTCGGCCGGTGTCCGCATCCCCATGACAACGTCCGGGCGATACGTCGCAGAGACGTTCGCTCACACCATTGGGACAGGAGGCGGGCTTCTGCGCGTGTCCGGCAGCAGCGAACTGGTTGTCGAAGTAGACGAACGAACGGTCTTCGTTCGAGGCCCTGACGACGTATACCGACCTCAGGCACGCTGGATTTGGCTCGACCTCGAGCCAGGGCTGCATCGGATCCGGGTGACCTCCAGCATTGATGGTGCGTCGGCTGCCTTGTCTCTGAATCTCGTTCCGGGAGAAGACATCGTTATCGACTGCTTCGGAGCCGATTGTGTCGGGCCCTCAGGCGGGAGCACTGCTCTGCACGCGGGGACGATGGAGGACCTATTGGTCGATGAAACCGACACCGCTCTTGAGTGGCTTGTCGCCGCGGACGTTGCCGTCCACAGCGGCTCAAGCGAACTCGCCTACCGCTTGATCGAAGGGTTGGATGATACCGCGCACCCTGTCTTGCTCTATCATGCAGCCCGTTTGGCGGACGTACTCTTTCAGATGTCGCCAACACAGCGAGACGAGGTTCGGCGGACCTACCTCACGGAAACCGCGGCTCAGTGGAGTTCCGCTGCCAGCGCTGTCCGCGGCGTCGCCAGAATCCTGATGGCTCAGGAGCAATTGGACCGCGCAGCGGAACTTCTGGGCGAACTCGCTGAGCTTCACCCCGATGATTTCCACGTTCAGTCGGAGTTGGCCGACCTCTATGAACTGCGCGGCTGGCGCTCTCTTAGAAGACAGGCGCTGGAACGAGCCGCCGTCGAGTTCCCGCGACACTGCCCGACGATCAGCTCAGTCCTACAAGATCGTGCGATGTTGGGCGAACCCATCGACGACGATGTGCTCCCTCCGACGTTCTTGCAATGTGATAGCGCCCTGCGTGCGATCATGGAGGAGACCCTGCTCCCGGCTGGACGCCTCGCTGAGGCGACAGAAATGGCTGAACTCTTGCTATCGCGAAATCCGAGTTCCGGTCGCTACGCGTGGCTAGCCGCCGATACACTGGCCGCCGCGGGTCGCGCCGCCGATGCGCTGGCTGTTTGGGATGAGTTCGCTCGCTGGTCTTATGATTCGGGACCCGGCCAGGTATGGGCGGCGGACTTTCGCCTCTCCGAAGGGGAGCGCGGCGAGGCGCTAGGCGCCCTCAGTCGCTTGGGCGAGGAGTACCCAGCCCAAGTAGATGACCAGTTCAACCGGGAGCTGATCGACGGAGTCGAGGCGCTACAGGGAATGCGAAGGAACGGGGCTGAGGCCGTTGCAGCCTATATGGAGGAAGCGCCAGAATATGAGGCAGGGATGGTCTATGTGCTCGACTACGGAGTGACTCGACTCTTCGCAGATGGCTCCGGCATTGATCTCGTTCATCAGATCATTGAGATTCGGAACCGAGACGCACTGGGCGCGCTCGGCGAAACCGGCATCCCGCAAGGAGCTCACCTGTTGACCGCCGCGGTTCACAAGCGTGATGGCACCGTGCTCATTCCGGACGATATTGCAGGGAAAGACTCGATCTCGATGCCAAACTTAGAGATCGGCGACTTCATCGAACTCGAGTGGGCGGAACCCGTTTATGGCCCATGGGCGGAGCGCCCCACGTACCGCTCGTCTCGCTTCTTCTTTCAGTCGTTTGATGGGGTCTTCCACGAGTCGATGGTTCGTTACATCGTCCCCGAAGAGTTTGAGGAACGAGTGATCATCGACGAGCGGAATCTCGCCGAGCCGGCTGTGATCGAGCATGTGGGCAACACTGTCGCATTCACCATCGCGGTCGAGAGATCACTGCCGCCCGTACCGGATGGAAGCTCGGTCCCCTCGGCGGAGTGGATACCGAGTGTGCGTATGGCCCACGCGTACTCTTGGGCTGACGCCACCGCTCGCTACACCGATGCCCTCGCTGGAGTCTCGGTTTCTTCGGAAGGGCTGCGGACTGGAGTTCGAGAGTTGATCTCTGACCTTGAATCCGATCGAGACCAGGTCCGAGCGATTTATCGTTTCGTCAGCGATCAGATCATCGACTTCGGCTCGTTCATGTCGACTCCGGCAGCCTGGACGTGGGAGGCAGGGGAGGGCGAGGCCTTGCCTCTTCTCATTACGATGTTGGATGCGGCCGGCTTTGAGCCGGAGGTGCTTTTCGTTCGGCCCTGGGACCAAGACGCCACCGATTCGCCAATTCCAGACGCGCTCGTATACGATCTCACTGCGGTCCGTGTTCCGTTGGCGGATGGCGAAGTGTGGCTGGAGCCCGACTTCGAGCGATACCCGTTCGACTATCTTAGAATCGACGCACAGGATTGTGACGCGCTCATCGTGAGCGGCGCGCGCGCCGGAGAGTTCACTCGAACTCCTCGTTGGGACTCCGCGTTCGAGAGAAATTCCATCCTAATGGACATCGAACTGGACCAGTCCGGTGATGCTCTGGTGAGGATCGTCGAGACCATTCCTGTTCGAATCGCGCAGGGCTTCCGACTCTACGTTCAGAGCGCCGACGACCTTCGGGATGTTGAGCGGCAGTTGGAGGGAGCACTCTCCTCAACCTTCCCCGGAATCAGTGACGTTGAAATGTCCCTGTTGGGACTTGATGGGACCGACGGGCCGCTTGAGATTCACTACGAGTTTCGCAGTGCCAGCTTGGCCAATGAGACCCCGAGCGGCTTGGTCTTCGATGGCGAGATCTTCTCGCGAGCAGTTGCCAACTGGTACGCCGACCGCGCGACGCGCGAGCAGATCCTCCTTGTCTCCATGCCCGTGTACGAGGAGATGCGAATCCGGATGGAAGGGCCACAGGGCTGGGGCATCATCAGCTGGCCCGCGGATGAGGAGCAGTCGTTGGGCGAAAGCATGTGGAGCCGCAGCTTTTCGAACGACGGGAACAGGTTGGACATTACGCGCGAGCTAGTCCTGCCAATTCAGCGCGTAGCGCCAGACGACTACCCAGGCTTTGCTACGTTCTTGCGCGACTTCCAGTCAGGAGATCGCATGCGAATTGAACTCAGCCCGCCCTCCTAGCGCGACCCCGCGTATCTCGCCGCTCGCGGAATCCTGGTAGCCGTTCGTGGTGCGACTGGGGTACTAGCGGCGCGCCGGCCCTCGCCGGCGTTGGTTCTAGCAATCCTCGAACACATCGATGTTTCGCTCCCTAACGACTTTTGTGCCAAGAGTGGTCAGTTCCGGTCCTCTCTGCCTGGCGGTCCTGCTCTTAAGCGGCTGTCCCAAGGTGGTGGTGGTGCCGGACTGCCCTCAAGTGGACGCCAACGAGATCACAATGCACGTAGATCCACCCTCCGATGCCGAGCAGTTCGAGCACGCTTCGGGTCTCTCTGTCATCTATAGGCAGAACGATGTCGCCCCAGTTGTCGCCCTCCAAATGTGGGTTCAGGTCGGCTCTGGTGACGAGACCGAGCGCGAAGCCGGTTTGGCCCATGTCCATGAACACATGCTCTTCAAGGGCACCGCGACCCGCGGCGTCGGTGAGATCGCGCGCGATATCGAAGCGGTAGGCGGTTCTATCAACGCTTGGACCTCGTTTGACCAGACCGTCTATCATATCGTCGTGCCCAGCCGGTACGCCGAACAAGGGCTGGACGTGCTCTTGGATGCTGTCGCGAACAGCGCGTTTGAGGCGGATGAGCTGGAAAGGGAGCTCGAAGTTATCCAGGAGGAGATTCGACGGTCGGAGGACATTCCGAGGCGATCGCTGAGTCGGATGCTCTTCGAGACGGCCTATACGGAGCATCCCTACGGCCGGCCTGTCATCGGGACAGCCGAATCCGTCGCGGCGTTCACCAGAGACGACATCCTCAGTTTCTATCGCCGCTGGTATCGCCCCAACAACATGAATTTGGTCGTCGTCGGTGACGTGGAACGAGCCCAGGTCGAGGCGGCCGTTGACCGACACTTCCCGTCGCGAGATGCCGGACCATCCATGGAGCGGTCAGCCCGTGTGACGGAACCGCGCCAAGACGAACTCCGCGTCGCTATGGAGTTTCGCGATGTTCAGGACGGTCACTTCGCAGTGGCTTTCCATGTCCCCGATCTTGCCGCTGAAGAGACGCCCGCGCTTGAGCTTCTCGCGATCCTACTCGGGCAGGGTGAGAGTTCGATTCTCTTCGAGAACGTGCAGCGCAGGGCAGGGCTAACTCACGAGGTGTATTCGTACCTCTACTCGCCAGCGGAGCCCGGGATCTTTATGGTCGGTGGATCGTTCTCGGCGCAAGACGGCCCCGGCGCAGGGTTGGAGGTGATCGACGCCGTGGTCTCAGAGGTCGCGAGGCTGCGCCACGTTGAGTTGTCCACTCAAGATCTCAGCCGCGCGCGGACGATCCTGGAGTCCGACACCATCTATCAGCGGCAGACGGCGGAGGGCGTGGCCCAGAGGTTGGGCTACTTCGAGACAGTCGCGGGCTCGACGACGTTTGAGGCCCGCTTCCTTGAACTCGCTTCGTCGGTGACGGCGTCGCAGATTCGAGAAGTGGCAGAGCGGTATCTGAGGCCTGAAAACTGTACCGTCGCTCTTTTGCTCCCCGATGAAGCTGAGGGGGTGGTTGGCATCGAGCAGGTCTCTGCCCGCGTCGCTGGAGCGTTCGAGTCCGCAGCACTCGCTGCCGCGGCGCCAGACTTGGACGAAGACGCTCATGGCGTGATTCGGCATGAGTTCCCGAATGGGATGATCGCGATTATCCAGCCTGACCCCAGCGCTCCGCTTTTCAGCATGCGTGCTGCAGTGATGGGCGGGTTATTGGTGGAGGACGACTCGACCAACGGTGCTGGCAATCTCGTCGCCCACTTGCTGACCTCCGGGACGGCGTCACGCACCGCATCTTCGATCGCGCTGGAGATTGATGGACTGGCAGCAAGCATGGCGGGGTTCTCAGGCCGCAACACGCTTGGCTTGCGGATGACCGCACTATCTCGTGACTTTGAGGAGGCGAGCGAGATCTTCGCGGACTCGTTGCTTCATAGCGCTTTCCCCCACGACGAGATGGAGCGCGTCAGGCGCGAGATCTTGGGCGAGATTGCTGCCCAGCG
>JBLHWZ010000364.1:0-5312 GCA_047629415.1 Bradymonadia bacterium | reverse complement strand
GATCGCCGCTTTCGTTGGGATCAGTTTGGCTCTCAGGGCAGCCCTCGGCAAATGGCGGGTACTTGACGCCGCCATTGCAGCGACTGCGTGGGCGGGCTGGCCACTTCTTGAGTGGGGCGGGCACAAGTTCATCCTCCACTTTGAGCCGCGGAAAGTCTTTGGCCAAGCGTACGACCCGGCCTTCGCCCAGAGGCATCGAGCGCACCACGCGAACCCGTCGTACTTCCCAAAGGTGTTTCTCCCGCGGGGCGTCGTAGTTGGGGCCTATCTGGGCTTCTCAGCGCTGCTCTCGATCGTCTTTCGAAACAAGCGCAGCGTGCTTAGCGCGATGTCCGCGATCTCGTTCGCGGCGCTTGTCTACGAGTGGATGCACTACATCTCCCACACCGACTACAAGCCGAAGTCACGGTTCATGCAGAAGGTCGTCAGACGCCACCGGCTGCATCATTATCGGAACGAAAACTACTGGTACGGCTTCTCGGTGCCCGACGTCGACGATTGGTTCGGAACCGGCGGCGAAGCTCGAGACGTTCCGATGTCAGAGTTCACGCGCAACCTGGGAGTAGAAGAGCACGATGTCTGAGAGTTTGATCGGAGCAGATGGCTTCGCTCGGCGCCTCTATGTCGACCACCCGTTGGTGAACGTAGACATCGACCAGGCCAAGATTCGTAGCAGCGGAATAACCTTGCCCGCCGCTCTGGCGCGCACTCGCCTGAAGCAATGGCAGCACTTCCTCTTGGTCACTCCCGAGGTGGTCGTGACCATCGCGATCGTAGACGCCAAGGTGCTTCAAGTCGGCTGGGTTCAGGTCGTGGACAAAGCCACCGGAGAACGCTTCGAACATCGCTGCCAGCGGCCGCTAGCGAACATGTCGCTCGCCCGGTCGCTCTGGGACGAGAAGTGCCATTGGCGCAGCTCCGGGCTAAACATCGAAGTGCACAATCACCTCTCGTGCGCCGTCCACGAGCTCGAGGTCAGCGCGGACGCGAGGCGTGGGATCCCACGTCTGAGCGGGAGCTTCCGCTGCCTGCACGACCTCGCCGCCGTGCAGCCGATGGTGGTCTCCATGCCAGTCGGTCGCCGACGATTCGCGTATTCGCATAAGGTCGCATTACCGGTGCAAGGCAGCCTCACTGTCGCGGATCGGACCTACGTGTTCGAGCCCGAAAGCGCGGTCGCGGTGCTTGATGTGCACAAGGCGCACTACCCGCGGCACACGTTCTGGAAGTGGGCGACCTGTGCCGGCTGGGTGGGCGGGCGGCTCGTCGCCTTCAACCTGACGAAGAACGTGGTTCGCGCCGATGACGTCGATAACGAGAACGCCATTTGGGTCGACGGGAAGCTCGTCCGAGTCGGCCCCGCTACGTTCGAGCGCGCCGGAACAGACCCTGAGAGCAGTTGGAGCGTCGGGAGCAATGATGGCGCGATCGAGTTGACCTTCACCCCGAAGGGACGGCGGAGCGAGAATACCAATATTCCGGGCGTCACGCGCTCGTGTTTCGACCAGTTCTACGGCGTCTTCAGCGGGACTCTGATCGCCGATGGCGAGCGCGTAGAGTTGGAGGACACATGGGGACTCTGTGAGGACCACGACTCGATTTGGTGACCGGTCGGGAGCCGACACGCTGATGAACCCCGGTCCGCCGACGCCAGCATCGACTCTGAACGATGGAGCAGGTCCCCTGCAGAATCGGGTTCCGTCGAGGCTTCCGCGCTCAGCGGCCGGCCTTCCAAGACGGACTGCTCCTGCAAAGTCGTCGGGGTTCTCGGGCGGCATCGTTGCGATCTTGCGATCGGCGCGCGACACTGCGGTCCTGTATTTTCCTGAGTGATGGCATGAGCGAGACTCTAATTCTCACCCTCTTCGTAGCGGCGGCGACGCTTCAAGCAGCGGTCTTCGTTCCCTTGGCAGCACAGCGTCTGCCGGCAAACTACCGGAAGCGGCCGGGACGACCTGCTTCTGTTGAGACGACAGGCGCGCGCAACATGCGTGGGCTCGCGGGCGCGCTGCTGCTTCTGGCCGCCTTCGGATTGGGAGGGTCTCGCCCGTTCGCTGGGTTCTTCGCGCTCTTTGCTGGGTTGGTCTTGACGAGCTTTCCGGGCAAGCACAGCCTGATTCGGTGGTCGCTTCAGTTCGACGTGGTGCGCGACTTGGTCGATAGCCTTCGAGAAGCAGGCGACGTTGGGCCGCTTGAGTTTGGCGCCTCCCTAAGCAGCGTTGACTCCGTGGGGCTTCCAAAGTTGCAAGACGACAGCCCGCAGCGGCAGCTTGACCTCAAGGAGCAGCTGGCAAAGAAGTTACTTGCGGCCTCCGAAACAGAGGGCACTCAGCCTCCCGCGCTTGAACCGCAACCGCCGCGACCTCTGATCGGAACTGCAGAAGAGGAACTTGAACTCCCGGTCCAGCGAGCTCCGATCGAGATTGAAGAGGAAGGCGAGGACGAGAGCGAGGACGGCCACGAAAGCGAGCCAGAAGACGACGAGATGTTCGCTGAGGTACCCGTCGGCTATGAGCTTCGCGCCCGCGAGCCCGTCGACCCGTTAGCGATAAGCCAGGCTTTGTTGAACCCGCAATACCCCCGTGCGCCGCATGCAGCCGAGAATCCCTTCGTTTTCACGCCAAGACGTTCAGGCCTCCATGTCGACAACATCCCTTCGGCGCCGACACGAGGTGCGTCCCACTCTCAGGACCGGACTCTGGGACTTCAAAACGTCGAGGGCGTGCCCCTCTTTGGCGCCTACCTGGCCGTAGACTGGAGCGCACAGGCGCGGCCCGGAACTGGGAAAAACACGATCTGGTGGTGTGCTGTTGAGCGCGCAAAGAGCGGAAAGGTGACGCACCGGATGTCGAACCCATCTTCGCGTGTGAAGGCGCTCCAGGAAATCGGAGAGTTGTTCAGCGACTGGTACGCCCGAGGCGTGTCCGTTTGCGCTGGGTTCGATTTCGCCTTTGGATTCCCGCGTGGGTTTGGCTCTGCCATCGGCACGCGCGCGCCTCGCTGGCGTGGCAACTGGGAGCTGATCGCTGGACGAATACGTGACGAACAGGTCGGCAAGAAGAAGAACAACCGCTTCGATGTCGCCAGCAGCCTGAACAGCGAACTTCCAGGCGACGGACCGTTCTGGGGGCATCCGGCGAAGGAGAGCTACACGCACCTGGGACCGAAGAAGCCCAAGGAATTCGCGTTCCCCGAGAGGCGCTACTGCGAGGAGCTCGTCCCGAAGGCGCAGTCTGTGTGGAAGACCGCCTACGCAGGCTCCGTCGGCGGGCAAACGCTCATGGGGATTCCCTACGTGCAGCACCTCTCGACCGTCGTCGAACTAGAAGATGCTGTCTCAGTTTGGCCGTTCGATCCAGGCTCTACCGAGTCCGTCGTCTCCATCCGACCACGCATCATCCTCGCGGAGGTCTACCCTTCGTTGATCAAACCTCACGACGATCCGGACAAACCGCTGGACGCAAATCAAGTACATGCCCTGGCGCACTACTTCGAAACGCTGGACCGTGATGGGCAGCTCGCCGAGTTGCTCGCCGCACCCGATAAATTGCCGGAAGAGTTGCGAGAAGTGGTGGTCGGCGAAGAAGGCTGGATCCTCGGGGTCCCAGCACCCGAACCGGAATTCTGGGACAAGTAGACTACTTCTGTTCTCGGCCAGCTTGTTTTCAGACGCGAATGCCGTAGTTTCAACCTATGAACCGATTCATTGAGACCCTAACCGTCGGCTTCTCGGCCATGTTCGCCCAAGCGATCGCGCTCGTGCCGACTGGCCTTACGATCCTGGTGGCAGCCTCGATCGCCCTCTTCCAGAACGAGGCGCGACCCGACTGGGGAGAGATGGTCGAGAGTTCGGAGGTCGGTCCGACATCGCCGGATGAGCAATTCGACGGCGTCGACATGACGGTCACTGCAGCTCTGCGGAGCGATCGACTGGTAGGCGACCCCACCTTCTTCGAGCCCGGCGACTTTGTCCGCGTCATCCGGTCCGTAGAGACTTACGCGTGGAATGAGACGATCAGCGAGTCGACTGAGCACAACTGGGGTGGCGGCGCGACCATCACCACAGAGGTCGACTACCACCTCGCGTGGACAGGCGACCCTCTGCATAGCGACGGTTTCCGATACCCAGAGGGGCACACCAATCCGCGGCCGATATTCGACGATCACTTCGACTCCGGCGAAATGCTGCTCGGTGGTTGGAGCCTGAACCCGTTTCAGTCCATCGTGCTCTACAATGAGTCAGTTAAGCCAAGCTCGGTGAGTTGGACGCCGGAAGGTGAGGCTCTAAACTACGTTCCGAGCGACGACGATAAGTCAGGCCACTACTACTACGGCGCCGCTTCGCCACACGCACCACAGCTTGGCGACACCCGCATCTCATTCTTCGCTGTTCCGACCGGGATCACGATGACTGCGGTCGGATACGGCGCGGGCGAAACGCTCGGAGGTATCGAGTGGTTCGAGAACCTCGCGCTCGTTCCAGTCGTCACGGGCGGTCGTGAAGAAGCGCAGGCATTCATGGGAAGTATCTTCGGGCTCACTGTTTGGGTTGTCCGAATCGGCGGCGCGCTCGCGGTTCTGCTGGGCCTCTGGTTCATCGTTGGTCCGCTCTTCGCAGTGCTCGACATCATCCCGCCGCTCGGCCTCGTTGCTCGGATATGTGCAGGGTTCCTGCTGTTACCGTTCGCCGCCGGTTGGGCTGCGTTCATCGTGTTCCTCTCACAACTGGTGCACAGCATCTTCATGCTCTCCGTCGCCGGCTTCTTGGCCTACCTCTACGTTCGCACCGTGTGGGACCGTCGAAGGGAAGAGCGGGAAAACGCCCGGGCGAGGGTCTTCTACAAGGCCTGGAACTCGCAGTAGCGAGCGGTCGGCTAAAACATCGTGTTGTCGTTCTTTGAGGTCGCTGGAACGGCCTGAAGCACGTCCCAGTGTTCCACGACTTTACCGTTCGCATCGAAACGAAAGATGTTGATCTCAGCGTACTCATGGTCACCTGGCCAGAGCTGCTGACAGTGTAGGACGACCTTGTCTGCCGCTGCGATCGCTCGCTTGAACACGACGCGCTTACCCGGGTACTCGATCGACATCCTTTCGAAGTAGTCGATGAACGCCTACTTCCCGTCTCCAAGCTCGGTTTTGTGCTGAATGTACTCATCGCCGACGAAGCGCTTGATGGCCTCGGCCGGTTGATATTCGTTGAACATGAGGTCGTAAAACGCCGTAGCGTTTGCCGTGTTTTCTTCGGTGGACAAAGCTCTGCCTCGGTTCCAGTGGGCCCCGCTAGAACTCCTCGCGCTGCGGCACGCCAT
>JBLHWZ010000363.1:0-5369 GCA_047629415.1 Bradymonadia bacterium | reverse complement strand
GGTCTTCGAAGTTGATGCCGATCCCAATGGTCATTCCGAGTCGGGCCCTCGTGTTCGCGTGGTCGAGCACCAACGCGGCATTCGCTTCGGCGAACGCAAAGAAGGAGCTGCTCACGTGATAACGCCCCGTGAGGTCGATCGCCCAGAGCCAGTCCGTGCGCCGAATATTGACGTCTTCACCACCCGGAAGCCGGTCGGCGTTTAGGCGCTGGAGAACGACGCTTGGACCTGTGCGCAGCGCCGTGGACCAGTCTTCGTTGACCTGCCATCGGGCTCCGACCGCAGGAAGCTTGAAGAGAAGTTCACGACCCGCACGGGCGCGGACCAAGTCTCCTCGCAACTCCTCCACTCGGTAGGTCGTGCGATCGCTGCGGAGATTACTCCTTCTGACACCGAAGCCGGCGAGTTGAAGTTCGAACCACTTCCAGTCGTAGATTATGCTGAGGTCGACGCCGAGCAGACCCACTGGTGTGTTCGCGAGGCAGTCTCCACTAGCATCGGATTCATCGATCGGACACTCGATGCGCTCTCGTGTTCCGTCGAGCCGAACTCTGCCGCCCTCCCATGACGACCGCATGCCGCCTCCGTGGAAGCCGAGCTGCAGAGTGAACGGATGGCGTCGGATCTCGTCGTACTTCCGATTGGCGATGGTCTCGGCGGACTCCACCATCGTGACACGATAGCTCCGCTCCTCACCGGCGACCACATCGAGCGTGCGCCGGTCTGGATCGTAGCCCGGGGCGATGATCTCGATCTCACGGGTGCCGGGCATCAGCTCGATCGCGTCGCCCAGTTCATAGGTTGTTTCGCCATCAACGATAATCTGAGTTCCTGGCGCGTTGGTCTCGATAGCGAGCTGCGCGAATCGTCGCTCAAGCTCGAGTGAGACATCCAGAAAGTCGATAGCTCGCAGCTCGACCTCAGACTCAAGCTCGTAGTAGCCCTCGAACCGAAGGGTCAGGTCGTAGCTGCCGACTCCTAGCGTGCCGCCGTAAGGCGTTGTACCGACGAGGACACCGTCCACTCGCAGCTCGGCGCCGGGTGGAACGCTGGTCACAGACAGGGTAGCGCTTGCATTGGTGACCGCGCCAACAGCCTGGAACACTGTGGAGCGGAGATCGTCTGAGCGAACCTCCATCTCAACCCGACGATTCAACTCGACGTCGACGACGGTAAGGTGGAGAACCGTGCCTTCCTCGCGCGCGGCGGCGTAGATAATGCGGTTCGCGCCGAGTCCTGCGATGGCTGCTTCCAAGGGGCTGGAGCAGATATCTCGCCCTTCTAGGCAGGCAGGAAGCTCAAAGCCGTTCTGGCTAATCGCGGCCTGGATTCCCATCAGTCCAACGATGTGGGTGGGTCCTTGGGAGCCACCCAGCGCCTCGGTAAAGACGGTCTCAAGCTCGCTCTGGTCAACGTCCGAGAACTCATCGACTTGCGGAATCCACAAGTCGACAGCCGAGGACTGGCCTGACGCAGGACTTCCCACGAAGAGCAGCAGTGCGAAAATGAATAGTGCGTGTCGCTGAATAATCATGCTCGGCAGACTAGCGGGACAGGGTGCAAAAACAACAAACCCGCGCCGGATCCCGGCGCGGACTTGAATGGTCGCAGAAAAGACCTAGCGGCGTCGGCGTGCGCCGTTGCCTGTCTTCCGCTTCTCTTTCTTGTGAATCTTGCCCGTAAGGACGTCGTTCACGGGCACGTCGAACGTGATCGACCCTTCGGCGATCTCGCGGAGCGACGTGACGACTTCCTTATTGGTAGCTTCGACCAGGGGCTCAGCATCCTTCTTCAGCTGGAGCGCTCGCTTCGTGGCGAGGTGGACCAGCGCGAATCGGTTTTGGATTTGGGCGAGGGAGTCTTCAACTGTAACGCGTGCCATCTTCGCTGCCTTGATAGAGGTGTCGCTAGAACCGCCAGGGAGTAACATCAGTCACGCGTAAGTCAAGCTAGGCCACGCGCCGGCGTACGATTTGCGCGTCCGCCGAAAACCTGCGGAATGATCCGTGCCACGCTGATCCTACAACTGGGTTCACCGATGAGGAGCGGACTGTGACGACGACAGTGAAAGACGCGACCGCGATGATCGTGGTTGCCATTGCGATCGTCGCGGGCCTGTTCGTTTCGATTCCGTACTTCCTCACCACAATCCACCGTTCAGCCTCATCGGAGGCGACAACGAAAGTCCGGAAGGTATCCGATGGCTCGGTGACCTACTTCGCCGAACACGCTGCGGTTGCGAGCAGTTCTCCACCGACCCCGGGGCTGGAGAGCCTAGCGGGCGCATGCAGGGCAAGTCGCAAAATGCAGACGACGAGTTGGGGCAACAACGAGACGTGGCGGGCGCTCCAGTTCGCGGTCAGCGACCCTCATCTTTGCGTCTACCAATACGACTCCACAGGAGTCGGGAACGCAGCCCGGTTCAACGCATCCGCCTTCGGGGACCTCGACTGCGACGGTGTGCTCTCGACATTAGTCCGCTTTGAGAGCGTGATCGATATGCAAGTCCGCGGCAGTTCGGGCATCTGCATCGCCAGCGAGTTGGTGTGAGGCGAAGACAATGGCGCTGGATGATCGCCTCCGCCGCCGAGTGCGGGGCGAATGGACGGTCGACTCCTGCTTTGCAGTCGCACTCCCTGCAGCCTCGACGACTGCCGCACGCGAGGCACTAGGGCGGCCGCACGCGACGCAAGAGGGAGACGCCCTATCAGAAGGAGAAGACCAGATCGAAGTAGGGGGCAGTCGGCCGCCGATTCGAGAGCGAGCTACACGGCCACTCTAATCACGCACGCGATGCCGACCGCGGCCTCGCTAATCTCTCCAAACTCGCCACCTCGAATTGTTGTGCTGGCTTGAAGCGATTACGCCGCCACCGAGCAATGTGCGGACCCAATGTACGGAAAAGAGTCGCGCTCGATCCTTGCTTGCTTGACAGCATTTTGGGGGTGCCTACCGTCCCGCTCCAAGTTAGATTGTATACTGAATCCAACCCCACCGAGCGCACCCCCGCTCGACCCGATTTTAGAGGTAAGAATGGCCAAGCAAATCGTCTTTGACGCCGCAGCACGCAGGCGAATCCTTCGAGGCGTTGATGTCCTCGCCGACGCAGTTGTCGTCACCCTCGGACCGAAGGGTCGCAACGTTGTCATTGAGAAGTCCTGGGGCTCGCCCACCGTTACGAAAGACGGCGTAACGGTCGCCAAGGAAATCGAGCTTGAGGACCCTGTTGAGAACATGGGCTGCCAGATGATTCGTCAGGCGGCGTCCAACACCTCCGACGCAGCCGGCGACGGCACGACGACTGCAACGGTCCTCGCGCGCTCGATGTTCGCTGAGGGCATCAAGTACGTGACCGCTGGTCACAGCCCGATGGCGCTCAAGCACGGCATGGATCTCGCGGTCGCTGCCGTCATCAAGGAGCTCGTTGCTCTCGGCCGTCCAGTTGAGTCCAACATGGAGGTCGCGCAGGTCGGCTCCATCTCGGCCAACAACGACGAGTCCATCGGCGGATACATCGCCGAAGCAATGGACAAGGTCGGCAAGGAAGGTGTCATCACGGTCGAAGAGGCCAAAGGTCTCACCACCGAGCTGGAGACCGTTGAGGGCATGCAGTTCGACCGCGGCTACCTCTCGCCGTACTTCGCCACCGACCAGGAAGCGATGGTCGCCGACCTCGAGGACGTCTTCGTTCTTCTTTACGAGAAGAAGGTCAGCAATCTGAAGGACCTTCTCCCCGTGCTCGAGGCGCTCGCCAAGAACAAGGGTACGCTCCTCATCATCGCTGAGGACATCGAAGGAGAGGCGCTCGCTACTCTGACGGTCAACAAGCTGCGCGGCGTTCTCAACGTCGCAGCCGTTAAGGCACCTGGCTTCGGAGACCGTCGTAAGGAAATGCTCGCCGACATCGCCGTGCTCACCGGTGGCACCGTGATCTCCGAGGACGTCGGTCTCAAGCTTGAGAACGTCACGATCTCTGACCTTGGCCGCGCCAAGAAGATCAAGATCACCAAAGACACGACCACGATTATCGATGGTGCTGGTGACGATCAGGCGATTCTCGGCCGAGTGGGTCAGATTCGTCGTCAAATCGAGGACACCTCCAGCGATTACGACCGAGAGAAGCTCCAAGAGCGTCTCGCCAAGCTTGCCGGTGGCGTCGCGGTTGTCCGCGTCGGCGCGGCGACTGAGGTCGAGATGAAGGAAAAGAAGGCGCGCGTCGAGGACGCACTGAACGCGACCCGTGCCGCCGTTGAAGAGGGCATCGTCCCGGGTGGTGGCGTTGCACTGCTTCGCTGCAGCCAGGCGCTCGATAACCTCGAGCTTCCCAATGAGGAGTACCGTTACGGCGTCCAGATCGTGAAGCAGGCCTGTGAAGCGCCGATCCGCTACATCGCGCGCAATGCTGGCGTGGACGGCTCGATCGTCGTGCAGAAGGTACTCGAGGGCACCGGCGCCTTTGGCTACAACGCTGGCAACGACACGTACGGCGACTTGATCGCTGACGGCGTCATCGATCCGGTCAAGGTTGAGCGCGTCGCGCTGACCAATGCCTGCTCGGCTGCAGGAATGTTGCTCACCACCGAAGCTACCGTCTTTGAGGTGCCTGAAGAGGACAAGGGCGGCGGCGGCGGCGGCGGCGGCGGCGACATGGGCGGCATGGGCGGCATGGGCGGCATGGGTGGCATGGGCGGCATGATGTAGCCCATCCCCTAACGCTTGAATCGAGCCGCCAAAATTGGCGGCTCGATTCGTTTTTGGCCCAGCCATTTGCTGATGCAAGAACGCGCTCTTGCCTTGTCTATCCGCGGAATCTATAGCGCGAGTCGGTCAACCTCCTTGAGGATCGCACAGATGACATTGGGAATTTCCCGTCGGTCGACGCTTCTACTTCTTGTCGCCGTAACGCTTTCGGGCGCCTGCGGTGGATTACGCGCTAAGACGGATGGCACACTCGGCGAACTCGGTCGCACCAGCTATCCTACGCTGGTGATGACGGAGCCGGAGTTTAACTTCAATCACACCCCTGCCGAACTCTACGTTCGTACGCTCGGGGTCGTGAATGAGCTCGTGCTCGAGCACGATCTCGCTGTCGTCGCACCCTGGGAAGCCGACATCGCACCAGGCGAGCAATGGCCGCATGGGCGTGAGCTTTTCACGGAGGTCGTCGCGGCGAATGGGCTTGATAGCGACGACGTTCTCATGCTCGTCCTTCGAATCACGCAGGACGGAACTCAGCGGGTCGTCCGTCAACCCGCTGACTTCGGAGGCGGTACGGAGCTCTCGTACAACTCTGATGTTTCGGTTGAGTTGGTGGTGCGGCGCTCCAACGGGGAGGGCGACCTCTTCGCCGTCAACGTAGACTTTCGGGA
>JBLHWZ010000362.1:0-5374 GCA_047629415.1 Bradymonadia bacterium | reverse complement strand
CGGGACGCTCTGTAGTGATCCTGATCACCGACGAGGAAGAGGGCGGGCTCAACGGCGCGGAGGCCTGGATCGCAGACCCTCCAGTTCCGTCCGAGAGCATCGTGCTAGGCGTCTCCGCTGACCCGCTCGGCCGACGGATCCTTCCTGACTATGGTGTGCTGCTTCTCATTGGTTTTGAGCGCAGCCCGGCGCTGCAGGAGTTCTGGCGCCAGACACAGGATTTTGCTGAGTCCGACGTCATCTTTGTGCACCGCAACGCCATCCCCATTTTCGGTAGTGACCAGGACGCATTCCACAGCGCGGACGTGCCTGTGCCCGCCGCGTGGTTCATCAATCCTGGGATGAGTTTTTACCATACGCCAGACGACGAAGCGGAGACGATCGACTACCGAATTCTCCTCGACAGTGCCCAGTATATGGCCCGGTGTTTGGCCTTCGCAGGGAGCACATCAGAGCGCTGGGACTACGTAGGTGAGCCGCCTCTCGCCGGAGCTGCCGCCGCCGACCTTCTGCTGCTGATGGAGGGGGTGCTGACTTCCGAAGAACTGACTGACCCCGAGGTCTCGCGCGTCAACCGAATCATCGGCGAGATAGATGAGATCATCGAAGCTGACTCGATAGATGTCGTCGGCCCGGTCGAGCTCTGGCTGGTCGAGGTCGTCGGTTTTATCGCGTTCGAGTTGCCTCGGGAGCATCCCGGCCAGGTGCCTCCACCGTTCCCGCGATAGGGTGAAGAGTTCCGTAGGGGCTCGGCGGTGCCCGTTCGCGTCCGGCGCCCAGCTCGCGCTAGTGGTAGTTAGCGGTAGTAGCCAGTGAAGCACTGCACTCGCAGTGCTGCTTCGTCTGGACAGACATCATCTTCCCACTGTCGGGTTGTCCAGGTGCCGCTCTGACACTCGTGCTCGGCCAACTCCAGCGTCGATTGGCGAACGGCGACGGCCGTTTGCGCGCTACTCTCGCAGGTGTTGCCGCAGACGACCGGTAGGCAGTCGTCTCCTGGGGCGCATGCTGCCGGCTGATCCACCAGCCAGACGCAGAACCCAACGCTCTCTTTGTCCCAGGGCGCGTTGCTACAACCGATGAGGAAGATGAGTGGAATCAGTAGGTAGGTCCGCATGAGGCTGGCGTGTGAGGTCAGTCGAGCGGCAAGCAAGACGTGAGGGGACAAGAGCTATTCATTCCCTCCATCGGCCCTCTAATGGTTGACGATGATCGCACATCGCGCCCGAGGAGCGTCGTCTGACGACGGCAGCTCTTAGAACAACGACACATCTTCGAACAACGACACATCTTCGAACAACGACCTCGGGGATCAGTGAGGTGTCACGAGCAGGATCACGAGGAAGTACGTCATCCGAACCGCCGATCTAGCTACCTGCTTTTCCGCCATCCTCTTCGCTCACAAACCCCGCCCAGCGTTTCATGTACGCGACGAACGTCTCTCCCAAGTTTTGCTCGCGGAGATGATCGGCGGAGACCGGCGTCCAAAACGGTTCGCCAGCGTCTCGTACTACTCGAAGCGGCCAATCCTGCGTCGTGATCGCGGCTCGTCCGAGCGCGACTGCGCTGGCTCCGAGTTGCAGCTGGTGGTCCGCGTCTTCTGTCGTCCAGAGCTTGCCTGCGGTGATGATCGGTACCTCGCTTGGAAGCGCCTTAGCAAACACGGTCGTAGGGTGCTCTTCGGGGCGCTTTGTCGTGTTCTTGTGCGCGTCCCAGAGTGAGACGTGGATGAAGTCTGCGCCGTCCTCACAGAGCCATTGCGCGGTCTGAACGCTCTCGTCGAGGTCCAGGCCCTTCATGAATCCGCCGTTCTCCGGTGAGAGGCGAACCCCGATGACGAACTGGGGAGATACTCGCTTTCGAATCTCCTGAAGGACTGTTCGGATCATCCTCGCGCGGCCTTCCAGCGTGTCGCCCCAGCCATCGGTGCGGTTGTTGAGGTCCGCTCGCAGGAACTGGCAGAGCACATAGCCGTGAGCGCCGTGAAGCTCGATCCCATCGGCCCCGGCAGATTCCGCGCGCCGCGCCGCCGCGACGAACGCCTCGATCACGTGTTCAATGTCTGAGGTCGACGCGGCACGGACCTCGTCCTTACCTCCTGGCGTACCCGATGCGGCGGCGCTGATTGGGACTCTGCCCTCTACGCGCATCGCTCGTTCGCCGCCGTGAAAGAGCTGGGCGAACAAGAGTGCGCCGTGGGCGTGCATGGAGTCCGCCGCTCGTTTCCAGTCCGGTGTGTGGCGGTCGTCGTAGATGCCCCACTCGCCTTGCCACCCCTGGCCGTTTTCGGTGACGTGGGTCGCACAGGACTCGATCACGCCGAACCCTCCTTTAGCGCGCGCAGCCAGCCAGCCGAGTTCATCGTCGCTGAGAGTCCCGTCGGCGTTGCTCTGTGTGTTCGTCATCGGAGCCAGCCACACGCGGTTAGGCGACTCGACGCCGTTGGCGAACGCGAAGGGTGAGAGCAGTCTGTGGGTCATCTTGTCGGGGTTCGAAGGCGTGGCAGCAGGAGGCGTGGCAGCAGGAGGCGTGGCAGCAGGAGGCGTGGCAGCAGGAGGCATGGCAGCAGGAGGCGTGGCAGCAGGAGGCATGGCAGCAGGAGGCGTGGCAGCAGGAGGCGTGGCAGCAGGAGGCGTGGCAGCAGGAGGCATGGCAGTCAGCGGCGTTGTTTCGCTAAATCGGGCCGCAGAGGAGCAGCCGATAGGCCAGAAATGTGTTCATCGCCATCCGTGATCCGGCCGCGGACTCGAGCCTGCGATCGCCGAGTTCGAAGTAGGCATCTCCAGTCTCTGCGATGAAGCCGGTCATGGATCGCATCGCAGCCGCCTCGGCCGCTCTGTGGTCCGCGTCAGGTGCATAGGCTCTGACCGCCCAGCTGACGGCAGCGAACGCGTCGTAGTGGCAGCGAACGTTTTCGGCAACGACCGCTTCAAGGTCTCCTAGCTCACAGATCGCCGGCTGGTTCCCGTCCTCCATGTCGGCGCAGAGCGCGTTCAGGCAGTCACCAGGAGTCTCGGACGGAATCGCGCAGGCGTCGGGTAGGGGAATTGATGTGCAGGCGGTAACGAGCAGGCCGGGGAGCTGAGCGTCGGGAGCAAAACTAGCGAGACGCAGCGTGTCACCGCACCGCCAGCTCTCTTCGTGCGGCATCGTATTTGCGCAAACGCCCAGATCGTAGATTTGCCCGTCAGGGCAAGCCGCTGCTGCCGCAGGAGCCGCCTGTTGTTGCTGTAATCGTCGCGGACGCCGTCGTTCTGTTGGCTCATCTTCGTCCGGTGCGGGCCAGACCACACCGATTTCGGCCTCAGCCGGTTCGCCCTCAGCTTCGTCGGTTGGTTGGGCCGCGGCTACTCGCGGAGCCGCGACGCTGAGCGCCAGAAGGGCGAGAAAGAGCAGGTTTGTCCAAGTCAATGTGAGCCTCTTCGATGTCGACGTAGCGAGACGCTAGTAGAGAGAGTCCTGGGAATCGAGCGCGGAATCGACCCCTTTGGCACCTACTCCAGCCGCTGCTCGACCTCGCCGAGTACGTCGGTCAGCCATTCCGTGACAACTCGCACCGCCGCATCCGCACGAACATCTTCATGCAGCACCAACCACAGGTCGCGCGGCGGGATGACATTGGGCGGAAGCAGCGGCCGTAGCGTGGTCGACTCGTTCGCCAGGAATGAGGGGAGAAAACCGATGCCGGCGCCGTTTAGAATCGCTTGCTCGATCACCAGAAGGCTGTTCGAGCGGAGTGCGATGTACGGGTCCAACCCGTTTCGTTCGAGGAACTTCAGCTCGTCGGATTCCGTCCTGGATGGCCCGAGGACGACGATGGGGATGCGCTTTTCTGCGAGAGAGTTCAGGTCGGAGGATCCCGGGCCTAAGAGCCCATCGAGGAATCTGGCTGCGCCAAACAGGTTGATCGACACACGGCCGATGCGGCGTCCCGCCAGACCGACCTGCTGAGGCCGCGCCATGCGAACGGCGATGTCCGCCTCACGACGGAGCATGTCCGCGTTGCGGTTCTCGCCGATCAGCGAGACGGTCAGCTCCGGATGCTCCGTGAGCAGTTCATGAACTCGCGGCGAATAGACCCGGTTTGCCAGCAGCTGCGGGGTGGAAACCCGAACATGTCCTCGCACCACGTCTGTGGCCTTCATGGTAGCTTCGATAGAGAAGAGGCGTCGCTCGACCTCCTCGGCTGCTCGAATCATCTCCTCGCCCTTTGGCGTAGGCTGATAGCCATTGGGTGTGCGCGCCACGAGGGTCTGGCCGAGCGACTCCTCGAGCGCTGCGATCCGCCGGCCCACGGTCGTGGCGACGACGCCGACCTCCCGAGCTGCCGCGGCCATCGAGCCCTGGCGGACTACGGCAAGAAAGTATCGGACGTCGTCCCAATTTGAGTTCATGGTGCTCCTTTGGAAGGGTACCGTACATTTTTGCAGCATAGTCGTGCAAACTGCACTATCGCGCAGTACCAGCCGAGCTCCTAGTTTCCGGATCACAGAGCAAACGCACACAACACTTGGTTCCCCGGAAACTCACCATGCACCTCCCGCAAATGACCTCGATTCCAACTTCAATCCCAGCAGAAACAGCCTCCGTCAGCGCGCTGCGGTTCGACGCCAGCCTTCGCGCTCTCTGGAAGGAGTCGGACGAGGGCTGGGTCTTGGATATGCCATCCGGCTGGATGCAGGGACGTTCGGTCTATGGGGGGCTCGTCGCCGCCGTCGCAGGAGGACTCGCGCGGCTTCACATCGAAGAGGAACGCACGCTCCGCCTCTCACAGATGCAGCTGATGAGGCCGCTCGTTCCGGGGCCTGTGGTCGGTCGGGTCAACGTGCAGCGGGAGGGCAAGTACGCCAGCTTCGTATCGGTTGAGCTCGTCCAGGACTCGCAGGTTGCGACGACCGCGAGCTACGTGTTCGCGCGTCCGCGTCCGGGGTCAACGCCCGTCGCCGCTGATCCTGCGTGGGCAGGGCCCGATCCGGAGACGCTTCGTGACCTGCCGTACATTCCCGGGGTGATGCCTGAGTTCGTGAAGAACGTGCAGATGCGCTGGGCGAGCGGCGCGCTCCCGTACTCGCAGACGGAACCTTGCAACTTCCGAGCATATTGCGCGTTCCGATCGCCCTCCGGTGGCCTCGAAGGCGTGCTCGGACTGCTCGACATCTTCCCCGCTCCGTCGCTGGCGAAGCTCTCCGGGCCGGTGCCAGCGAGCACCGTCGCTTGGACCGCGCATATCCTAAATCCGCCCGACCGAATCGAGGGATGGTGTCGCTTCGAGTACGAGACCGTGCTCGGAGTCGGCGGCATGCACACGGTCGTTGGCCGGCTCCATGCCGAGGACGGAACGTTGCTCGGTTGGACCGAGCAACTGGTGGCCGTT
>JBLHWZ010000361.1:0-5386 GCA_047629415.1 Bradymonadia bacterium | reverse complement strand
CCAACCCAACCCGGCCAGCAGAGCGAAGGATCGCTCTCACATTCCGGGTTTGCTTCGAAGTCAGGGGCGGGTTGAAACGTCGGAACAAGAGACAGCGCTGCTGCCGCGACTATCGCGGTCACCAGAGCTACTTTGCTCCACCATGCACCAGGCATTGGCGTGTTGAGTGAAGAGAGAGAAAAGGGCGGCGCGCCGCCCGGCGCTTTGGATTCCGCGGCGCTTGATTCCGACGCAATCTGTACAATTTGAGAACGCTCGACCCGAACTTTCGTCTTGGGAGCGAGTTCGAGTTCAATGACGTTGCCGTCCAGTCGCACGATCTTTCCGTGCAGCCCGCCAGCGGTGATCACCTTGTCGCCATCCTTCAACCCGTCGCGGAAAGACTGCGACTCCTTGGCTGCCTTTTGCTGTGGCCTCCAAAGGATAAAGTAGAACACCACGAGTATCATCACCAACATCGGCGCGGTCTGCGCGCACGACTGGGCTGGCGTGGTTGCTCCCTGAGCGATGAAGATGAGGCTTTCCAAAGTGAACTCTTTTGGGCGTAAACCCACGAAACCTAGGGCTTCGGAGGGCAGCGCCAGCTACCAAAGGGGGTATGTAGGGTCAACTCTTTT
This sequence comes from Bradymonadia bacterium, assembly GCA_047629415.1. Lineage (GTDB taxonomy): Bacteria > Myxococcota_A > Bradymonadia > REDH01 > REDH01 > CBDUJZ01. Next base: position 4,769 of record JBLHWZ010000361.1, on the reverse strand, counting down.
CTCCGGTCTCCCACGCGCTGTGACAGGCGGAACGGTAGCTGTCGAACTCGTCAGCTACGATGGCTGCGCGGGCGCCTCGCACGAGGTCGAGGTAATAGGTCAGGTTATGGGTCGTCGTTAAACGAAGTCCGAGGACCTCATGGTTTCTGAGGAGGTGGTGGATGTACGCCCGTGAGTGGTGGGTGCAGGCCATGCACGAGCATTGCGCATCGATTGGAGCTTCATCACGCTTGAAACGCGCGTTTCGCATGTTCATCTTCCCGTCCCGAGTGAAGACCTGTCCGTTGCGAGCGTTACGAGTCGGCATGACGCAATCGAACATGTCGATTCCGCGAGCGATGCCCTCCAAGATGTCCGCGGGCCGCCCGACGCCCATCAGGTAACGGGGACGGTCCTTTGGCATGCTGGGGGTGACCGCCTCGACCGTGTCGTACATCTCATTTGGCGTCTCACCAACTGCCAGACCGCCGAGCGCGATCCCATGATAGTCGTCGGCCGCCAACGCTTCGATGTGCGCGATGCGTCGCCCAACGTCCGTGCCGCCCTGACCAATAGCGAACAGTGCGCCGGGAGCGATCTCTTTAGCCGAAGCGAGACACCGTTTGGCCCAATTCGTTGAGCGTCGAATCGCGTCGTCCAGCGTCCGTTCAGTCGCCGGTAGGGCCGGACATTGATCAAGCTGCATCATGATGTCCGAGCCGATCGACGCCTGCGCCTGAATACAGCTTTCAGGAGAGAAGAAGTGCTTCCCGCCGTCGTGATGGCTGCTGAACTTAACGCCGTCTTCTGTAAACTTGGCGTACTTACTTAGACTGAAGAATTGATACCCTCCGCTGTCGGTCAGGATTGGAGCGTCCCAGCCCATAAACCGGTGTAAGCCTCCAAACGCATCCAAAACATCTGTGCCGGGTCGAAGATAGAGGTGATACGTGTTGCCGAGGATGATCTGGGCTCCCGCCCTACGCAGCTCGTCCACGGATTGCGTCTTCACGGTCCCGAGTGTGCCGACCGGCATAAAGATGGGGGTCTCGATCGTGCCGCGGGGGGTATGGATTGTTCCTGCACGCGCCCCGGACGACTCGCTCTCTAGCTTGAATGTGAGACGGTCTTTCCAATCAAGCATCTCTCTTCCTCGTTAGGAACATTGAGTCCCCGTAGCTGTAGAAGCGGTACTTTCGCTCAACGGCGTGAGCATACGCTCGCATTAGGGGTTCATGTCCGGCGAATGCCGCGACCAATGCCATTAGGGTGGACCGTGGAAGGTGGAAGTTGGTGACCATCGCGTCTACCAGCTGAAAACGATAGCCGGGAGTGATGAAGAGCGAGGTGGAACCGGCTCCGGAGGCGAGTTCACCATCCTCCAACACTGCGCTCTCGAGTGTCCGAACGACGGTAGTTCCGACCGCGACCACGCGCCCGCCAATGGCGCGGGTGAGGCGGATCTTCTCAACGGTTTCCTGCGGGACGGCGTAGTGTTCCACGTGCATGTGGTGGTCCCGTAGATCCGATGTCTGCACCGGCTCGAAGGTCCCGATCCCAACGAACAGTGTGACACTCGCGCGCGAGATTCCCTTTTCCTCAAGGCGGGTTAGGAGTTCATTTGTAAAGTGAAGCCCTGCTGTTGGGGCGGCAACCGCGCCTGGTTCTCGTGCGAAGACGGTTTGATACCTCGTTAGATCATCGTCGACTTGCACCGCCTCTCCCAGGAGCTTGCGGCGCTTCACGATATACGGAGGGAGCGGGACATCCCCGCCAGCCACTGCGTCCCAGTTGTTTCCAGAGTCGACCGAGAATCGCGCAAGCTTCCCGTCTCGGCCCAGCAGGGTGAGACCTTGGGAGCCTACTGAGATCGTCTCACCGATCTGCACGCGTCGGTTGGAGCGGATCATCGCAACGAGCGGCGCCGATGCATCTCTCCACATCCCCTCTTCGCCGAACCCCACCACGAACACCTCGACAGCTCCGCCGGTGGCTCGCTTGGCGGCCAAACGGACGGGTGACACCTTAGCGTCATTCACGACGAGCAGATCGCCTGGCCGCAGGAGGTCCAGGAGGTCGAAGAAGGTTCGGTCAGTCGGCGTGGGACCGGACAGATCGAGCAGTCGGGAGTCAGTCCGGATCGTTGCCGGGTGCGCCGCGACAAGTTCTTCCGGAAGCACGTAGTCGTATGCCGACGCTGAGAGCAGGTCTTTCATCGGAGGCGGAATGCCACAGAACGCTGCGGGATTCCACGTCCAGACGACAGCGTGATATAGGACATCCCATGGCAACCTCGGAAAAACAGACCCTCGGAAGGATTACAGCGGCTCTCGCGGCGGCGGGTTCGGTTCTCCTCGCCGCGACCGTAATCTTCAGCCAATCACGACCTGACCGAGAGGTCATCTACGGTCCGCCGGTCACCGCTCCAGGCGCGGCAGTCCAACAGGACGCGGTTCCCGCTCTCTCTCCGCTAGAGATCCGGTCATCGGTAGGCGAAGCGATGGCGGTGGTCGCAGCCGGCGTAATCAATGCAAATGCGGAGGTTCCGGAGGTCCCTTGGAACGAGTACGGGCTCGCCCGGGTGCCCATCTTGTGGGAGGATGTCCGGCTCGACTCGGAGCGTGATCGCTACGTGGTGGATCTGGATGGTGGCCGCGTCGCCATCCTCACTTTGCGCCCATACATCCAAAATCGGCTCACCGAGCTCGTGGGACGTTTTGACGAGCCAAGTGAGGCCGTGGTCTCGATCGACCCAACGACGGGCCGAGTACTCGCTCTCGTTGATGACTTCTCAGATGAGGCGCTCGGCGCGGGTGGCTCAAGGTCGTCCGGAGCTTTCGCCGCCTCGACCTTCAAGGTCATTACTGGTGCGGCGCTCCTGTCCGCGGGAGTTGCTGATCCGGACACGAGCGTCTGTTTCAGCGGTGGCTCGTCTGGCTTTGAGATTGGGGACCTGACGCCAAACGCGGAACGCGACGACCAATGCTTGACGCTCACCGACGCGATGGCGTGGTCGGCGAACCTCGTGTTCGCGCGCTTGGCAGACCGACACCTAACCCCAGAAGCTCTTCAGGAGATGGCGAATGCGTTCGGTTTCAACGCGAGAATCCCGTTTGAGATGGAGTTAGATCGGTCGAGGGCCACAATTCCAAGTGATCGGCTGGGATTCACGCGAGCCGCCGCAGGATTTTACAGCTCATGGATGTCCCCGCTCCACGGTGCGCTGATCCAGGCTGCGATCATTAACGGAGGCCGCATGATGGTGCCAACCATCGTCGAGCGGATTGAGGACGCGGCCGGCGTGGTCGTCTACGAGCACCAACCATACGTGTGGCGAGAGCCGATCTCCGCAAGCGTCGCAGAGGCACTAAGTGAGGTTCAGTCCGAGACCTGCCGCAGCGGAACCGCTCGAGCTGACTTCGGCCAACGCGACGGCTGGCCAGGTAGAGTGAGGGTGTTCGGAAAGACCGGTACTCTCTCCAATCGGGACCCCGGATCAGAAGAAGACCCTGACCCGCTGTATATGTATCGGTGGTTTACGGGGCACGCGGTGCATGAGGAACAGACCATCGCAGTGGCCGCGCTCGTGATCAACACGCCGCGGTGGTGGATCAAAGGGACTTACCTGGCATCCGAGGCGGTTCTCGCGAGCTTGCTGTGACGCGGTTGGTAGCGGCCTCAACGCCAGTTCTAGCTTCAACGCCAGTGCCAGGGACTCGCTAGGTGGCCTTCTCGGAGAGGTTACATCGCCGGCCTGTGCTTTCGCTCGCGCTCGTGGGGCTCGCGACCGTGCTCGCGTTGGTAGCGGTTACGCCTCTTCAATATGACTTCTCGTTCACGACACTTTTTGTTGGCGAGGGCGAAGATTATGACCGGCTTAGTGACTACCTGCAGAGGTTCGGCAACGACGTGAACTTCGTGATGGTCGCTGTCGAATCGGAGGAGCTGTTCTCCGACGGCGTGATGGGCGAGTTGGCAGACCTCACCTCAGAGTTCGAAGCTCTGGAGGGAGCGCACGAAGTCGTTTCTCCGACGAATGTCACTGACTTGATCGGCGATGGCGGCACGCTCCGTACGCAGCAACTCGTCCCTGACTCACCGGATAACTGGGCCGAAGTGGAGGCGACAGCGGTTCGTCATCCGCTGCTCGGTGGGACTGTCTTCGGGACGGACGGCGAGCATGCCCTGATTCTCATTCGATTCGGCGTCGAAGGGTCCGTTAGCGAATGTACGGATGGCGTGGACAATGACGCTTCAGGAGGAGCCGATTGTCGCGACCGATCCTGCCGGAGTCGCGCAGATGGACTATGCGACTCTGCCGAACTTGAGACCGGCCCGGCCGCGTGTACGAATGGCCTCGATGACGATGGTGACGGCCAAAAGGACTGTGACGATTCGGATTGCGCAGGAGCGCGAGCCTGTGAGTGGTTGAGTTCCTCCGAGGGGTCTAAGGAGGCGTGCGGGAATGGATTGGACGACGACGGAGACGGAGTCATCGACTGCGCTGATTCCGATTGCATGCTCTCCGAGGATGTCTCGTCCTGTAACACCGCTCGGGCGATCTCGCAGATTGTCGGTCAGAGGAACGCAGAGACAGGTGACACCGGCATTCGCTATCATCTGGGAGGAATTCCGATCGTCTCGGAAGAATACACCCGAGTGATTCAGCATGACCTGACGACATTCCTGCCTCTGACAGGACTGCTCGTCGCCTGCGTGCTCTTCATTGTGTTCCGCTCATGGCGCGGTGTCCTGCTCCCCAGGTTTGTAGTCGTCGTGGGCGTGCTCTG
>JBLHWZ010000360.1:0-5409 GCA_047629415.1 Bradymonadia bacterium | reverse complement strand
TATCGTGTGGAGCACGTTCAAATCGGCAAGGTTGCAGCCATGAAGCTGCTTCACGGAGAACTGTCACGAGACCAAGCGATGGTCCGGCGGTTCAACCGAGAGGCGCGTGCGGTCAGTCGGCTTACGTCCCCCTATACGGTATCGGTCTTCGATTATGGTCGCTCGGCCGGCCTTGTGTACATCGTCATGGAGCTGCTCAGCGGGGTCGACCTCTCGAAGGTCCTCCGGGACGAACACCACCTGCCGGCAGAGCGCGTTGCCAACATCGTCAGGCAGGTTGCCATCTCGTTGACAGAGGCTCACTCGCTCGGGATCATCCATCGCGACCTGAAGCCTCAGAATATCTTCCTTCTCGAGAAGTCCGAAGGGGAAGACCGGATAAAGGTACTGGATTTCGGGCTGGCGAAACTCGCCGAGGTTCGTGACGAATCGATGTCCGTGGAAGAGACTCAGGCGGGGGTTGTGATGGGGACGCCCCACTACATGTCGCCCGAACAAATTCGCGATCGGCCCATCGATCAGCGCGCTGACATCTATAGCCTCGGCGCCGTCGCGTATCGATTGCTGACTGGCGATCCACCGTTCCAACACAACACCCCACTCGGGGTGCTGCACATGCACCTCAACGAGCCGGTGCCTTCACTCGCGGCATTCGATCCCAGGCTGGCTCCGTTGGACCGCGTCATTCGGCGTGCCATGGCGAAGCGGCCCGGTGATCGGTACGAGAGTGTCGGTGACTTCGCTTCACATCTTAGCTCAGTTGCTTCGGCCTCTAGCAGTTCAAGCAGACGTCCCCGAATCCGTATTTTGGCGGATCCCGTGGCTGTCTCGCCCGGGAACATCGGGACCCGTCAGGAATTTGAGGTCTTCGAGCGGCGACTTCGTGTGCGGCGGACTGCCTCGGTCTTCGTTGCCGCGGTTGTCAGCGCGGCGTCACTGGCACTGCTGGTGTTGCTGGCGACCGGATACGGAACTCGGGCTCGGTCGACCGAGTCGGAGCCGAACGATGACCTTCGAACAGCGACGACAATTCGTACGGATGTCATCGTGACAGCTACGGCGGAGCCTCAGTCAAACTCCCGCACAGACTCGGATGTCTTTCGTCTCGTCCCCCACGAGGCCGCGCGCGTGCTCAGTGCGGTCGTGACCTCGGAGTCGGTTGATCTGGTCCTAGAGGTCGTGCGCTCAGACGGTCATGTGCTGGTCCGAGCCAACGGCGGAGGCCGTGGGGCGACGGAGTTGATTCCGAATCTTCCAGTCCCCGCCGAGGAGGTCTTCCTTGTTGTTCACGCGACGCCGCCCGCAACGGGAAGTGCGGAGTATCAAGTCCGGGCGCGGTTCCGTCCGGCATTTGCGAACGAGGAGTCCGAGCCAAACGAAACGGCACCGCAGGATCTGCCATCGTCCGGTCGGGTTGTGGGTATGATCGGTTGGCCAGGGGACCAAGACAAGTACTGGCTCCCGGACGGTGCGGAGGGCGGAGAGTACCGGGTCGAGTTGACTGGCGTTCCGGGTGTGGATCTGGCGATCGAGATCTCCGATCAACAAGCCACCGTCGTCGACCTAGTCGATGACACAGGGGTGGGATCGGGCGAGCTGCGGACGCTGCGCATCGACTCCGGACGGTATGTCGGCACGCCCATTGTGCGCGTGTCGGGACGAGAACTTGAGTCATCTCATCTTACGTATCGTCTCGAACTTGAGCGGCTTGGAGACTAGCTACCGGCGGGAGAGGAGCGCACATGGAGTGAGGACTCACATCACCCCTTGTCACCAATCGGCTCCAGGAAGTGTGGAGATGCGTCTGGGCTCAGCACCCTAGCTCGTTAGTCTCATCGTCGAGCTGGCTCAGTACGAGACTCTAGATTGGCTGGCTCATCGCGCCTCGTGAGTCAGCGTTCTAATGGCGAGTTATCCAGGAGCGCCCGCGAACCTGAGAGGCGGGAGTCGAGACGCTGGGTACACCGTGCAAGAGCCTTCTAGCGGAGCAGGTTGGAGGCGAGGACAGGTGCCGTCGCTCGAGACTCCGCCCGGTCGCTTACGCCGTGAGAACTCGGTTATCATCTCGTACACAAGCTTCGCCGCGCACGGTGGTTTCGCCTTGCGCAACCAAGTCAGCGGGTGCCTGGGTCGCGCGGTTGTGGTGTACGTAGCAGCGAATCAGTTCGGCGTTTGAATCGTAGAGCGCGACGCCGGCGCCCCGAATGGGAACCGCCCGTCTTGCTGCGTGATTCCAACCGATATCGCAGTGCTCGATTCGGATGGCCGTATCTGTGTCGCCGCCTCCACTGTGGTCGATTTGGATGCCCCGACCCACGGCAAAGACTCCGGCCGAGGTTGTTGAGCCGCTCGAGAACAAGTCCACCCAGCATCGGCGAAGAGTGATGGATTTCGACTCTCGGATCACGACACCCGACTGCCCCGCACAGCCCAAAATATGGACTCCCTCGAAGAGGACCCGGGCGCAGTCGGTTATCTGGATTCGCGTGTTGAGAATCGGTCCACCCTCGGGGACTGACAAGAGCACCAGCGGGACGTCACCGTATTCTGCGGCAAGACGCGCTTCGAATCCGGGTGTCCGAGCGATTCGGTCGCGGAGATCTGCATACGCGGAGTTGACGATTCGGAGGTCTGTGACGCCGTCGAGTACTAACTCTTCTTGGAAGCCGAGTCCGCCAGTGTCAGCGGCCTGAGTTCGCAACAAGTCGAGCTTGTCGTTGCGCGCCCAGTCGGCGTTCTGGTCCGCAGGCTCCCCTCGCCACCAACGCAGCCACTGGGACTGGGGGCCGGGCGAGATGATTCCGGGTCGTGAAGACGGAAGTGACGCTGTAGGATCGACTCGAACCTCAGCGGCCGCATAAGCAGGCTCTCCGAGGGCGCGCCTAGCAGCGATGCGATTCAGCGCTTCATTCAACCTCTTGAATGGACGACTTCTCGTGCCATCCGAACCTTCGGTTCCCCGTGCGGAAACGTAGAGGATGACTGGCTCGATGAGGGTCAATGAGTACGCTGCAGACGCCGACGGCCCCTCCGTTGGGGTCGCGAAGCCTGCGCCGGCGGTCGAAAGTTGTACACTCCTGCTCGGCGCGTCGCCGGGGAGCGCAAACATTGAACCGTCGTCGAATTCGATTGTGCAGGAGCCAGGCTCAACATCGAGGACTTCGAGGCGGCCCGCCTTAGTAGCGCCGATCCATCCGCGGACGACGCGCCCACTCGCTGATGTGATGAGTACAGTGCGCGGTTCAGACGGCCGGCCTAGTCCGTTCGTTACCTCAGCGACGAACGAATCGCGGACCGGTGCGGTCACACGCATTGTTCGGGAGTCGAGCGTGAGGGACACGTGTAGGAGTGAGACCGAAACGCCCTCGTCGCGCGCCTGGTCAAGGAGTACACCGCCAAAACTGCGCCAGGGAATCTGGAGCTGCACTCCTGTGGGGGTGTCCGCGAACGAGCCTGCAGTGGCGAGTGTCCTCGCCAGCGACCACACGGGTGTGCGTCGACCGTCTGACGATTCCAAGGTCAGCCCGATTTCCAATTTCGCCGCGACTGTCCGCAGGTTGTTGCCATCGATCTGCAACGCGATATCGGTCCCAACATAGACTGGGGCGACGAAACTCCCGGCGTTGAGACTCGGAGTCTCGTCGGCGCTGTGGGGCGAGAAAGTACGCGGGATGCTCGGCGCTGTGTCATCGACTCCGATCGCACCGGGGCTTGGCTGCGCCGGCTCGGCCGCCTTGGAGTCCGCTTGGGCCTGCTCGAGTTTCCTCACCGTAGAAGGATCGTTGTCGAAGGACTCCCAACCGTCGAGCCCGACCCCTGCGAGATCCTCGATCGACGGGAGTTCGTCCGAGGCAGGCTCAGCAGTGCCTTGGACGGGCGGCGGCGGCGGGCCGAGGACCTCGACATCGGTGGACCCAGATTCACTTCTCATCGCGATTTCACGGTCGAGAGCGGCAAGTGGGTCGGCTTCACCTTCGTCCAGGATGCTGATGTAGCCGCTTGACCGAACGCGGAGCGACGGATTTTCATCCGGCATTGGCGCGTCCCCGGATGCGATCGCAACGGAACCACTGGGCATCGTACTGCGCTCTTTTCGGAGCTGCTTACGTGCGTGGCGCTGCTTTTGTGTCTGAAGTCGGACACTTCGTTTGCGGTCAATTCGTCCGAGGACGGCGAAGACTCCGAAAAACACGAAGCCCAAGCCAGCACTCGCCAGCTGCCAGAGCGGGGCCCCGGTCAGTGGGTTTCGAGCGTGACAATCTCCCACGTTACGCCCGACCCGCGCGAAGAGGCCTTGATTCGCCCCGATCACCGCCTCGGCAGCTCCTGCTTGCCCTTCAACTGCGTTGGGTAGCTCCGTTGCGCCGACCGTAGAGACGGCGCAACGCACCGTAGGCAACAACACTAGAAAGAGCGCAATTACCGCGAGTGCTGCGGAAAGGCGTCCGTACAGACGCCAGTTGAGGCTGGACCCAGATGCCATCAGTTTAGTGCTCGCTGAGAGACCGCGACAGCTTACCTGATGAGCGCGCTGAACGTGAAGCTTTCTCCACTTCCGGCGTACCCGCTCCGGGCAGGGAGGACAGAGCCCCTCCCCGCAGACTTAGCCCAGGACGTGCCGAGCGATGATCATTCGCTGGATTTGCGAGGTTCCTTCGTAGATTTGAAGGAGCTTCGCATCGCGCATCAGCTTCTCAACCGGGTATTCCTTTACGTAGCCGTTCCCGCCGAACACCTGGACTGCATCTGTCGCGACCTTCATCGCGTTGTCGGCGGCAAAGGCCTTTGCATACGAGCTCACGATCGTCGCCGGGGCGCCAGAGTCGAGCAGACTCGCGGCTTTGTAAGTCAACAAGTGGCTCGCCTCGTAGGCGATGGCCATGTCGGCGATCATGAATTGGATCGCCTGGTGGGATGCGATCGGAACGCCGAACGTCTTTCGCTCTTTCGCATACGCCACGCTCTCGTCGAGCGATCGGCGGATGATTCCGCAAGCGAATGCGCCGATATCGGGACGTGTACGATCGAAGGTCTGCATCGCGATCTTGAACCCTTCGCCCTCAGCACCGAGGAGGTTCGCGGCCGGAATCACGCAGTCTTCCAGATGGATTTGCGCCGTATCCGACGCCCGCTGCCCCATCTTGTCTTCCTTCTTACCGACGGCGAGTCCTGGCGTGTCGCGGTCCACGATGAACGCGCTAATGCCCTTGTGGCGGCTCGTTGGATCGTTCGTCGCGAAGATGACGTAGAAGTTCGCGTACGTGGCATTGGTGATCCACTGCTTGGAGCCATTCAGAACGAAGGTGTCTCCCTTGCGCTCGTACTTGCAGCGAAGCCCGCCGACGTCACTTCCCGCATCGGGCTCCGACGTCGCGTAGGAAGCGAAGACCAGATCGTCGGTAAGACGAC
>JBLHWZ010000359.1:0-5423 GCA_047629415.1 Bradymonadia bacterium | reverse complement strand
GATCGCGGAGCAGCACATCCCTCTGTTTGGGGGGGCGTGGCGCTGGCCTCCCAAGAAGTACTCACTCGAACGCTGATGGCCGCTCATCAAGCCCAAGAATCCGCGCGCACTCTGTTGTGCTCAGGACTTCTCGTCGAAGCTCCGGCCGCGGATCGGAGAGCTGGCGCGTAGCCGTGCGCGCCAAAGTGCCAGCATCGTCGACTTCTACGCCTGCGAGAACGAGGAGCGCTAGGCTCTGCAGGCGGGTGCCAGGCAATGGGTCCTTAACTGCGGCGTTTAACAGCGTCTGGCCGTCTTCTATCTGCCCAGCACAGAGGCTCGCTAGCGCCGAGGCCAGCGTTGCAGCAGACGTGTGTCTCTCTTCTGTGGCCCAAAGCTCCGCTGCGTAAGCCGCCCACGTCCCAGCCTGAACGAGGTCGCCCCGGCGCCACGCCTCAGCGGCAGCGAAGAGATATGCCGCGGCGTGCTGGAAGGACTCCCCGATGAGGTTGGCCAGTTCGAGGATGGGGGGCCATTCTTGGTCTAGATCACGCCCGAGTCGATATCCCACGTGAACCCGCTGAATCACAGCTCTGGTGCTGAGACGAGGGAACAGGTGGCGGGCTTGTAGTTCAACGGTCTGTGACAGCTTCAGCGCGAGTTCCATCTTGGAGACCTCGATCGCGGAAGTTCCGGCATTCTGTAGTGATGCCAGCCGCTGGGCCAAATTGTCTGTCTCCGCCGCGTACATGTGCCAGTCGATCGACTCATCGAACTTCAGTTGCGTGTACCGCAAAGAGCCGATCCAGCCTGCGACGCGTCGCGTGCGATCTACATTTCCTTCGGCCCACTCGACGAGTATTCGCCCAGCCTTCGTGTTCGCGCCCTTCGAGTGGACCATCTGGCGAGCGAAGAGCCCGTGGCGCAAGTGCTCAAGGGCATCCGTCGGGAGCTCTCGTACGGTGATTTCACCGCTCGGGTCGACTCCTCGAAGAGTGAGGTTGCAGAGTTCGGAGAGGTCGTTGGTTTCTGGGCACCAGGAGCCCGCCTGCGCAATCTCGTAGAGTACGACCTCAATCGGGTTAGGTTCCGCGAGAGACAGTGCAGCGGTTACGCGTGCGTAGAGGGCTTCCCTCCTCAGCCAATCGGCTCCGCACGCCGCTCCGAGCCGCATGGCCCAATCTGACGCGATGAAGGCGAGGCCGGGGATGCCCGCCTCTAGTGCAGCGTAGGACTGCCGCAGCGCCTCAGCCGCACCGGTACGAAGCCCCTTCGCCTCAGCCTCTCGGGCGACCTGCGCGCTGTCGATTATCTTGGTGCTTGCGGCTGGCTCTTGTCTCACGACGGTACGGCCACGCCGCCGCTTTGGTCCGTCGCCGGTCATGCCGGCGAGCGCAGTGTCGGTCAGCCCAAGTCGGTTCAACGCCAGATGGTCGATTCGGACTCGACCCTCGTCCCAGAAGCAGATTCCGGAGCGCATCCACGCTGCCAGTTCGGCCATGACAGCAGCAGGTATGCCGCCGGTGCGTCGGTGGAGCTCTGTGGCGCTTCTACTCTTCAGCGAGAGAACTAGCTCCGGGCCGTGGAAGAGGTCCTGTAGCTCTTCAATGGTGAGCGGCTCTAGTTCGACGTCGGCTCCCGGCGAGTTCACGGATCGAATCAAGATGGTGCCCTGCTGCTGGGCGCTGCGTCGGTCACTCATCGAGACGCGGTCGCCGTCATCGACAAAACACACATCCGTTCCCGGCACGGGTGGCCAAGCTGACATTTGATGTTCGCCACGCAATTTCAGCGCTGCAGCCAAGTCCGCTAGGAGGCGGGTGTGCCCGGTGCCTGGACCACCTCCGACTGTGATGTCAGGAGTCCCTAACTCGACGAGGGCTACAAGATCTTGGAGGTAGCTGGGAGGTCCAAGGCGGAAGTTGGGTGAGCTTGTGGTTGGGTGTCCGAGCATCTCCATCACGTCTTCCGCGTATCGCGGACGAGCACGCGGGGAGACGGCGAGCATTCGGTCGACGGTCTCCAACACATGAGCGGGAGCGTTGGTGCCAAACTCGCGGATGGAGGGTGCCTCGACGACTGTGCGTGTCGCCATCACCATCGTCAGTGTATCGGTGTCGAAAGGGCGCTGACCAGTCAGCGCTTCGAAGAGCATGACACCGATCGCGAAGATGTCTGCTCGTTCATCAATCTTGCGGCGTAGGACCTGCTCTGGAGCGATATATGCTGGAGTTCCGGCGATCTCTGTGACCTTTCGATGTCTGGGCGAGTTCGAGATTCCGAAGTCCAAAAGCGTGACCCGCCCGACGGAGTCGACGAGGATGTTGTCAGGCTTGAGATCGAGGTGCAGCACGCCGAGGTGATGCACGCGGGCGAGCGCCTCAAGCAGACCCCGGGTAGCCTCGGCGATCTCAATCCACGTGTGCTTCCTCGCCTCTCCCGGGAATGGGCGACCGTCGACGAGGGCCATCGCGACCCAGGGCATACCGTCGGACGTCACTCCGTCGTCCAAGACCTCGACTACGCCGGGCAAGCGGAGCAGTCGCAGGGTTGCGGTCTCTCGCCGGAAACGATCGAGGTCCTTCTTTCCGAAAGCGCGGAAGAACTTTAGAGCGACCTCTCGCTTGGTGACCGTATCGAAGCCGCGATAGACGGAACCGAACGCGCCGACTCCGAGAATCGACAGTACGTCGTACCGATTCGCAACTCGCTCGATGATCTCGGTCGTGATCGAGTCCGGCCTAAGCATGGCTGGAAGGGTGTCGTCGTGGGCGGTCATAGTTGCCCCGCAGACTAGCCCATTTTGTAGGCGAAGGCCCTCGAGTTGTGCGGGTTCATTCTCCATTCAGGGGAGTCCCGTGGATGAGGGCGTAGCTGCTGCAAAGGCCATTCCCGGATGTCTCGCTCGTGCTTGCGAGTCATCGTCTGCGGTCTCCTTCGGGCCGCAGTTCATCGTAGCCGATGAAGACGAGTGCCAGCTTCTCGCTTAGCTTGCTTCCCAAAGCTGCGGACCAGGCAATCGGCGGTCGGCCGGGCGCAAGAAGTAGCTGGCCATGGCGAACGTGAGAATAACGAGGGGTGGCGCGATGCCCTGGATTCCGTCTCCGTTGAATCCATGCGATGCTGCTGCACCGACAAAGTCGACGAAGAATCCCGCGTAGGCCCACTCCTTCAGTCGGGTGAACCCGGGGAGCGCGATGACGATCGCACCTGAAATCTTGAAGATGCCGAGGATGGTCATCACGTAGAGCGGGTAGCCCAGAAGCGTCATTTGGTCGGCGATCATCTCATGGCCGATGAGGTCCAGCACGCCGGACATGGCTTGGGAGACACAGAGGAGGCCGGTGAACAGCCAGAAGGCAGCATTCTCTTTCAAAACGACTCGTAGGTAAGAAGGGGTCCTCAATGGTCGCAGCTGGATATCGGTGAGGCCAGCCGAAACGTAGAACCTCCTTGTTAACACAGTGTCGACCTCCAAGCCGTCGGGCCGACTTCACCCCATAAAGCGAGGTGCCCCCCGCTCCGCGCCTCCTCCAGGCCTAGAGCCTCGCGTCGGCACGGTCGGCAGCCAGAACGACCAGCGAGTCACTGGATCGCAGTTCGATACGCTCGTTACGAGGGGGGTCCAGCCGGGTGGTGCGCGACGTGTGTATCCCCACAAAAATGGCCCCATGAGCGGAGGCAATACGGGCCAGTTCTTCTGGCAGGAATTTCGCGGCGCGCTGGATTCCAAATTCTCTCAAGGGGCGGACGTAGAACTCAGCCCCCCCTGCGCGGAAGAGGGCGTCGTAGACTCCGCGCAGCTTGGGACGCATTCCGATGTGTGCGACCATCCGACTGACGATTACGGAGCTCACGATCACGTCTCCATTCCAACCATCGAAGAGCTCGCGATTTGCTGAATCCAGCAGCTCCACGACAACAGTCGGTCGTTCCGTGGACGGCAGGTCGTCGAGCAGCTCACGCAACACCATGTGTCCAAGCACGGTTCGGGCGTCGGTCTCCTGTTCCGTGGCGACCCAGTCGTTGGCGACAATCGCGACGCTGTCGAACCCGCTTGGGTCGATTCTTGCGAGGTCCGCCGCCGATACGAAGTCGGCTTCGTGATGCACGACATGGAGACCGTCGAGTTGCACTCCGCAGCGCAAGAGCGCGCGCTCTCGTACCTGCGTCTCAATGACCGAGACGCAGTGAACCTCAAGCTGGCCCTCCAGAGCGCCGAACTCGGTCAGAAGGTCGGGGACTTTTCGGCTCCATCCGAGCAGGAGAACGCGTTGCACTCGGCGCTGGTCATCTCTCCATGGCTCCGCAACGGATGAAGAGGCGCTGTCGCTGGCCGGCGTCTTGCTCGGTTGGCTTGAAGTGTAGTCCTGCGCCACAAGGACGATGTCGTCGTCTGGGCTGACGAGTGTTTCGCCAGCTGGCGCCAGCACAGTGTCCCCATCGCCATTCGGGACGATGCCGATAGGAATCGCCTGCTCGAACCATCGCGCCGTCTGATTGAACGGACTTCCTGCGAGGCCTGTTGGGCACTTTCGGATGTAGATTTCGGCGCCGACCTCATGCCCGAGTATCTCCTCGTACGTATCCGCGATACCGGGGTGTCGAATGCACTGCCCAATCATTCGACTGACGATGACATCGCTGGAGACGACCTCGATGGGTCCGTTGTACGCCCGCCGTGCCAAGTCGGTCTTGTTCGTCTCTACGATCTCGGCGACGATCAGAGGTCGGTCCGCACGATCGATGTCACGGACATGGATCGAGGCGGTCATGAGGATCTTGATCGTGCGGGCGTCGATCGCGGATTCTTCCCCTGTTCGCGAGGCGGGGACGAGCACGACCGCAGCATCGGAGAGGGCGACGCGGTCGAGGTGAGCCGCGCGCAGGGCAGAGCCATGTCGGACGGTTACATCTCGTGGGTCCCAGCTAGCGCCGACGCGTTCGGACAGTTCGCGAAGTACGGTCGGGACGTCGGCATCTACCAAGACGACCACGTGCAAGTCGCGGAGACCTCTCATCGCTAGAAAGCGAGACACGCGACCGCTGGAAAGGAGCAGCTCACGAACGACGACCTGCGTGCGCGAACTCCAGCCGAGTACAACCACATGGTTGCGGCGGGCGATCGGTGTTCGTCCAGACTCGAGCCGGCTGATCGACGACACCAGCCACTGCGTCATGATCGCGACCAACGTGCCAACGAAGACGACGACGCCGAGTACCGTGAGTATGGCGCCCAAGAAGCGCATCCAGCTCCCCTCGTCGTCGCCAAGATAGCCAGAGTCTGAGAGATGGAGGACCGCCCACCACAGCGCAGCCGGAAAGCTCTCGATTGGGCCAAACGCCCAGGCGAGTACACCTCCGACGAGGGCGATCGCGGTGAGCAGGCCGCCGAGCAGGAGTAGCCGGTAAATCGGGCCGAGGAGTAACCAACGCTCAAGTGC
>JBLHWZ010000358.1:0-5440 GCA_047629415.1 Bradymonadia bacterium | reverse complement strand
CCTCCCCGTGTTGGCGCACGGCGTGGTGGGTATTGTTTTGGTCACCCGGAGGACGTTGCCATGCCTCGCTGATCAAAAATAGGGCCTTCGAACCGACTGCCGATGATCACACCCCTCAAGGTATGCGCACTTGCGTGAAGTCCGAACGGCGGTCATGCTGCGGCCCGTTACACGAGGAGGAGAGAGTATGAAGACGGCAGACTGGCGGCCCTGGCGGGGCATTGTCGCAGCACTGATATTCAGTGGTTGCTCTGATTGTGATTTACCGGAGGTACCGGTCTGCACCGAGGACGAACCGTGTACCTGTATTCAGGACTTCGATTGCCCGGGCACCGACGAATGCTCTGAGGGCATCTGCGTTCCGTTCGGGACCCTCGACGCGGGCAATCTTCCCGACGGCGGGGACATAGGAATCGATACTGACATCAGCTTCCCCGACGGCGGAGACACCGATACGAGCGACGTACCGGACACCACGGATGCCCCCGACGCGCGGGACACCGACACACCGGACACCGACACACCGGACACCGACGTCCCCACGGACATCGGTCCGGACGTCCCCCCGAACGAATGTGGCGGCCTCGAAGCACTCATCTGGAGGGAGCAGCCCGGCGCGGTGGGCGATTCTTGCGGAGATTGCAGCGACGGCTCGCTGGCCTGCGACGGCGAAAATACGCTCGTCTGCGAAGGTGCCGGAGAGCTCAACGAGTGCGGCGGCTGCGGTGAACTCACCGACCGTCTCGGCGTGCAGTGCGGCGAGTGTGGGATCATCTGGTGCGAGGGCGGAGAGGCCGTCTGCGTAGACGATCTCGGCGACGCGTGCCCCGATCCACTTACGCAGCGATTTAGGCTGGAGCCCAGCGATGGCGATCTAGGCGACGGAGCGGAAAACGACCGGTTTGGATGGACCGTCTTAGCGATGCCCGACGGCCGCCTTCTTGTCGGTGCGCCAGAAGACGACACCTCCGCCGTAGCCGGTGGCCGGGTATTCGAGCTGGCCGACAATGAGGGATGGAGAGTCGTCTCCGACATCGAGGCTCCAGACGCCCAAGAGGGCGATAAGTTCGGCGAGTCGATCGCGCTTGACGGTGCTACGCTCGTCGTCGGTGCGCCAGCTGCAGACCGCGATGAGCTAGGCTCTGGCGCGGTCTATGTTTACGAGCGCACCGCCGATGGTTGGGAGTTCGATACCTCGTTTGAGTCGCCCGCGGCGCTCGAAAACGGCGGCTTCGGTCGCGGTGTCGGCGTTTCGGGTGATTGGCTCGCCATCAGCGAAGAGTCGCGTGGAGAGACTAACGGCCGCGTTTACATCTACCGGCGGAGCGCTGGCAGCTGGACGCAGCACTCAGAAGTGACCGGAGTCGGCGGCGTAGATGAGGGGGACCGTTTCGGTTACTCGCTCGTCCTCGGCGGCGAGGAGCTCGTCGTCGGTGCCCCAGTCGAAGCCGACTTCCGAGGCGGCGCGCATGCATTCCGCCTGCAAGGCGACGCTTGGTTGCCCGTTGACTTACCGATCCACCCCGAGGTGGTCCCGGTGTCGAACTTCGGGTTCGCGTTGGCACTCTCCGAAGACCGCGAGACGCTCGTGATCAGCGCGTACCTCGACAACACCGAGGTGTCCGAGGGCGGAGCCATCTTCACCTATAGTCGCACTGATGAGGGCTGGTCGTCTGGCGACCGAGTAACCGCCGCGGTACCCGCAGAACCGTCGCGATTCGGTACATCGGTTGCGATACGGGCCGGCCGAATTTTCGTCGGCGCCTTCCGTGAAGCCGTATCGGGGTCGCGCTCTGGCGCGGTGCATGTGTTCGAAATGGGAGCCACCGGTTGGGAAGAGGTCGCAGTCTTGGATCCGGACGGCATCGGTAACCGGCTGGGATACTCGGTCGCCGTCACGCCTGATGGTCGCGTCGCCTCCGGTGCCGTGCAGGATGGTACAGCGGCCGAGGACGGTGGTGCTGTCTATGTCTTTGAGAATGGCCCGATCGGCTGGGAGCGCGAGGACCGTATTCTCTCTCCCCGGGCCTTGGCTGAAGGAGCTTTTTCCCGTTCGCTCGCGATCGAGGGTCCGACGGTCGTCGTCGGCGCCGATCAGTCCAGTCGATTCGCGATTCGCGGTGGCGCTGCGCACGTGTTCTCCCGCACCCGGGACGGTTGGGAGCACGCCACTGTGCTGGGGCCAGCAGAGCCTGAGGACTTCTCCCTATTCGGAAACGCGATGGATATGGATGAGGACTGGCTTGTCATCGGCGCCCGAAACGCCACCGGACCTGAGCCCCGGGCCGGCGCTGTCTATGTCTACTCGCGCACGGGCGATGAGACCTTCGTCGAGTACGCACGCCTCATCTCTCCAAGCCCGGTAGGCGGTGGGCGCTTCGGGACCTCGGTCGCGATCAACAGTAGCCATCTGATCATCGGAGAAGACCACGAACAGACAGAACGGAGTCTCGCAGGCAAGGCCTGGGTCTTCGCCTTTGATGGTACCAACTGGGTGTCCGAGGCGGAGCTCTCCTCAGTAGCGATGCAGCCTTCCGGGATCGTCGGCAGCACCGTCACGATCGACGGAGATACCGCGCTCGTCGGTTCACCTGGGCACGACGATGGTGCCGGTGCGGCATTCCGCTTCGACCGTACCGATGGCAGCTGGGGGTTCACGCAGGCGATCACGGCGCCCGAGAATGGCGCGAATTTCGGTAGCTCTGTCGCGATCACGGATTCCGAGCTCTACATTGGCGCTTCGTCGGCCACCGGAGTCGAGCCCGCAAGTGGCGCTGTCTACGTCTTCGTGCGCGGCTCTTCGAACTCCTCGGGAACGCTGGTCTCGGATGCAGCTGGAACCGGTTCGCGTTTCGGCGCGGCGTTGAGCGTTGGTGGAACTCTCGCGCTCGTCGGCGCAGATGGCGCCGACGTAGCAGGTTCGCAGGACGGGACCGTCACGGTCTTTAGTTCAGCTTCCGGCGCCTGGGCCCAGGTCGCCACGATCGACGCTGAAGACGAAGGTCTCGGTGAGTCCTTCGGCTTCAGCGTCTCTGTCAACGCTGGGCGCGCGCTCATCGGCGCCGTCGAGGACGATGTGGACGGACCGAACGCAGGCGCCGCCTACGTGCTCGAATAGGAGACGCCGTGCTCGCCGGGAGTTACTCCCCGGCGCTCTGGCTGTCGTGGCGGTTTCCGCGCTCGCCGCGCTCGGGTCGGTCCTCGCGGTTCAGGACACCGTCGCCGTTGCGGTCCATGTCATCGAAGGGGATGTCGCTCAAAGCGGCCTCGTCGCGGCTGATCTCTCGGTCGCCGTTGGTGTCCAGGCCCTGGATCTGCTCCCGCATTCCTTCGCGTCCGGCATGGACCCGGTGCCCGTGTCCGGGCCGAGCTTCGCGGGCCTCATCGAAGGAGAGGAACCCGTCCGCGTCTGCGTCGGCTGCCTCAAAGCGTAACGCGTGTGCGGATTCGATTTCATCGTGACTTAACGCTCCGTCTCCGTCGCTGTCCGCGCGCTCCATCCGTCGTTCGATCGCGCGTGCCGGCGGCGAGTGTCCACCCGGTCCAGCGAAAGCGCTCAACTCTTCTGCGGTGAAGAGGCCGTCCCCATCGGCGTCCAGAGAAGCGACCCGGTCGTCGTGAGCGGCAAGAAACTCGTCCAGACTCACTAGACCGTCCGTGTTGGTATCGACCGACGCGAAGCGTTCCTGCCCTCGCGCCTGTCGGTCTTCTCGCAACTCCTGAGCGTTCAGTGCAACTGGCAGAGCGAGCAACGCAACGGTCGAAAGGGCGAAGAGGATTTTGGTTCGATTCTTCATGGCATCTCCTGAGTGGAAGCAGGCTCCATCGCCCACGTTTCCAAGAATAGGCAGATCCGAAACGATGTCTGTTGGAGCTGTGTGTGCCAGTTGTGAACGTTTGTTAACGCACGTCGGCCCGCTTCAAGAGCCCCCTTCGCCGTGAACTAGTCGGACGCTACTCTCGCGGCCGGTCCACGCTCTGGGCGAGAATGACGCTCAGCTCAGCGAAGGAGCGTCCGGTCTCCTTCTTCCATGCAGAGAAGGCGGCCTGTGCTTCCCTCTGTCCCCGCTTGCTCGTGGCGCCGGCGGTCATGATACCAAGTTCAGTCAATCCGTAGGTCACGTCCCCTGTGAAGATGAACGTGTCCTTGCCGACGGACCGTAGTGTGCGCGGACCGGTGTTTCCGCCGAGACGGCTGCCGTGGCTCTTGAGGTAAGCCCAGAGCCCTATGATGTTGTTTTCGGGCCAGTCTGCGACGAACTCTCCGAAGCTGCCGTGCTCGTCGGCGACAGCCCTCATGAACTTGGCGTTCTCGATGGTCGAGAGAATCTTCTGCGGGTTTCGAACGATTCGCCTGTCGTGCCGAAGCGCCTCGACCATCGACTCGTCAAACTCCGCAACAGCAGCTGGCTCAAACCCGATGAAGGCGTCCTCAAATCCGGTCCATTTTGCGTCGATGACGCTCCACCGAAAGCCAGCAGCGAATACACATTTCGACATCGCAGCGAGCCACCGATCGTCAGTGACGAGTCGTAGATCTTCGGTGCTCCGGGGCGGCGTCAGATAGTGGAAGAACTCTTCCTCCGCGCCCTTACGCTGCAGCGCTCGCTTGTAGATTGGGCTGAACGAGCGCCGGGTCACTAGAGACTCCCGAGAATGCCGCGCATACTCGCTTTGGCGTCTCCGAAGCACATGCGAGTGTTTTCGTGGAAGAAGAGCGGGTTCTGAACGCCCGCGTAGCCGCTCCCCATGGAACGCTTGAACACGACGACCGTGCGCGCGTTCCATGCCTGAATAACCGGCATGCCGTAGATTGGGCTTGACTCGTCGGTCTCAGCACCAGGATTCACGATATCGTTGGCTCCGATGACCAGCACGACATCCGTCTCTGGTAGGTCGTCGTTGATCTCGTCCATCTCCAGCACGATATCGTAGGAAACACCTGCCTCGGCGAGCAGCACGTTCATGTGCCCCGGGAGCCTGCCAGCGACCGGGTGGATGGCGAAACGCACATCCTTTCCCTCGGTGAGCATCAGGCTCGTGAACTCGTCGACCGTGGCCTGTGCCTGCGCGACGGCCATGCCGTATCCGGGGACGATCACGATGCTCTTGGCGTCTTTGCAGAGTTCGGCGACATCGGCCGCTTCAATCGGGGTGACTTCACCTTGAGGGTCCCCGCTGTCGGATGCCTTGGGCTTGGTGCCGGACGCAGCACCAAACCCACCAAATACGACGCTCCAGATCGAGCGATTCATCGCGTCGCACATGATCTTGGAGAGGATGGCGCCAGAGCTTCCAACCAGCGCACCGGTGACGATGAGCAGGTCGTTGCTGAGCATGAAGCCCGCGGCGGCAGCGGCCCAGCCGGAGTAGGAGTTGAGCAGCGAGACAACGACCGGCATGTCAGCCCCGCCGATAGCCATCACCAGATGCACACCGA
>JBLHWZ010000357.1:0-5477 GCA_047629415.1 Bradymonadia bacterium | reverse complement strand
CAGGACCCACGTCAGGACCCACGTCAGGACCCACGTCAGGACCCACGTCAGGACCTACGTCAGGACCCACGTCAGGACCTACGTCAGGACCCACGTCAGGACCCACGTCAGGACCCACGTCAGGACCTACGTCAGGACCTACGTCAGGACCCACGTCAGGACCCACGTCAGGACCCACGTCAGGACCTACGTCAGGACCCACGTCAGGACCCACGTCTTCCGAAGCTGGACAGCCGGCGAGCTCTGCCGGCCCTTCCACGTCTGGGCATTCGTCGACACAGTCGAACGTCCCGTCCGTGTCGCTGTCCACGTCGACGACGTCACAGCCGCAGGCGCCCGGCTCAACCTTCGCGGGGTCGTCTGGGCAGCCGTCTAGTGCGTCGCGCGTGCCATCCTCATCACTGTCGACCGCCGCCGCGTCGCCGAAGAACTGGACGAAAATCTCGTCCTCGTCATCGACTCGGCCATCGCGAGTGTCGTCCCCTTCGAAGGCGACCAGGAATTCGTCCACATCTGGCGCAAAAGCGAGAGCGGGATCAAACGCATCGCCGGTGCCACCGGCCACCGTCAGATTCGAGAGAGACTCAGGTGAGCCGAGCAAAGCGCCATCAGCTCCGATGGTTCGTGCGGCAATCTGGGTCGACGTTCCATCGTCGACTTCCCATGCGACGAGGAACTCGTCATCAACGGAGTCATACGCGACAGCGACGTCTCCGGCCGTTTCACCGACGACCCACGGAGAGACGATTTCGAAGTCGTCGCCAATCTGGTCAGCCAACCCGTCGAGTTGCTGCCCCCAAACGGAATACACACCATCTACGCCATCGCCGAACCAAGTCACCAAGTACTCAGTGGAAGTCGTGTTCAGCGCGATCGCGGGGCGAGCGGCATCGAGCGAGGTATCGCCCGAACCAAGTGCCGAGATCATTTCCGGGTCCTCAAAAGCGGCAATCGTCGCATCCGATCGGACAGCGAAGATCTGGTTGTCGCCGAGAACCGCGTCGCCTTCCCAAACCGTGAGGTAGTTGCCGGCAGAGGCGTCAAACACGATGGCCGGGCTAGTCGAGTCCTGCGCGGTGGTCGCGTCCGTCCCAATGTCGCTGATTCGCAGCGCGCTGGCCACTACGACTCCGCCCGGAGTTACGAGGCGGCCCCAGATCTCCTGGTTTCCATTGCCGATGACATCAGACTCCCAAACAATACCAAATTCATTCGTGACGCCGTTCCAGGCAACGGCCGGAGAGAGGCAATCCACGGAGCCATCGCCGACCGTTTGCTCACTGACGAGAAAGTTGGTGCTGACCAGCGCTCCGGTCGTCCCGTCGAGGACCTGGCCGTAAATCTCATCGTTGCCGGCTGTCAAATCCCCAGACCAAACGACGAGGAACTGATCTCCCTCAGGAGCGTAGACAATCGCCGGCTGCCGAGCGTCGACCGACGCGTCCCCGTCAGCGCCTTGGGTACTGATTCTGAATGCGTCGCCGGTAAGCGGCGCCGTCTGGAAGCTGTCCGCGCTCACCCAACGACCGTAGATCTCTAGTTCGTTGTCAGCGGTGGTATCGAAGTTGGTGTCGTCAGCGGACCAAACAACGAGAAACGCACCCGCGGTCGGGGAGTAAGCGATCGCAGCATCGTCGGCCCGGCCGGTGTTGCTTCCGGTGCCTCCGACCGAACTCACGACGAGGTCATCGGGCCCAATCGCAGGATCGATGGTCACGGGATACTCGGCATTCGCGAGTTCTTCCGCGTCGATCCGCAGGTAGGTGCCATCGTGATCGACGTCGAAGAACACCTCGAGCGCGTCGCCCGAGGCGTCGAATGCGATCGCCCGACCCATCGCCATGGCCTGACCGTCGTCGTGGCGCCACACCCAGCCGTCTTCCTGCTCGGTGAACTCATCAGCAGCCGTGTCGACTGTGCCGTAAATCTCAAGGTCGGCCCCGGCCTCTCCGAACGGTCGCTCGATGACGAAACGCTGCTCGATGACACCGTCTCGTACCAAGTAGTGCTCAGCGACAAGTCCACGGTCGATCGACGCGCCGTCGGCGATGTTTGATCGCTCAGGCACGGCCGACCCAAGAGGGAGTTCATCACCCATTCGAATCCCGGAGAGTGACCAATTCCATGCCGCGCCACTGTTCAGCGACGCCGAAACGCCGGTGCGGGAGACCGAGAAGTCAAAACGAGGCAAGACGAGGAGCGCCGAGTTCCCATCGAGCGTCACGACGCTTTGAGCGCCTCGTACGATGGAGCTGGGCGTTGCCGAGAGTTCTGAGGCTGAGGCTGGCGCTTCAACAGCGCTCGCGGCCAGTAGCAAACCAGAAAGCGAAAGGGCGATTCGTAGTGTCATTCGACTGTTCTGCCGTCAGGAGGAGTAGAAGCGAACGATAGCTGCCAGATCAAAAGTAAACAACGACTTGCGGTCCGAGTTGGACGCGTGCGGTGACTCACAGTAGAATCCAACGAAACTCTGCCGACGGAGCTGACCTTGATCATCGTACGCGCGCTGCTGGTTCTCTCGTTCATTGGGACCATGCTCGGCTGTACGATCGAGGCGGGCTCCGGGGGAGCCAACGGCTTCAGTTGCTTTTCCGACGAAGATTGCGAGTCCTCGTTCTATTGCTCAGACTACGCCGCCGAGGGCAGCGGCGACGAAACGGGCCGGCGGTGTGTGGACGAAGGAAGCGACGATGGCACGCTCTGCACGGACACCGATGGCGACGGCGCATTCGTCCCCGCCTATGCCGGCGCTGCGTGCCCACCAGGACGCCTCGTCGATTGCGATGATGAGAACTCCTCGATCAGCCCAATGGCTCTCGAAGAGTGCGACGGAATCGACAATGACTGCAACGGTGAAATCGATGAGGAGTGTGAGTGTAATCCAGCGACCGAGCGCGGAATCAGTTGCGGCAAGGACACCGGCCCCTGCACCCGAGGCGTAAGGCTCTGCCAGGCTGACGGTTCGCGCACAGCGTGCGTCTCGAGCACCGTCGAACGCCGCTGCGCAGAGGGTTCAAGGTGCGCAACGGACTCCGACTGCGGCGACACGCCCTGCAGCGCATTCACCTGCGAGTCAGATGCGGACTGCTCTGCGGCTGGGCTTTGTCTCGTGGAGTCGGTGTTACCCCGTGAGAGTCTAAGCGATGAGTGCCAGGTGGATGAAGACGCCGGATGCTCACGTTCGATCTGTCGAATCCCGAACGCTGGAAACCCGTGCGAGGGCGACGATGACTGCGGTTCCGTTGAGTTCTGCGCGGGATCGTTCTGCCGAGTTGGCGCGGTGCAACCGCTGGAGGGCGGCGAGCTCTGCAATGGCGTCGACGACAACTGTGACGGGGCCATCGACAACGACGCGACCCGAAATGCCATCTGCGGGCCATGCCCCTTCAACATGGTCTTTCTTTTCATCCAACTCCCGTCCGGCGACCCGGACTTCGTTTGCGTCGACAGGTACGAGGCCAGCCGCCCGGACGCGACCGAGGATTTCGTCGGTGTGGGTGATCTCTACTCGATCCCTCGGGCCGGAGTCCTCCCGTGGACGGGCCTCTCGCCGGAGGAGGCCAATGATGTCTGCCAGGGCGTCGCACTCCGCGACATAGTAGAGACATCTACGGTCGCGATTGCCGTCAAACGGCTGTGTTCGCCGAACGAGTGGCGCCTCGCGTGTGGCGCCGTGAACGGCTTTCCCTACCCTCCCCCGATCGGCGACGACCCGTATGTTGCGGGTGCCTGCGTCGACGCCACGGTAGCCAGCGAGCCGGCTCCGACGGGCTCTCTCCCGTCGTGCTGCACCGTCACCGGCTGCGATTATAGCGGAAACGTCGCCGAGTACGTGCTCGGCGAAGGCGTCTCTATGGTTGCTGGCGGCAGCTACCTGGACTCCGATGGCGCGGCCCTCAGCTGCGGCGACGGCGTCACCTACGAGCCAGTACCGGCCAACCTTGACCACGTCGGCTTCCGCTGTTGCACCCCACGGCAGTAGGGCGCGGTTAGACCTTGACTCGGCGGCGACGAAAGAGCGCATTTCGTGGGTCGCCCGCAGCGAGCGGCTGTGTCTCTGGGTAGCTGAGCCAGTAGGCCGACGGATATCCGACACATGCGTCGCGGGCCGAGCATTGGTTGCACTGCGGCCCGTACCCACGGTCTTCGTCCGGGTAGTGGTGTCCGTCGACGTCCCACTGGTGGCGCTTTATCAGGCTGCTCGGCACAGCGCAGGCGGGCACCCCCGAGACCGTAACCCAACGCTCGTCTTTCGACGCTGGCACGGTCTCAAGAGCGCTCACGACACCGTCGAGGCCTAGAGGCAAGGCCTCGATCGCGTCGGTGAACTCGGCCTCCGGCTGCCAGAAGAAGAGCGTGATATTGCTGTTCCGTACTGGCATCAGCTTGGCGACGGTCCGAGCTGTATGTTGAACGTTGGGAGCGACCACTGGGACTTGGAATGTCATCTCCCAGCCAAGCCGCTCTGCGTTCGCGACGGTCGCCCAGAAGAGGTCGAAGGCGCCCCGCTTTCCGCCAACAAAGTCGAAGACCTTCTCGTCGGGGCCATGGCATGTGAGCGAGAGCATCCGGACTCCGAGAGAGTGCAGGTGATCCGCGTAGGCCGGATCGGCCAACTTGGTGCCGGGCGCCTGGACGGACATCGACTCGTAACCAAGCTCATGCGCCAGCCGGAGCGCATCGTCGAAGACCGGCGAGCTGAGCGGGTCATTTCCGCTCCAATTGACCGTGTTATGCGTCGCACGCGCTTGCCTGAGTTCCCTTTGGATTCGCTCCCACTCGGGATCCAATGGCGGCCGAATTCCCTGCTCGATGTCGGCGACAGCGATCGCCGGCCACGGGAAAGCCTCGGGGTCCGCCATCCGGCGGTGATTGGTACCGCAGAAGATGCAACCCCGATCACAGTAGGAAGGCAGACTCACGAAGACGGGATTGCGCCGCGTGGGCTTTTCGGCGCCGTCTGGAGGCCGCACCGGCGCTCGTGACAGAGCGTGTGCGATCGCGGTGGCCGCTGCCACGCCGGAAGCAGAGACGCCGTCTCGACGTGCACGGTAGAGGAAGTACCGGTCCGTTTGCGACGAGGCGGGCGGAACATGCGCGAAAACGACGATTGGGGCGCCAAGCTCAGGTGCACTGAACTCGAGCCCCCATTGGTCCCGACAACGTTGCAGGCGGACAAACTCGGCTTTCAAGCCGACCTTCTTCGCAACGAACGCGTACACCTTTTGGAAGTACCGCGTCGCCGAGTGAAGGTTCTCGGAGATCTCAGTCACAGAGAGACCGTACTCGTTCTTAGTGGCTCGCGCCTACCTCTTCCATCGGCGGCTAAATCGACAGGTCGACCTTGGCCGCAGCATCGACGCCAGCACCGCGCAGCTCTTCGAGGAATCCGTCGCCGAGCTCACGAATGAGCCCCTCATCTACGACGCTGGAGTCGTAGTTGAAGTTGAACGTGACGGCGTCCGCGTAGTGCACCG
>JBLHWZ010000356.1:0-5501 GCA_047629415.1 Bradymonadia bacterium | reverse complement strand
GATATTCACCAGCTCTTCCTTGGCACAGGTGTAGGCGCCAAGGAGGCCTACTCCATCATCGAACAAGGACGGATCGGCTTCATCGTTTCCGCCAGGCCTGAAGAGCGCCGAATTCTGATCGAGGAAGCGGCTGGAATCACCCGCTACAAGTTCCAGCGGCAGTCCGCGCAGCGCCGCCTCGAGAAGACACGGGATAACTTGGTGCGTGTTGAGGACGTCTTGTCTGAAGTCGAGCGCCAGGTGGCTTCGCTACAACGGCAGGCTCGCAAGGCTGCTCGTTGGCGGACATTCTCCGAGCGCAAACGGGAACTGGAAGTTCGAGCAGCGCTGCAGCGAAGGGAATTGGCGCACGATAAGTTGAGATCTGCCAACGAGTTGCTGGGACTGACCAAGAACGCTTGGCAACTGACCAAGGTTGCCCACGACCGAGCCGAAGCACTGATCGAGGAGAGGCGGACGCAGCTGGCGGTACATGAACACTCGTACAACGATGCCATGGAGGTCGCGTACCAGACGAAGGCTCGGCGGGACTTGCTCAGAAACAACGTGCAGCATCAGGAGCGCGAACTGGAAGGGCTGCGCGAGCGAGCGCTGCAGGTAGAGGCGCGGCGCTCGGAACAGAGCGCGCTGCGTGAGCAAGCGCAGAGCGATCTCACTCGCACCGTCGAGGCACTCAACTCCGCCGTCAGCCAAGCAGACGCCCTCGCCACAGCACTGAAAGCCGAGCTCGTGTCGCTCGCTGAGGTCCGCACTCGGGAGTCGACTTTGGTCGGCTCGATAGACGAGGCTTCTCGCAAGATGGTGAGCGCGAGGTCCATCATCGCTTCCGCTGAAGCACGAACAGAGAGCGCGTTGCGCGAGCGAGACCAGCTGCAGTCTCGCCTGAATCAGCTCGACGAGCAGCAGCAGAGGCTGGCGGTCGGCGTGCAGGCCGCGACTGCGGCAGATACCGCGGCTGAGGCGGAGTTAGCCGCAGGGCGCGAGCGGCACCAAGCTGCGGAGACTGCGCTGGAAGCTGCGAGGAATGCAGAGCGCGAGTCCCTCAAGGCGTTGGAAGAGCGCCGACGAGAGGAGCGCGGAGCGCGTGCGGCGTCTGACTCTGCGGCCGCACGCGTTCGCGCACTCCAGGGGGTTCTGAGCCGAGGGGAGGGCTACGGCTCCTCCGTCAGGACGGTGCTGAAGGCGATCGAGCGAGGAGAGCTTCGGGGGATCGGGCGCCCGGTTGCCGAACGTCTTCGAGTGAACGCCGCCGACCTTCCGAGGCTGGCTGGCTCGCTCGACTCAGCACTGGACGCCTTAGTTGCCGACTCGGAAGAGGCGGCCGTTGCATTCGTTGATTGGGCTCGGGAGCTGAAGCTGAGGGCTGCCGTCGTGTGGGGCCCACATCTCGAAGGGCCGCTCACGCCTTGGTGTACTGCGGCGGCTCCGGTCCCGGCAGTCATTGCGGAGCTACTCGGTCATGCAGGTGGGCAGGATCCGCTCGATGGGGCGGGAGATCGCGCGGTGTCCGCAGACGGTGTCGTTGTTCGACATCGGGCGGGCTGGGTGACGCTCGGCGGAGAATCATCGGGGGCGGGCGGTGTGGTTCAACTGGCCGCGGAACTAGACGAGGCCAAGGAGAACGCTGCTACTTCGGCCGAGTCGCTGCCGCTGTCGGAGGAGGCCTTGCGCGAGGCTGAGGGACGACTCGACGTCTGTCTTCATGCCCGCACGCAGAGGTCCGAAGCGCTGCAACTCGCCGACGCGCAACGACGTCGGGCGGTGGAGGCGCATCGGGAAGCCGTCGCTGCGCTGAAACGAGTCAAGCGGGAGTCGGCACAAGCGATCAACGACTCAGAAAACGCGCGCTCTCGTCTCTCGGTCCTGACGAATCGAGCAACGGAGGCCGAGCAAGAACGCGTTGCAGCTGCGGCATCGGTCGCGGAAGTGGAGAAGTACGTCGGCGACCGCCGAGAGGAGCTCCCGGACGTTCGCGCGTTGGTTCAGGCTCGCTCGGACGCCGTCGCTGAGGCCAAGGCGTCGGTGGCCCGAATTCGGGAGCGATCGGCCTCGCTTCGAGCGAATCAGGAACGCCTCGAGAGAACACTGCGGGGCGCCGACCTAGACGGTCGGAATCTCGCAGGCGAGTCCTCTAAAATCCTGACTCGGACGTCGGAAATTGAGGGGTCCCTCACCGCAGACCGCCGCGCATTGACCGTCAGCGATCAGTCGACGGTGGTGGCGGAGGCGAAGCTGGAGTCCACTCGAAAGCACCATGATGCAGCGGTCACGGCCGTTCGTGAGGCTGAGGCGCAGACGCATGTGGCTCGAAAGGCGTTCAACGAGGATGCCGAGAGGCTGAGGAAAGCGGAGATTGCGGGGGAGCGATCGAAGACCGACCTTGAGCACGCAGACGCGGGCCTGAGCGAGCGGTTCCAGATCACGCTCGCGGCGGCTCGCGAAGTCGCTGGTAACCAGCCGTTTGGCGCTGCGGAGGCCACTGAGCTGAAGACCGTTAGCGAACGCTTGCAAGGGCTCGGCGCGGTGAATCCCGCCGCGGAAGAGGAGTACGAGGAGGCGAAGGAGCGTCACGAGTTCTTGTACAGTCAGAAAGCCGACCTTGAGGCGGCGATGGCCGACCTCGATGCCGCGATTGGGAAGATGGACCAGACCTCCCGTGATCTCTTTTCGGAGACCTTCGAGGCCGTGAACGGAGGCTTCAAGGAGCTTTTCCCGAAGCTCTTCGAAGGCGGGCAGGGCCGTATGGAACTCACCGAGCCGGACAACATGCTTGAGACGGGGATCGACATCATTGTTCAACCGCCCGGCAAGCGCTTGCAGTCTATGACGCTGCTCTCCGGCGGCGAGAAGGCGCTGACCGCCGTTGCATTGATCCTGTCGATCTTTCGGCTTAAACCGACTCCGTTCTGCATCCTCGACGAGGTGGATGCGCCACTCGATGAAGCGAACGTTGTTCGTTTCGCTGAAGCGGTCGCAAGCCTCTCTGAAACGACACAGTTCCTCGTGATCACTCACAACAAACGCACGATGGAAGTGGCCAACACACTCTATGGTGTGACAATGGAAGAGCCAGGCGTGTCTAAGGTCGTCGGTGTCCGGATGCCGAGCCGCCGTGAGCCGAGCTCGTCAGGCCCCCCCTCAACAACGAACTAAGGTCCTACGATGAACGTCGCATTCACTATGGTTGCAGACGCTGCACCCGCAATCGCAGCACTGTCTCCGATGGTTTGGATCGTCATCGGAGTGGTCGCGCTGCTCGGCCTCGGCCTGGCTGCTCGCGTGCTCGGAAAGAGCAAAGAGCTGCCGGCCGCGGACGAAACCCGAGCGCTACCGGAGGTCGCCTCTGAAGCGCCCGTGGACGTCCTCGCGGATCGGGTGAAAGTCGCTGCCCCGGTGGAGATTCGTAAGGAGATGAGTCTCAAGGAGATCAAGGAGGCGAAACGAAACCGCCTTGATGAAGACTTCTTAAGCAGCGCCGCTGCGCGAGCGGAGAAGGACATTCGCAAGGGCAAAGTGGCGGTGGCGCCGGTCGTTGAGGAACTCGTCCCGACGACCGAGGATCTAGCGCGAGTCGAGACCGACAAGGAGAAGGACAGCCCGTCTCCTCCGCTCGGTGCGGTCGATGCACGCGACAGCGTGGAGCCCCCGTCTAGGACGCCCGAAACCGGCAAACTGCTTCCGGACGATTGGGACGAAGAGGACATTGGCACCCTTGAGACTGAACCGCTTCCGACGGCCCAGTTTCGCGAGGAGTTGGCCAGAAGGGCTCAGGCAGAAGCGGCAGCGGTAGCTGCGGCCATCTCGCTCGCTCCCGAGCCTGCGGCGCCGGTGTCTCCAGCGGAGATGCCTACGCCTGCGCCCGCTCCGGCCGCGCCCGCACTTGAGCCTGCGGTCGCGCCGCCTGAGCCTGTGGCCGTTCCGGTCGTGCCTGCGCCCGTTCCGATCGCGCCTGTGCCGGCCAAGCCAGAGCCTGTACCGAACGCGCTCGAGAATAGTCTCGGCCGAACGAAGCGTGGGTTCGTGGCCCGGATCGGTAAGATCTTCGCGAACAAGAGGGAGCTGGACGCCGATACGATCGAGGAACTGGAAGAGGTGCTCTTCACCGCTGATATCGGGGTGCGTACCTCGCAGCGCCTGCTCGCTGCGGTTCAGGAGCGCTTCTCGGACGGCGAGATCGAACTGGACCAGGTCTGGGATGTCCTTCGGGCGGAGACGAACTCGATCTTGGGAACCAGCGCTGGCGAATTGGTGCCCGATGTTTCTAAGAAGCCGTTCGTGCTGCTGATGGTGGGCGTTAACGGTGCTGGTAAGACTACGACGATTGGCAAGCTGGCGGCGCAGTATACCGCGGAAGGGAAGTCCGTCTTGATGGTCGCGGGCGACACTTTCCGTGCGGCAGCGGTGAATCAGTTGGTAGAGTGGGCGACGCGGGTAGGGTGTCCGATCCATGCTGGAGAGGAAGGGCATGACCCTTCCGGTGTCATCTTCGACGGCATCAAGAAGGGGATCGCCGCTGGTGTGGATGTGATTCTCTGCGATACGGCGGGGCGTCTTCAGACCAAGAAGCCGCTGATGGATGAGCTGGGCAAGATCGTGCGCGTGGCGAATAAGGCGTTGCCAGGAGCCCCCCATGAGACGGTTCTGGTGATCGACGCCAACACGGGTCAGAACGCAATTCAGCAGGCCCAGCTCTTCCGCGAGGCGGCTCCGCTGACCGGCTTGATTCTGACTAAGCTCGACGGCACCGCGAAGGGCGGCGTCGTGATCGGTATAAGCGAAGAGATGAAGTTGCCGATCTACCATATCGGGATCGGCGAATCGGTGACCGACCTTCGGCGTTTTGACCCGTCAGAGTTCGTTGAGGCCCTGTTCTAGGACCTAGGTGTTGGGTATCTCGCACCGGCGCGGGCCTGCGAGAGTCGGCGTTTGGGCGCGTATCGATCGCGCCGACGCGGTCTGCAAAAACAACGTCACACGCGGCTTGGCGCTCGTGGTGTGCGCGTGGTAGTTTTCGCGCGCCTCCTAAAGGACTTGGACCGTTTCTAGGTCTGAGCAATGAGGTCATCGAGGAATCTCAATGGCGAAGAAATCACTCGTTTTGGCGTTAGCGCTCGCGACCGCAGCCGTTGTCGGCATGCCTTGCGACGCTGCCGCGCAGCAGATCGAGGACGGTACGATTACTGTCATCCAGCCGAAGCCGACCCTGCGTCGACACCGACTTCAGCTCACGCCGAGGATGGGTTCGACCATCAACGATGCTGTACTGCGGCAGTTCGCGGTCGGCGGTACGTTGGCTTACAACCCATCGGAGCGCCTCTTTATCGGGGGTACCTTCGAGTGGTTCGATTTTAACAACCAACTTGGTGGAACGACTGCGGTCTACGAAGAAGTGATCGACCAGACGGGTTCGGTGCCCGAGTTGGCGCCGCTGACATTCTGGGGCGGCGTTGAGATCGGCTTCCTGCCGCTCTACGGAAAGCTGGTCCTCTTTAACAAGACCA
>JBLHWZ010000355.1:0-5509 GCA_047629415.1 Bradymonadia bacterium | reverse complement strand
GGCCGTGCTGAGAACTCGCATCTCTTCCAATTCAACGACGATACCTCGGCATTTGATCCGGTCGCAGAATTCGATGCCAACGGTGTTATGGCCGAGGCTCAGTAAGTGCTTGCGCTTGACGCCCCTGACCGTGAGGATGCCGAGTCCCTTCCTAAACCTACCTTTACAATGCGTACTCTTCTCGCGAATTCGCTACGGAGGATTGGAGTCGTAGCTACAGCTGCGGCGGCACTTCTTTCCACGTCCGGATCCTGGGCCGACGACTCCGAAGTTGTCGCTGGCTTCGAGGCTAGACTCTCTGGACTAGAAGCCGGCGCTAGAGCGCTCAGCGGCCTAGAATACGACCCAGCTGGGGTGTCAATCGGTGCTCTCGCTGCGCAGCTTCGAGGTGTAGAGTCGTCAGTAGCCTGGGTGGCAGAGAACACCACTCTTGACCCGTACGCTGGCATGCTTCGGGGGGCGAGAGGCGCTCTCTTCTCGCGGGGAGGGAACTCTCTAGATCGGTCGTTACTGCTTGGAGAGTTGCTGGCAGCCCAGGGTATCCGTTGGAAGCTAGCCGTCGGGGAACTGAACGATGAGTCTGCAAGAACGCTCGCAGCCAGCACCACGCTAACGGGCACACTCGAAGGAGAGGGCGTCCCGTCGTCCTTTGCCGAGTATGCGCCTGCCGCGGACGGCGCAATTCGGGGCGCTCTCGCACGTCACTATTGGGTTAAAGCCCGTGTCGACGGAGACTGGGTGGACCTAGATCCCTGCTTTCCCGGACTTGAGGACGGAGAGACCGCGGCTGAGCTTGTCACTGAGTACGAGCCTGGCGAGTTGCCTGACGAGTTGAACCGGGCGGTCACCGTCGGTGTCTACTTCGAGACGGCGACCTCTCAAGGGGGAGTCTCGCTGTCTCACTCCTCAGATACGGCAGAGCTAGGATATCGAAACCTGACACTCTATTTCGATCGTGCAGGCGGGCGCATGACTCCTAGGCTGGAGACCCCAACTGGAGAGGTCTCGGGGTCCTCGCTTCCGGCAACCAACCTTGAACGACTCTGGATTCAGTTCGTGTTCGAGACTGGGGATGTTCAGGAGCGCATTGTGCGGGATCTCTATGTCGCTGATTCTCGAGTGGACGTTACTCAGGCGGACGACATGGTGTTCAGCGTGGTCCTTCTGCCGGGATTCGTCGGTGACGACTACTTCCGCGCGGTGCTGAGCGTGCTCGTCGGTGGCTTTGGTACGGATACCGACGAGTTGAGGTCTGTCATCACGGATCAAATTGATCTGAGCACATTGCAGACGGATGTCGGAGACGAGATTGCAGCCGTGACCCGCGCCCGAGTCGGAACTGCGATGGGCATTGTTTCGCTTGGATTTGCGCACCTGAGTGATCGCGTGGCAATGCAGACGGCTCGGGCCCTAGGAGTTCGGCCGTATTACAGCGACCCCCGCGTGCTCATTGCCGGCGCTTTCCGCTCTGGCGGCACCATGAATTACGAGCTGGATCTCCGTTCCAACTCTATCTCAGCGTTGGCCGCGGATGGTGTTCCTCCACCGATCGTGTCGTCTTTCCTCGCTGCGCGCGGACGAACCGACAGCGCTCTCGCGGGCTTCGTGCTTGAGGGACTGACTGGCCGCGCGAGCCTAAGTGCGGATGAGTGCATCGCTGCTGCCTCTGCAGACGGAGCGTCGATGGTCACTGTACACCCGGGCACTGTTCGCAGACTGGACTCGCTATCGTTGAGCGAGGAGTCTGCCGCTCGCCTCGTGAGAGAGGTCAGCGAGTTCGGCGGTTTTGCGTTGACTCCGAACCGCAGCGCTGGCGACCCCGACACTGGTCTGGCGTGGTGGCGGGTGAATCCAGGTTCCGGCGAAGTCAGTGGCGTCGCTGAGCACGGCACGCAGGGCGCGTCCACGTTCCTCACGACCGGACTCTCGACATCTGGCGACGACGGTGCGGTCCGAGTGAATGCGGTGGACGGGACGCTCAGTCTACTGGAGCGGGTCGTGGGTTCCGCAGAAGAGGTCGCTCTCTCCGAGGATGGAACCGCTGGACTCGTCTGCGACGCCGCTTGTGATGTCGTCTGGATGCGCCGCACCTTGTGCTCAGACGAACGCGAACGAAGTCTCCCGAGGATTTCGACCTGCCTAAGAGGAGAGACGCTCCGAGACGGTGGCACCCTGGTTGCCGTCGGGATCAGCTGCAGCGCACAGCTGTTCTCCTTCTACTGTGGTGCGAACATTCTGGAGGCTTACGTCTCCGAATCCATCGGGTTCGTCCCTGGACTCGGAGGAGGCCAGCCGAGCCCGTTCGCATCGATCAGAGCGACGCAATGGAGTGAGTGCGAGTGTGGAGCAGCCGAGTAACTCGACTGCCCCGAGCACTTACTTCTTCGACGGCTTCTTGCTGGAGTCGCCTTTCTTCTTCTTGTCGTCTGTCACGGTACTCTTCCGGCTGATGGACGCCACATGCGTCAGGAGACAGTCTAGACGGCCCTTTTAGGGAAGCACAACGCCCTCACCGGAGGCTCGCCAAGTCATTGCTCCGAGCGGCGACGCGGAAACGCCCGTTTGGCTCACGCTCGACCCGCATATAGGCATGATCAGGGTCGTGCTCCAACGCGATCACCCAGTCGTTGCGAACCACGTTCGAGAGGAACTCCGCCTTCTCGGTGCATGTCGTCAGAGGATAGACATCGTAACCCATCACGTATGGGACGGGCACGTGACCACTCGTGGGGATGAGATCGGCAACGTGAACCACGGTGACACCGTCGACCTCGAACTTCACGAGCTGCATCCCGGGGGTGTGGCCGCGACTGACAATGAACTCGATGCCAGCGAACGGGCTGCAGTGCCCGTCTGTCAGGCGTAGGTCGACTCCATCAGGTCCAATCAGCGGCAAGAAGTTCTCCTTCCGATAGCTGCCGGCATCCCGGACAGATGGCCCGTTCGCCCACGCCCAGTTCTCGCGCTGGACCCAATGCCGAGCGCGCGGAAACGTAGGGCGCGGTCCGTCGGTCCCAGCTGTCGTCAGTCCACCGACGTGATCGAAGTGCAGATGGGTGATTAGGACGTCCGTAATCCCGTCGGGATCGACTCCGTGCGCAGTGAGCTGCTCTTTGAGGGTCCCTTCTGGATGTCGAAGCGCGTAGATGCCCGTTTCCTTCTCGCTCCATTTGTCACCCATACCGGCGTCGACAAGGACCTTGCGATCACCAAACTCAAGGTAGAGGCATCGAGTGGCCATCGCGATTCGATTTTTGTCGTCGGCGGGGTTGGTGCGTTCCCACAATGGCTTTGGCACGATGCCAAACATGGCTCCGCCATCTAGGCCGAACTGGCATTCGACGATCGGTAAGACTCGGGTTGCATTCATGGCTTGGTTCTCGCTCGACGTTTCGACGACTGGCCATTTCGTGGTAGCACCAGTTCCTCCCTTTTCTGAAGGACCTTTGCGCACGGCAACGAACAAGAAGACCCTCGCGGCTCTCACCGCGCTGCTGATCGTCGCGGTCATCGTGCTCTTCCGCAGCTTGGCCCCAGATCCCGCTGCTCTGGAAGATATCAGCGAGCCTGGCTTCGAAGAACTCTCCCAGATCTACGGTACAGCGGATGCCGTCGAAACCAGCATTGATGGCTCAGGGCAGAGTCTCCCTGTGCCGGATGGCGCGGCGATCAGTGGCCAAGTCGTCGTACCCACGGGCGAACCGGCTAGTGGTGCTCAAGTCAGTGCGACTGCGACGGATGGTGCGGTCTACGAAGCCATTGCTGACGAAGGCGGTATGTTCCAGTTCCGAGGGATGGCTGCAGACCAGCGTTTCGTCGTCGAAGCGAGTCAGGACGGCTACGGCCCCGCGATAGCGATCGGCGTCGCACTCGGACAGACCCAGGTACGATTGGTACTTGAGTCGGGCCGCGAGGTTCAGGGCCTCGTGACGAGCGGTGAAGAGCCAGTTCCTTACGCCGTCGTTCACCTCGGTGGGCCAGGTACCTTCCCTCAACGGACGGTGATCGCGGACTCCGCCGGCCGCTTCACCATCTCTGGCTTGCGTCCTGGGGCATATGAACTCATCGCAACGGCGGAGGGATTCGGGAGCGGTTTCGGCGGGCGCATGGCCATCGACGACCCCGAGGGTGAGAGCCTGCGCCTCGATATCCCGGTTTATCCGACAGCGACTACCGAAATCTTGGTGATCGACGCGGTGACTGAAGAACCGGTAGCGCTCGCCGTGGTCACCGTCGCTTCAGCGCCGCTCCATGTGCTCAGCTTGCACACGATGGCCGATGGTGGGCTAACAGAGATGAATTTTCTTCCGCGGGGATCGTACTTCGTGCGCGTGCGCTCGCCCGGCTATCTGCCCTTTGAAGGGCAGATAGACGTCTCGAGCGGCGGCGGAGAGATCGTCTTGCCGCTTTCGCGCGGAGCGACCATCCGGGGTCGAGTGACTGACACCGTCGGGAACCCGCTCGCACACGTGTCCCTAACCGCCGTGGTGGTAACGGAAGCGGGCGCGCGTTGGGAACTCCGACGCACGCACTTCGACGACTTCCATCGTCTCGTGCGTCCCGATGGCAGTCCGTTCTGGTGGTCCGCGTCGATCTTCTACACGGACGGAAACGGGGAGTTCACACTCTCTGGCTTACCCGCCGGAGCGGCGCGGATCACCGCGATGAAGCGTGGGTGGGCTACCACCGCGAGCAACGAGCTCCAGCTGCAAGAGAACACCGTTTACGAGGCGCTCAACCTCACGATGGAAACCGGCCGCACGCTTAGAGGACGGGTGGAGGACGGAGCCGGCGGCGCAATCTCCGGCGCTTACGTATCCGCACGTCCGGAGCGAGTTCCACAGTGGGCTTCGCCGGTCGGCCTGACGACTCCACGCAATGGAATTTTCGAGATCGACGACCTGCCAGGCTCGATTCTTCTCTCTGTTCGTCATCCGGACTTCGCTGCGACCGAGTTGCGGCTCGAGATTCCGGAAAGCGGCCTCGACGACGTGATCGTCCGTCTGTCCGGCGAACAACTGCCAACGATACGGGGGCGCCTCTTCACCAGTCGGGGTGCACCGGCCGTAGGTGCGCTGATTTGGCTGATGGAAGGCGAGAGCGCGCTGCCGGCATGCCAGGCGACCGTCGGTGCTGATGCGTGGTTCACGGCGACACAGTGCACAGCAACGCCTGATCGCCTCGTCGCATCTTACCCCGAACACGCGCCGCTCATCGCTGCTCTGGTTGATGCGGCCGAGCCACAAGATTGGGAGTTGCCGTTGGGCGGTGAGATGGAAGTGCTGTCTCAGCGGACCCCAGTTGTGGTGAATGTCGAACCTAACTGGCAGCTCCCGCCTGCGCACTGGCACAGACCCCAGCTTTCGCTTGATGCCTGGAGTCGAGACCGGGTGCAACATGTGCCGGCGGGCGAATACGAAGTGACATGCACCGCCGACGGCCACGAGGGCGAGGTGATCGTCGTGTCCGTCACCGATGGCGAATGGGTCGAGGCAGTGTGTCCGGCTCT